>JAPLRF010000033.1 GCA_026399315.1 Gammaproteobacteria bacterium
AATGGCGCACATGAAGGAGCATCTGCTTTGGCGCTTCGTGACGCAGAATAGGCGCCCTGCCAGATTTCCGAGCTATTTAATATGGTCGACCCCATACACAAACTCTGCCAACGCTCAGGTACCAACTGCTCCACCATTGAATAACCAACCGGGCTAATAAATAACTCGACAATGACTTGATCTGAATTTTAAAGCAACTTCAGCGCCAACCTTTTTTGATCACAGCGGAACTGTTTCATGGCTTAATGAAATCCCACGCAATGCCATATGCTTTGTCACATCAATTAGACTGCTTTTGAAATGATAATAATAAAAAACAAAAACCAATAAATATCCACTGAAATTTAAGGGTAGAATAACATAAGAGATGCTTTAATTAAGGGGTCCACTAAAAAATAGCCACCAGTTTTATCTCGGTTTATATAATCCTGCTCCTCTAAAAGTCTTAATGATTTTATTACCGCCCCACTACTAAAATTTAATTTATGTAATTCAGCTTTGCTTGTTAGGTCTTTAGTCATGCCTTGCGCAATTGCTACTAATAATTTTTTTTGAGACGTGTTTAATGAACCCAGCTCTTTCGCGATTTTTGATTTTTCTTGTAAAATATAATCTTCCCATAAATTTCTTACAGTAAGGTGAGTTGGAAATTTATTCTCACAAAAACTCCATATTTTGTCCCATAAAACATTCATATAATATGGGTGATACTCCGTCAATAAAAACACTTCATCCAGAATAGATTGATCAAGTTTCACCTTCCATCTTTTCTTGGCTACTTTATTTATATATTTAATATAATCTTCTTTGTGTATTCGATTCACTGTAATACGATCACATAAACTGTAAAGCGGACGAGAACGATCATCAAACATCATTGCCAATATGTGTCGATTACTACCGGAAAATATGAATATAAGGTTTTCACTTGTCTGTGCAACATGGCGAATAGCACCCTCAATTCCTCTGCTATTAGCTAAAACACCAATCTCTTGAAACTCATCGATAAAAAAAACCGCTTTCATATTCTTTTTACGCAATACATTTTCTAACATTTGCAACGACTCAGTGATAACGGAAACTGAATCACTATCATTGCTTGGAATAAGTTCTATTTTAACGCCATCTGTACCAATAACCCATTTGGATTTTAAATTTTTTACGTAATTCCTTATTATCATCAAAATCTGTTCTGGCTTGCTATTCACTTTATTTAATAAGCTTTTTACACCTTTTAAAATTTGCTCTTCAATTGTTTTTGCACTGATAGCAACAAAAAGATCAACACACTCATGCAGTATTTTAGATTCTTCTAGGCTATAAAGCACCAAACTGGATTTCCCATATCTGCGTGGCGAAATGATAATGGTATGTTTTCCGCTCTTAAGGTTGCCAATAAGTTGTTTTCTTTCAATAACTCTATTGCAAAATGCAGGCCCTTTGGCAATGCCCAATGGAAAATAATTCATTTCACTTCTCTTGTATCATTATCTTTTCATTAATATAACTTACTGATTGGTAACTTACCATATGTAAAGTTACCAGTCAGTAAGTGATCGCAAATATAATAGCTCTTTGGGTTTTGTCAGAACTGACTACATTCAGAACACTGCCGCCCATACTAAAATGAACAGATACGCATGAAGATCATCATTATATGCGGAGTGGAATCATTGATAACTGACCACACCGCACATCAAAAAAAATAGTTTCGCTAAAACAGAGGGCTGGCTTGGGCAAAAGAATATCAATATCACGCATTACATACAGCTCATGATGCATGAATTTTGGGCAATTTTCTGGAGCGCGGCGCGCATGGGCGCGACCCGGCAGATTTTCTAAGCTATTTAATGAGTTTATTCAAAATTGGCGTCATTAAAAACAGTAGCACCCCAACACCCAATGTCGCACAACCCAATAAATTAAATGAATGACTGTACGATGGATTGGTGATAAGCGGATTACTTGACCCACTTTCCCCCAATGCGTAATTTGAAAAATAACTAGCCAAAACAGCGGCAACACCGGAATTTAATAAGGTCGACCCCATACACAAACTCTGCCAACGCGCAGGTACCAACTGCCCCACCATTGAATACCCAATCGGGCTAATAAATAACTCGGCAATGGCTTGTAAAACATAGGTTGCAAACAGCCAACTGAAGGCCACGTAGCCGCTGTGCGCAAACGCGATACCGATCGGCAAAATTAATAAGCCCAATCCGCTTATGGCCAATCCTGCGCTAAACTGCAAAGGTAGCAATGACGATTTTTTTCTGTGTTGCAGCCAAACAAATAAAACCCCCAACAATGGGCCACCCACAATAATGGTCAAGCTATTAATATTCTGAATCCAACCCGGCGCAATTTGAAAACCAGCAACCCGCAAATTCACATTGTATTTAGCAAAGAGGGTTAAACACATCGGCGCTAACTGATAAACAATCCAAAAAATTTGCGCGCTTAATAATAAAATATAAAATGCAAAAAATTTATGTCGCTCCGCACCTGAATAGCGCGTGATAACAATAAATAAAAAAACAGCGACAATAACGCCAATGAATAAAACCAAATCATCACTAAAGCTTGTGTGCCGTAATAACCAATGCAAGACAGGCACCAAAACAAAAATGATCAGCGCACCCAGTAAATTACGTATTTTTTTAACAGTATTGCTGGCGCGACTAAAAATCGTGTTTTTATCGGCCATCGCTTTCCATTGCGACAATAGAATAACCAAAGCCAATGCATTATTGGCGGCAGTAATAAAAAATAATAAGCTGTAATTAATATATATTTGATAATAACCCGCCAACGAAAACCCCAGCAAGAATCCCACATTCATTCCGCTGTAATTCAAAAGAAAACCCGTTTGACGTTTTTCAATTTCATCGGATTGGAATAATTGCGATACTAACATATTCAGACAGGTTACCATGGTGCCCGTACCAACCAACATGCATGCCATTCCCCAATACAAGCTTACAATTGTGCTGTGCGATAAAAGCAAACAACCCATTAACTGAAAAAACACACCCACTACAATCAATCCACGATAACTGAATAATCGTCCGCCCAAATAGCCCGATAACAAATGCAATGAAAAATTACAGGCAAAATAGACGCCCGTGATTAAATCAGCTTGCGTTGATGTCATATGCAGTTGCTGCTTCATATAAAGCACCAAGGTTGCATACATCACAGCAAAACTGATCGTACTAAACAATTGCGTAAAAAAGAGTGCGTTAAATCCTTTAGGCATTCCAAATAAGCGGGGTTTTCGAATCGAAAGATTCATGTGGCGCTATCCTCAGCCAGGAAAAATAATGCCAAAGCATACAAGAAAAGCGCACCCAATATCAATTGGATGCGCTGAAGAATCTAAACCGAATTTTTACAAGATTTACATTTATTACAGAGCAAGAAAAAAATCAACAGAATCGGCAACACGATAGCATTGTAGAAAACAGTGCCGGGGTTGCTTGGCGTTAAATTAGCGGCTGGTGTCATATGAGCGCAATGACTGTATGCTATTCCCCACAAAAAACAGGTCGTGAAAATCGTTACGGCAACACGATAGGATCGGCTTGCACGTGCGCCAAAAATACCCGCAATACCCATCCCTAAATTAGCAGCGGCGACTTCCATTTGAAACGGACTAGCTGCCCATCCTATAAATTTTGCTGTTGTATCCGGGAAAATGCCATGAACAACAAAACCCCAAATGCCCGTTAACCCTACCGCAAAAAACATCAATTTGCCCAAGAACATATCACTGCAGCTGCGGTCTTTTTTGAAAATAGAACAAAAAATACCGAGAACCAAGGCCAACACAGTCATACAAGCTGGAAAATGCTGGAAAAAATAAGCCATCGAAGTGCGCATCGTAACATCCATATAAATCTCCCTATTAATGAATTAACACAACAAATTGTATCATTCCTGCTGTCAATCACGAAATCACTTTGTAAGGGCCACAAAAGCTGTGTTCATGATCGGTCGTGTAAATATAATGCGTTTCCGTGGCGTCAGTAATAATGCGGACCTCGCCGCGATTAGGGCGTCCACCGGTGTATTTTTCAATTTCGGTCATAATATTGCCAGGGGCGAAATTGATTGCATTAGGGTACACAGTGAATTCAATACAATCATGCGCACCACCATCCATCCCTTGCGGACAAGCGCCTCTCCATGACTTTTTAAAATAAGGGGTGCCTGAGTCAGCCGTCGAGAGTGCATTTAAGGTTGGCTCTAAGTTAATCGTATAAGGCAGCCCATTGTTCAGCTGGTTGTCATAAAAGTGGAGCGTCATCGGTGGCAATATTTTTGATTCAGTGCAATCGGCAGCAAGCACAACTTGTGTTGAAAAAAATAAACCGCCCGAAATTAAAATAAAATTTCTCAATAATGTAATCCGTTTCCTTTCCATATTCCCTCCAAAATTATATCGATTCCAATGTATCCGCTCCAAATTAGAGGGTAACGGCAATAGCATTCGACTGAAAAGTGATCGGGGATCTGAGATCAGGGATCAGTGTCAGAATGCGAACACCGATCCCTGACACCAGATCCCTGAAAACTTCTCGCAACAGCAACAATATTAGCATCACCCTGAAAAATGGAGTGGATACATTCCAATCGAGTATATGATAAAAAAACAAAATACACATCTTCAGGAACACGAATAAAATATACTTTTACAACTGATCGCCCAATATAACGCTATCTTCAAACGTTTCTCATTCAAAAATACTTGAAATGCAATAAGCATTCCTTCATGTTTTCTCAATCGCAAGATTTAAATCTTGCGCCATCTTGGACACCACTTGTAAGAATTATTTCGTACGCGTTCCTTATTACGACAACGCATAAGGCCCGCAAAATATTTTCTCGTGATCAGTGGTGTAACTGTATTTTGTTTCTGATCTGTTCGTTAAAATGCGCACTTCACCACGATTAGGTCGACCATGCGTATATTTTTTAATTTCTTTCATTGGATTGGGAGAAAAATTATTGCTGTTGGGGTAAACCGTCAATTCAAAACACTTTTCATGACCCTCAGCTAAATTACCGGGACATTGCCCATGCCATTTTTTTTTATAATAAGGATATCCGCTAATTTTATCCCCGCTTTCTATGGCAGATAATGCCGGCGTTAAATAAATATTATAAACACCCAGATAATGCTTATAAAAATATAATGGTACGTTTTGAAGTGTTTCTGATTTTGTACAAGCTGCGGCAGAAAATATTAAAAATGATATTGCGAAAAATAAAAATAAATTTGATTTGATGTTCATGAAATTCCTTTTTAGTTATTACTAAATTTGATCAAGGAAAGGAATTATAAGAGCATCTAGTATTAATGCAATACCGTGTTTTTATCACAACCAACACTGCAACACATCACCACCTCCTGAAATACTGTGTTTATCAGTATCTGTCATTGAAAGCGTTCCACAATCAGAATCATATCGCGCTTGTGTGTTTTTGGGGATAGCTTGAAGGATGTAATGCGTATCGGATGCTTTTGCAATTTTCAGCCGATAAGACAAACCTTGCGTTAAGGCGGCTGCGTTCAATGATTTTAGCGTTGCGCCAGCGTAACTGTCATTGTCACTAAAATAAACCTCAAAAATGGCCGCCAGTTGCATCAACGCCACTTCGGCTCGCATGCGTTGCGCATGGGTTTCATGGCTAACATAGGCCGGATAACCCATGCCCGCAAGAACAGCAGCAATCATTAACGCAAGCATCAGCTCAATCAACGTAAAACCCATCTGAAAACGCATAACTGGCCTTTTTTCACGCAAAAAACAATGTTAACAATAATACAGCAAGATACAATACCGTGTTTTTAATGCAAAAATGACTTGCGATTTTATTTAAGTTGGGTATGATGTCACATTCTTGGGCCGTTAGCTCAGTCGGTAGAGCAGCGGACTTTTAATCCGTTGGTCCCGCGTTCGAATCGCGGACGGCCCAGAAATTTACCTCATCACATTCGGCATTGATCGCGCACATTATTTACCACAGATTGGTTAGCGTCCACCGCCGTCATTATCGCACGCGCAACCTCAGGCGTATAAAACGATAGCCCTCGACCTAAAAGAATATCTTTTTTCTTGCTCATCAGAGCAGACAAAGACATATTTGAAGCTTTATTTTCTTTTAATGCCTTTGCGAACGCATTAAAAGCATCCCATTTAGAAAATAACGCTAGAAATTTTTTGGATGTAAAATAAGACCGCTCATCATCGCTCGTCAAAATCAGCATTATTTTTTGATGGAGCATAAACATACCGCCAGCACACAACATCTCCATTCTAGCCGCATTTTTTTGAACAGAAAAATTTAACAACCTAATCTGATGCATAACAAGAAAAACAGCAGATTCAGCAAGCTTAAAAAAACAATAGATGCGTTCAGCTAATTCATAATTTCTTACGGCCAGTCCTGCAAAATCAATTCCACAAAGCTCAAAACGACGCCCCATCTCTTGATAAAAGTCAGCAAGCAGCAAAAAAAGTATTTTAGGTTCATTCTCCAAGCAATGACGCATGCTTAGCTCCCACGTGCTGTGCGTTTTTTTAAGTCTCAACTGTATTGCGTTAGCAATTTTAAACAGGCTCGTAAACTCCATTCCGGCAATTTTCTCCCGCCGATGAGACAAAGCGTTTCTATTGTGGGGCAAAATAAAGCAGTTGATTATCCTATCTATCAGCACACTTTCTTCAGTACGCATACTCATTCTCCTAGTTAATTGAATTAAGATACAACGATAAAACAATATAAATAGCTTTATTACGTTATGACAAGACCGCTTCTGGTTTTGGTTCTGGCGCCGTTGTAACTTGTGCTACATTTGGCGAGGACATGAATCCAGGTCCATTGGCAGCAACCGCAGCAGATTGTGAGATTTTTTCTTTGATAAGCGTTTTAACATTGCCACGTGTTGTTGTGTCACCAAAACTAATACCACTTTTTTGATCGATAAATCTTGCCAGCAATGTCTTTTTTTCTTCAGTGAAATTTTTAAGATCACTAAGAGACAATGTTTTCAAAAAATCATTCAGCGAGCCCGTTTTGCTAACATGAAATTTAACAGGCTTCATAAAAAGCTCATAAGCAAGTGTATTCGACTTTGAAAGTGAAAATGCATCGGTCGGATCAACCGTCATTTCCCACCGGCCGAACAAGGTGTATATTCTCCGATAAAATTCCGCATCAATTTCTGGCAACTGTTTATATTTGTCTTTCAGTTGTTCATCATCCTTGTTTGCCATCAAGACTGAGAATAAACGCGCCACTAATTTGTTTGCATCCTTATGATCATTGGCAGAAAGCAAATTCTCTAGAATCTCTAAAAGCGCTGGAATAGGATCGCTGATTTGTACAACCGCTAAAAAAAAAGATTTATCATCTAAAGTGATGAGCTCCGGAATTGATCGCATAATGATTTCTCTGATGTGATTGAAAAAAACGCATTGTGACGCCTAAAATAGGCACTTTCAACATATCAAAGGAATATCAAAGAAATTAATCTGGTTTTAATGTTTCAAAGTAACAGTTCAGAATGATGGCAAGGAAAGCACGAAGGAGAAAACCAAATCCACCTTCGCTCTTCATCGTTACTTTCCGCCAAGGACCCTGCGCTAGAATTCAGAAATCACGCAAGTAAAGTCAAGGTCACTTTTTTACATCATATTGTAATTCAGGTTATACATAATCCACAGCGATCCACCAACAAGCACAAAAACAATAATAAAAGTAAACATAAATGCCAAACTATTCCATCGGCCTTCATCAGACATATTAAGGCGCAAGAAACAAATCACTTGAGTGAACAACTGCGCTATTGCCAACGCGGTAATTAAAATAAAAAGATCTCTATTAGGGAGTAAATGCGCACTGACACAAAAAAACGCAGTGAGCGTTAAAATCAGCGATAGAACAAGTCCGATCATATACGATTTTAATGTTTTTAATTTTGCGCCATATTTGATGGCGACTGCTGTTGAGCTGCTAGACATAATTAATTCTCTCGTGAAGGGTATTGAGTATCAAAGATTAAGGATAAGTAAATGGCACCGATCCCAAATCACTGATCACCGATCCCCAATTAAATAACACCCATCAAATACACAATAGTGAATACAAAAATCCAAACAATATCCAGGAAATGCCAAAACAATCCTAAATAGGTCAATCGTCTGTTAACACCCGGTACCGTGCCATGCTTGATCAGCTGAAATATCATTAACGCCATCCAAATTAAGCCGATCGATACATGGGTCCCATGCGTACCAACCAAAGTAAAGAATGAGGATAATGCAGCACTAACATGCCAACTATTGCCATCCGCATACAAATGAATAAATTCACGCACTTCCATCACCACAAAAGATAAACCCAATATAAAAGTGATTATCAGCCAAAAAACCGCAGTAGCACGGCTCTTTTTGTAAACACCCAACATTGCAAGCCCATAAGTAAAACTGCTGGCCAATAAAAACATTGTTTCACCTAATACATAAGGCAAACTGATTAATTGTTTTAATGTAGGGCCTGTAAAATTATTCGCATGTAACACCGCAAATGCAGCGAACAATGTCGCAAACAAAATGCAGTCGGTCATGATGTAAATCCAAAAACCAAAGACATCAACTTCATCCATGTGTCGTTGATGGTCGTGGTGGTGATTGCTTGTTATTGCTGTCATATATTTACCCATACTTATAATTTATTGTGTGAATCACACGCAGGCTACCGCCTGCGTTTCTGTTCTATATTAAAGCTGCTTCTTCTTGTTCAAGAATGGATTTTACAGCGTTGGTTTTCGCACGGGCATTTTCCATTTTCACAAGATCATCTGACTTAATGTAATAATCCAAATTTTTATTAAATGTGCGTGTGATTACAGTTGCAAAAATGCCAACTATGCCCATCGCTACCATCCAATAAATATGCCACACCATGCCGAATCCAAAAATACCACTAAAAATAGCGATAATGAAACCCGCCGGTGTATTGTGCGGCATATGAATATCATCGTAATGAGACTGCGGTATCACATTGGAATTTACGGATTGCTTTTCTTTCATATCCCAGAATTCATCACGCTCATGAACAACAGGGGTGACAGCAAAATTATAATAAGGCGCAGGAGAAGGGATAGACCATTCCAAGGTGCGCCCATTTTCCCATGCGTCGCCTGTAAGATCGCGGGTAAGGTGACGTTCCTTGATACTCACATAAACTTGAATACACTGACATGCAACACCCATAGCGATAATGGCAGAGCCTGCAGCCGCAGTTAGCAACAACGGATGCCAACCCAAACCGGCACTATAGTGATCCAATCGACGCGTCATGCCCATTAAGCCCAGAGCATAGAGTGGTGTAAAGGCAACATAAAACCCAACCAACCAAAACCAAAATGAACGACGACCCCACTTCTCATTTAATTTAAAACCAAATATTTTTGGGAACCAATATGTCACACCAGCAAAATAACCAAACACAACACCGCCAATAATGACATTGTGAAAATGGGCAACTAAAAATACGCTGTTATGCAATTGAAAATCTACTGGTGGCAATGACATAACAACCCCTGTCATCCCGCCAATCGCAAAGGTACTGATAAAACCAATGGTCCACAACATGGGTACTGACATCGTGACGCGACCGCGATACATTGTGAACAACCAATTAAATATTTTCAAACCCGTTGGGATGGCAATAATCATGGTTGCAATACCAAAGAAGGCATTCACATTCGCACCTGAACCCATTGTGAAAAAGTGATGCAACCAAACAATAAAAGAGAGAAAAGTAATGGAGACCGTCGCGTAAACCATCGAGGCATAACCAAACAATCTTTTTCTGGAAAATGTTGCAACCACTTCGGAAAAAATACCGAATGCAGGCAAAATCAGAATATAAACTTCAGGATGTCCCCACGCCCAGATTAAATTAATATACATCATCGCATTGCCGCCATGACTCGCGGTGAAAAAATGCATGCCAAAAAAACGATCGAGGAAAAGCATTCCCAATGTGCCCGCCAAAATAGGGAAGGCAAGCGCGACCAAAACCATTGCGCACAATGATGCCCAGGTAAAAACAGGCACTTTCATCCATGTCATGCCAGGGCAGCGCATTTTAAAAATCGTGACCATAAAATTAATGCCGGACAATAAACTACCGACACCTGAAATTTGTAGAGCCCAGATATAATAGTCAACACCAACACCCGGACTATAAATAATGCCCGATAACGGCGGATAGGCCAACCAACCCGTTGCGGCAAATTTGCCGACAATCAGCGAGATATTAACGAGCATCGCGCCAACAACCGTCAACCACAAACTCAATGAATTTAAATACGGAAATGCCACATCGCGCGCACCAATTTGTAAAGGCACAGCCATGTTTAATAGCCCGAACATTAATGGCATCGCAACAAAGAAAATCATGATGACGCCATGCGCCGTAAAAATTTGATCGAAATGTTCCGGCGGCAAATAGCCCAGATTTTTTCCAACAGCCATTGCTTGTTGCGTGCGCATCATAATTGCGTCAGAAAAGCCACGTAATAACATCACCATCGAAAGAATTAAATACATGATACCGATTTTTTTATGATCAATAGAGGTCAACCAATCGGTCCACAAGTAAGTCCACTTCTTATAATAAGTAATTGCGCAAACTGCAAACAATGCAATCAATGCCATCATGCCGCCCGCACCCATCACAATGGGATTATCAAGCGGTATGGACTGCGCGGTAAGGTTGCCGAAAATTAATTGATGTATTGTCATGATGATGCCCCTTGCGCCGTGCTTTCATATCCCAATTTCATCCCTGGCATTGGTCCCATGTATTTAATAATTGATGCTGAAAATAAACTCGGCTCAACATTTGAAAAATATTCAACTGCATTATTTTCGCTGGGTTTAATTAATTCATTATATGCAGCTTGATCTAAGTGATTCGGCGATTTTTCTGCTGTTGCTAACCACGTTTTATATTCCGTAGGCTGCACAACTTTTACTTTAAACTTCATGCCGGAAAATCCATTGCCGCTAAAATTCGTTGATAATCCGGAATAAGTGCCTGTCGATGTTGCCATAATATTTAATTTTGTTTGCATGCCAGTCATCGCGTAGATTTGGCCAGCAAGACGCGGGATTTCAAGCGAATTCATTGGCGCATCAGAAGTAATAAATAATCGAACGGGTTTATTCACGGGGATTTCTATAAAATTCACCGTTGCCATATGTTGCTTCGGATAAATAAACAACCACTTCCAATCAAGTGCAATGGCTTCAATCATCACGGTATCTTTATCTGCCGCTAGCGGACGATAAGGATCTAGCTTATGCGTATAAATCCAAGTCCAGACAGACAAAATCGCGATAATAACACAAGGAATTGTCCACCAAATCGCTTCCATTAAAAAACTGTGCGACCAATTGGGCTTATAAACTGCTTTTGTATTGCTTGCGCGATATCGCCAAGGAATGGCAATCGACATGACGATGACGGGAACAACAACAATCAACATTAATAATATTGATTCAACAAATAACTTTTTCTCGCTAGCAGCGATAATACCCTTCGGGTCTAAAATCGCAAAATGACAACCGCTTAATAAAAGTGTAGAGCAAATTAAAATAAATGTGCGTAGTTTCACTGAGAGTCCCTGCAATAAAAAAATCATGAGAGACTCTAAGACTGGCGATTGAATATGTCAAGTTTAAATTATTAAATTGTGTGATATCCATTCGGAAAGGCATCCGCGAACGAAGAATCATTCTCACTTGCATCACTATTTCTCACGCGCGAACAACAACTCGACAATTTTTCTCCCGCAAAGCGAAAAGCAGCGGAAGTTGACGACGCGCATCCCGAAACAGTATTTTTCGCTTTCCCCCATTTTTCACCCAATTTATTAGGCGCATTTTCAACATAGCTTATTATTTTTAAATTATTGTTGTGTGTTTCAGAAAAGTTAAACAGGGTTGTAAAGGCAGCATGCAAGCCAATCAGGCCTGATATAACACAACACACATGCATAAATAAATTTTCGCGTTCAGGCAAACAAAAATCGCCGCCGCAACCCATGCGAATAAAATAATCAAATATACCGGAACAGGTGCGATAGGTTAGCGAAGCCTGTTCGATAAATGTTAATAACATAATATAGCCTTGTGTCGTTCTGGGATGTTCTGTTAAGGGGTAATGATGGGTAGTCATGCCAGCAGCAATAAAAAATAGCGCAATCAATTCAAAATAAAAGGCACCCAATGCTTCTGTTTTACCATTTATTTCGCGGTCAATTGTTGCGAAAAGAACCGCTAGCGCGAAACTGGTTTTCAGTCCTAGCCTAAAAATGTTAATGCTGCGTTCCGCTAAACTGGCATCTAAAAAACGCATCGGTTTAAATTGATTGATCTGAATAAATCGATTGCAGGTCACCACAGAAACCAATTGAAGCGTGAAAACACATATCGCTGATGCAATCCAGCATGTTGCGCTTAATCCTACAAACCAAGCAGACGACATCGCGTTTGAACCGGAACTCAATTGAAACATGAAAAATAAAAATGTCGGCGATAGCAATGAAAAAATATATTCTTGCGCACCCAAATGCTCACCTGGATGTTTCTTTTCATGACGACTATTTATAATTAGCGCCATCGCAGTCAACGCCACTGAAATGCCCATAATAATCGGCGGCCAATGTAATTCCTGCGCATCTTGAGAGGGGGCATAATCATAAGGTGTCAACGCTTCAAAAAAATTATGCAGCAGTTCCGCCAACAACGCCTGAATAGAGGCGTAATTTTTAAGGGGTTCGCCCACTTTAAAAAGAATTCGACGTAGGGCTGTTTCACTGGAAACAGGAGGCAAATTTTCCGGCCCAATTAAAACAACAGCCTGCGTCGCCGCTTCATCGGACACACTTCCATTTAATCCTTGTCCTAACATCGCATTACTCCTTTAAAAATCGTTTAAAATCAACAAGTCATGCAAACACAGCAAGCCAAACTGGATGACGATATCAACAAAATAAGAAGGCTAATAACGACTATCATAACAAGGTTTCTCATAATGATCTCCTAACAGTTACTGTTTCACTGTAACAAGGGATTCATTGAGGGAAGTTGATCTAGATCATGTATATGCGCGCGAGACTGACAATCGACCTTGATCCTGCTACAGTGGCGACAGCATGAACCCCCCGGGAACTGTAAATGTCGATCAATCAAACAGCTTATCTGACCTTTTCACGTCAAGAATGGTTGAATTTTAGAAATGATATGCCCCTGACTTTAACGGAAATTGATTTGGCTGCCTTGCATGGCCAAATTGAAACCGTCTCGTTGAATGAAGTCGCGGAAATTTACCTGCCCTTGTCACGTTTATTGAATTTATATGTCACTGCTATGCAATCACTGCATCAAGCCAGTCAACATTTCTTAGGAAAACCAGAACCCAAAGTGCCTTACATTATTGGCGTCGCTGGCAGCGTGGCTGTCGGTAAAAGCACCGCTTCGCGTATTCTAAAAGCACTGTTATCGCGATGGCCAAACCACCCAAGCGTGACAGTGGTTACAACCGATGGATTTTTATATCCCAATAAAATACTGGAAGAACAAGATTTAATGAATCGGAAGGGCTTTCCAGAAAGTTATGATATTAATGCATTGCTGGGATTTTTAATTGATGTAAAGTCTGGAAAAAATAATGTGAAAGCGCCTGTTTATTCACATCAATCTTATGACATTATGCCCGCTGAATATATTGATGTGAACAAGCCTGATATTTTGATTTTAGAAGGCATTAATATTCTACAAACCGGCGCGCAAAAAACAGGACAACAATCTCCTTTGTTCGTATCAGATTTTTTTGATTTCTCGATCTTTGTTGATGCAGATATTGATGTGATTAAAAAATGGTATGTGGATCGTGTTGTTAAATTTTCACAAACGGCTTTTCGCAATCCTCAGTCTTACTTTCATTATTTGTCAAAAATGACCCCGCAGGAAATCATTCCTTTTGCGCAACAGGTATGGCATGACGTCAATGAAGTGAATTTGCTTGAAAATATTTTGCCCTGCCGCGATCGCGCACAGCTGATCCTCAAAAAGGGATTGGGACATGCTGTAGAACAAGTAAAGCTACGTAAACTCTAAATCTGCAATCACTCACACTGACGGCAAATAATCAGTATAATCATTCAAATGAGAAATCGATCACCATACATATTCCTTTGCCTTATCCTGTGCCTCACGTTCAGCGCAAGTTTGTGGGCGACAATAAAAAAACCTTACATCCCCATCGGATTCCAACTCAACGGCATTGATAATGAAGTCGTACAACAAAACGTCATTACCACACTGGAAAATTTGCGCGCCCGTTTACATACGCCTATAAACAATGAAGAAGTGAAGCATTATGCCCACAAAGCGCCCCGCTTCATTCAAAGGGCTGTAGAACCTTACGGCTATTTCAATTGTAAAGTAGCCACAAAAATGACCAAAACAAAAAAAGGCTGGATGGCGCAATTTCAAGTGACCTTAGGTCGCGCACTTCCCATCACTTCAATACAAACAGACATAGAAGGCGCGGGTAAAACAGATCCTGAATTTATCAAATGGAAAAAGGAATTACCTTTTCATGTCGGCGCACCTTTAAAAACACAAGCGTATGAAAATGCGAAAACCAAATTATACAATCTCGCGACTGAACGGGGCTATTTTCAAGCGAAAATGGTCAAAAATCAAATTCAAATTAATTTACATCGTTATCAAGCAAGTATTGTTATCGTATTCGATACCGGCCCCCGTTACCGATTTGGCGCAACAACATTTTCAGAAACGCCCTTTTATAAAAGCTTTCTGGATAAATTTATAACGTATCACGCGGGAGAATATTACAACGCCAAAAAATTGGAAAATTCTCAGGAAAGGTTGGTTCGAAGTAATTCCTTCGATCAAGTCACACCCAAACCCGATATCAAAGCGGCCGAAAATAATATCGTGCCTATTCGCTTTTCATTAATTACCAGGAAATCAAAAGAATACACATTGGGTTTAGGCTATGGCACCGATACCGGCGTACGCGGCACAGCAGGCGTGATACTGCGACAAATCGGCCATCAGGGGCAACGCTTTAAAACATTGTTACGTGCCTCACAAAGCAACAGCAGCTTAACGTCGAAATATATTATCCCTGGATTTGATCCCGCAAACGATGTATTCACAATCGGTGCCGGCGTCAGCAATATGCAGCAGTCAACGGGTAATGCGCATAACGCAAAATTTGCGCTGGAATATGTCATGACGCGCGGAAATTGGAATCAATCATTGGCGCTAGCGTATTTAAATGAGCGCTACAATATTGTTACGCTACCCTTTACTTCTACTCAGTTGGTTTATCCTACTTACGACGTAAAATATAGCAATATTATTACGGCAGAACATCCGCGAAAAGGGCTGAGCATCGACACGCAACTAACCGGTGCAAGTCAAAGCATATTATCTGAAGCCACTTTTTTTCAAGCACAAGTGCATTTAAGAACGCTTTATACTGTCTCACAAACACACACCCGATTATTATTTCGCTCAGACCTCGGACACACTGATATTACAAATATCGCTAATTTACCGCTTTCACTACAATTATTTGCGGGGGGGTCACGCAGTGTGCGCGGCTACGGTTACAACTCCATTGGACCCGGTAGAAATATGGTGGTTGCCAGCACAGAAGTGCAACAAAAAGTTGTCGGCGCCTTTTACATTGTTGGCTTTCTAGATGCCGGCACCGTGAACAACAACAATATTTTCAATGTTATTTCCATGGGAACAGGTCCCGGCATTGCTTGGATTTCAGAAATAGGATCAATGGAACTGACTTATGCTAACGCTTTTACACAAAGCAATAAACCCTGGTCATTACAGTTTACGATGGGAGCGGTTTTATAATGAAAACATTGCTGCGGTCGCTTTTTATATCGATAGTTTTAATATGCTCTATCATTACTTTTTTATTAACGCCGATGGGGTTAAGATTCACCGTTGACTCTATTTCTCCTTTTTTACCCGGTAAATTAAGCATTAAAAAAATATCCGGGGTTATCGTCGGTCCACTGACACTGGATCAAGTGCATTACCAAAACGCACAACAAATCGTCAACATCAAGAAACTTACTTTAAATTGGGATCCAATTGATTTATTCAAAAAACAATTTCACATCAACACACTAAAAATTGACACGTTATATTTTTCAGACAAAAACAATATACCTAAAAATTGGGATCCAACTTCAATTCAACAGCTGATTTCAGAAATCAAAAAACAAACATTACCTCTTAATATCACGATCGATAAAGCCACTGTTCTCAATAGCGAATTTTTCGACGCTAAAACACAAACACAATTTCGCATAAAACAGCTATCGCTACACACTCTACTTACCCAAAAAAGGTGGGACACTGAATTTTCAGCGTTAATAGAAAAACCGAAACCTTTTCAAATTCATTTTCAATTAACGGGAAAACCAATAAATTACACCGTTAATTTTGCAATAACAGGTGACAAAACCGACTGGAAATTGATTGGGACAGGCGATCAAAATACAATAACGCTGCACACACCCAGTAAATTATTTTTAAGTGGCTCCCTTGATGCGGCATTAAACATAGACTGGAAAAATGCTTTTCAATGGAAAGGGAAATTAACCGCAAAAAAAATTAATTTTTCGATGCTTGATCCGCAATGGATACGATATTTATCGTTCAATATTAATAGCGCAGGAAATAACAGCAATCATTTTAATACTGAAAATGATTTGGATATTAAGACATCAAACGCAGATTTACAACTTGTCATAGCGCATAAAAATACATGGCACATAGAATGGCATTTAGCCATTCACACCCTGAAAGCGTGGCTTGATAAAACGCAAGGTAATTTAGTGTCACATGGAGAAATCAATGGCAATCTTGCTGACCCTCATTTCAATATGGATTTAAAAGGTCGCTTGCACGATGCTGAAAAAATTCGCAAAATAACATTGAATTTAACAGGGGATTTTAATCATCACGTACTGCTTGCTGACATGAGCATACACCGCAACGCCATTCATCTCGAAATCGACGGCCATGTTAATAAAGACAATCAATGGCTGGGGAAGTTACAACAACTGTCTATTGGCATAAATCGCAAAATCACCTGGCAATTAGAAAAAACAGCTGCACTTTTTGCTTCTAACAATCAAATTCATCTTGATACTATTTGTTTACGTTCCGGCAAAGCAGGTGATCTTTGTCTTCAAGGGGAATGGACCAAGGAAAAAATAGTCGGCTCTGCAAAAATGAATGTCCAGCATTTTGAGTGGCTACAGGATTGGGTGCACAATGTACGCATTCCAACAGGTCAACTTGTAGCTGAATTAAAGGTGAATGGGACGCTTAAAAAACCCAACATCACCGGAAATATAAATTTAAATAATGGCAGTGTTAATTTTCCACGCTTGAATGTCACATTAAATAAACTCAGCGCCTCCATCACCGGCGACGGAAAAAAATTAAATTTCGACGCGCGTGCTTATTCACAACAAAACCCCCTTAATTTAAAGGGCTATGTTGATTTTACGCAAGCCGGACTTCCCACGCTAGCAACATTAACAACCGATAACGCCGTGATTGTGAATACGCCTGAATACAAGGCAACAATTACCTCTAATTTAACAGCGAAAATCCAAAGCAGAAATATTGCCATCACAGGTGATATCACGATTCCTTCTGCCACGATCACACCAAACGATTTTCAAAGCACAACGACCTTACCTATTGATGACGTGGTATATGTAGGCGAATCTGCACCAAGCGCCCCATTCTGGTCTGTTAATACGAACATTAACGTCAATATTGGCAACGACGTCAATATCAAGGAAGCCAATATATCTGCAAAATTGGGTGGCTCACTGCATTTGATCCAGGCGCCCAATCAAAGTGATTTATTTGCAAGTGGCGAAATAGCGATAGAAAAAGGGACCTTTGATTTGTATGGACAAACACTCACACTTTCACCTGATTCCTATCTCAGCTATACGAATAATTTATTAAACAATCCCAATTTGGATGTCAGTGCGAGCAAAGAAATTCAATCAGTCGAAAACATGGGGATTTCCAATTTTTCAGAAAGTAAATTGCAAGTGGGTATTTTACTCCGAGGCTCTGCAAAATCACCCAAAATTACTTTCTTCTCTAATCGCGCCCGATTATCGCAAGCAGATATTTTATCGTATTTATTGCTGGGTTATGCCAATACAAGCAATACGCCCGGCAATACAGACTTCTTATTACGCGCCTTGTCAGCCGTCAAAATTTCAAGCCAGGGATTATTGGGCAAGCAAAATATTGCAACACAAATTCAATCGGGTTTAGGTTTAAATGAAATGGGCGTTGAATCAGACACCACAACTGATGCGCTCGGTAATCCACTTAATCGACAATCTGCTTTTGTTGTCGGCAAAAATCTGACACGCAAAATTTATGTTCGCACAAGCATTGGATTGCTTGATCCCGTTAACGTCTATGAATTACGCTATTTATTAGATAATCACTGGACCACGCAAATAAATTCCAGTTCATTAGGCGTCGGCGCAGATGTGCTCTACACGACGACGCGAAAATAGGATCAGGGACCGATAACTTTTATAAAAAAGGCAATAAGAGTAATGCCGGCAATCCGATAATCGCCGTGAAAATATAAAAATCAATCCACCCGAAATGCTGCACAATCACAGCAGAAACAGGGCCGATAAAAATTCTACTGAGCGCCGCCACCGCTGAAAATAGCGCGTATTGTGTTGCGGTATAACGCAAATCACACAAGCCCATCAAATAAACAATCAACGCAACACTTGCTAATGCGCCGCAAAAATATTCTCCAAAAATCGCAACGCCCATTAAAAGAATATTTTTTCCGACAAAGGCTAACCACGCGTATAATAAATTAGATGACAGTTGCAACAATCCAAAAATCCACAATGCACGAAAAACACCTAAATAAGGCATTAACAATCCACCAACCACACTGCCCAGCACTGCACCCACAATGCCGGCCATTTTACTGATGGCGCCAATTTGAATTAAACTGAATCCCATGCCTCGAATTAAAAATGTGGTGTTTAAGGATAAAGCCATCGCATCGCACATTTTATAAAGCATAATAAAAACGAGAATTAATACGGCATTTTTTTTCGAAAAAAAGGCGCGCATCGGGGCAATCATCGCTTCTTTCAAACTACTGAGTTCTGATTTTTCAATTTTTGGATTTGGCGAAATGACAGTAATCCACATTAAGCCTAAAAAACAGGCCGCCATTATTAAATACATCGCGCGCCAACTGATCAGCGCCGCAATAATTAGCGCAAGCGCACCCGACACCATCATCGCCAATCGATAAGCAACCATATAAACCGAGGTGCCAACCCCCCGCTCTTCTATCGTTAATAATTCCGTACGATAAGCATCAAATGCCGTATCTTGTGTTGATGAAAAAAATGCGACAAGCAAAGCTAAAAAAGCCAAGAATAAAGGCGTTTTGGCAGGATGTGAAAATGCCATTATTGCAAATGTAGCGGCCAACGCCAACTGCATGAGTAAAATCCAGCTGCGTCGACGGCCATACTTCAAGGGCGTCCAGCGATCCAAAAAAGGCGCCCATAAAAATTTGTACGCATAGGGCTGCCCCACTAAGGTCAACCAGCCAATCGTTACCAAGCTTACGCCGGACACGGTGTACCATGCTTGTAATGTCGACCCGATTAATCCAAGCGGCAGTCCAGATGAAAACCCCAAAAATAAAATAGTGAACATGTGGCGGCTAAAGTACTTTTTCATAGATCCCTCTGCTTTAATGCAAAAATTATAACAGTGAATAGGTATCCGCTCCATTTTTCAGAGTGACATCAATATTATTGCTGTTGCTAGAAGTTATCGGGGGTCTGCTGTCAGGGATCAGTATTCGTATTCTGACACCGATCTCTGATCTCAGATCCCCGATCACTTTTCAATCAGTGCAATAGATAAAAATATCCGTTATTATTCGACCATAATCTACACTGTCAGAGAATAGTCATGGAAATTAGCGTATTCGATTTGTTTTCAATCGGCATTGGTCCTTCCAGCTCGCATACGGTTGGACCGATGCGTGCCGCTTATGATTTTATAAAACAACATTCTGCGGACGAATTAAATGAAATCACGCGCATTACTGCACGATTACACGGCTCACTTGCTTTTACGGGAATTGGCCACGGCACCAACAAAGCAATCTTAATGGGATTTTGTGGCGAACTTCCAGAATCTATTGATCCTTTTACCATCGATTCACGCGTTGAAACAATTTGCGAATCTAAAAAAATAAATATATTCGGAAAAAATAATATTAATTTCAATAACGAAAAAAATATTGTATTTGATTACGAAAACTTATTGCCACACCATTCTAATGGCATGACCTTCACATCATTTGATCAGAATGAAAAAATAATCCATCAAGCCATTTATTATTCTGTTGGCGGCGGATTTATTGTGTCAGAAAAACAGCTGCAAAATCCCGCTGAAATTGCATCACACACATTACCCTATCAATTTGATTCTGCCGCTGAATTATTAATACATTGTAAAAAATTAAATTGCACTATCGCTGAATTAATGATGAAAAATGAATTATCCTGGCGTGATGAAAAAACGATAAAAGAAAAATTAATGCGGATTGCTGATACGATGGCTGAGAGCATTAACAATGGCTGTATTACGGCAGAAACTATTTTACCAGGCGGATTAAAAGTAAAACGGCGTGCACCCAAGTTATACGAGAAATTAATGAAGGCAGGTGATGCCAAAATGCAAGGCATCTTGTTAATGGAATGGTTGGATTTATATGCCATTGCCGTGAATGAGGAAAATGCCGCGGGTCATCGCATTGTGACAGCGCCAACGAATGGCGCTGCAGGTATTATTCCATCTGTATTAGAGTATTTAAAAGTATTTTATTTAAAAAGCGCGGAAGCGGAGGCTTGCTTGCAAACCGCGCAAAACAAAATTTGTGATTTTTTATTAACCGCCGCAGCCATTGGTATTTTATACAAAAAAAACGCCTCGATTTCAGGTGCGGAAATGGGTTGTCAGGGGGAGGTCGGCGTTGCCTGCTCAATGGCAGCAGCAGCATTAACTGCTGTTTTAGGCGGCAGCATTTACCAAGTTGAAAATGCCGCTGAAATTGGAATGGAACATAACTTAGGCCTAACTTGTGATCCAGTTAAAGGACTAGTACAGATTCCTTGCATCGAAAGAAATGCCATGGGCGCCGTCAAGGCGGTTAATGCAACACAATTGGCGCTTGCTGGAGATGGCGAGCATAAAGTGTCACTCGACATGGTTATTAACACGATGCGAGAAATTGGTAATAATATGAGTACAAAATACAAAGAAACTTCTTTGGGTGGTTTGGCTGTCAATGTGATTGAGTGTTGAGAAATAAAATGACGATTATAAAAATAGCTATAAAGATAGATGAAGAAGAAAAAGAATGGTTATTAGATAATGAAGCGCTGACAAACGCATCTACAAACTATCTAGATTTGGGTATCGGTGGTGATGAGGGCAATTTACGCGTAATGGGTTTTCGCTCATATCATCATAAAATCACTCAAGAACTTAACAAAGACCCTCGCGGCATAAATAATATCCGTGATTTCATACTGCTTATTTGCACCGTTGTTTTTAGAAGTGCGTTTATTAGCAATCAATTCGGGGAAATGATACTTCAACATTTAAATCTTCATAGGAATGAACTAGGAGAAATTCAGTCAGCACTTGAAATAACAGATGAGGCCTGCGGGAAATTGGAAGCCATATTAAGAATGCCGCTAGATAAAGACGGCATTGTTTCCGCCATTGGCAATAAAAACAATATTAGAGCTGCTCCTTTTTTCAAGAGATTGGTCAACTTTCTAGAAAGATATCCTTTTCAAGCAGAAAGACCGTGCAATGAAAAAAAAGCCACCATTAACTTATTAGAAAAACTAAATCAACTGCAAAGATCTGAAACACCCAATGCGCTCACTCCTATTTCTCTGCTAAGTGATCCTGAGTACGAAAGATCAAACATTATCGACCAAGCCAAGGTTAACCAAATGATAGCGACGTATATGCTAGCCTTGTTTAAAGTCACGTCATCTTCATTTCAAAACACACTCTTAAGCAACATGGGAGTTACTCATGACGCCTTAATTGTGATTGAAAAAGCATACCGCGACATTTTAAGTAATGAAAATGATTCTTATGTATTACAGAACAGCATTGATTTATCAGCAGCATTAACAGCTGACATTGAGAAAAAATACAGTATGCTATTATTTAAAAATTACCCTCATATTATACCAAAGCAATTTACCGCATCACTTTACGCCGTTAAATATTATTTATCTGAATGCGCCGACAGCATTGGGAAGTTTGGAAAGCACGACCGGGCCGGTTACATTCGCGCAAGTCATTTGGAGTTTTTTTTATTGGCTATGAAATTAAAATTGGAATCCCATACGCCAGAATCAAATCCACTTACTATGCACCATGATGATTCAAAAGAATTTTACACGCTCATTTTCGCGCTTGTCTTTAAATCAGGGTCAACAGATCTCAAAACAAGAATTATATGGGCACTTGGCTTAAATGAATATCAATTAAAAAATCTACAAACGGAATTAAAGGTCGAAGATGCAGCCATTCTTCATTGCGCTGAAAAATTAAATAAATCATTTATGCCGATAAATAATGTTGAATGGATTGCATTTAAGAAAAAACTGGTTTTGGGTGTCAATAATTACAGATCAACACATTCTGGCGGTAAGGCTGGCAAAACAAGGGCTAATCATTTCAATGCAGCCTTAAATAATATTAAATTTGAAAACAGCGTGACAATCGGGCAAGACGAAGGCCGTGATTTATTGAAGCTTATTTATTTGCTTATTCTGCACACCAACTTAAATTTCAAGAAAAAATTTAGAGATTGCCTATTAAATGAAATTTTATGGACAGTGAATCAAGTGAAAACCTTGCCAGATTTCTATCCCTTGTTATGTGGTGATTTCCGAAATTTAAGCAAAGCCGATGCAGATAAAATTTTTACCGACTGGAAACCAAAAAGAGATGCCAGTAATTTTTTATTGGCAAAAGAAGAAGAACAAATCCAAATTAGCAAATGTGATATTGAAAAATTAAAAGAACAACTGTTACTTGCCATTACTGCATTTCAAAAATCAGACCTGGGCAATAATGAAGAAAAAGTAATTGCCCATAACCTAAAGATGAAAATTAATGCGCTAATTGAAATTTCATCACATGAAGAAAGAGCAACCCTCGTTTTATATGCAACTTACTCAATCGCAACGGTTGGCGTAGAAAATTTACAAGAAGCCATTTTAGATTTTATTTCTGTTGCACCGCTTAAGATTGAAAAAAAAGAATTACATACTTTAAGACAACAATATGGCTTGCCGAATTCATGCTATCGTGAATTAAAAGAAATACTAATTGAAAAACACACCAGTTCAACGAGAAAACCAAGAGAATGCCTCGACGAAAGGGAATTGGAAGATGCCGGCATAAATCCAAGCAGCGTGCGTTCCTGTCACCAAGAATTAAATGATGAAGATCAGGCGCAAGAAAATGTAGAGAGATTTTCAGTTGGAATGTCAGTTGCAGCAGATCGCTACCTGATTACAGAACGCGGTGGCATCAGTGGTGTTGGCGAAATGCGTGCTTATTATCTCAAAAAATCTATAGGAGAAGTCACTCATTCTTCCCTATCTGCCATTGAAAAAGAAACATTATTAATTCACATTATGCTGGCGGTTGTTTTATACGCTGAACCAAAATCAACCGTGTTGCGCAATAAAATATTAACTCATGTTGGCATTAGCCTTTCGTCAGTTTCAGCACTGGAAGTGAAGTATCCCCATTCAAAACAAACAGCCATTCAAATTCAAAAAAAATTAATTTCATGGGATGAATTGAGTTTTCAACAACCATTTTTCACACATAATCCACCTAGTTTAGCTGAATTTCAAATGAGCATGCCGATTAATTTAAATCGCAGTGTTTTTTGGAGAACATCGACTGCACCACAATGCGACATTATCGCTAATCATAATCAATTTAAAAAAGCTATTTTAGATGCTGTTTCAATTTATTTAATTGGGAATGAGGAAGGGGTCAAAACGATTTATACAGCCATCAACAATAACATCTCTTTCGATAAAAAATTAACCGGCGTATTAAAATCGCTTATTTTGATTGAAATGATTAACCAAATTGGGAATACAAACAATCTAATCGAAAAGAAAAAATTAATTTTATTCGCTTGTTCGTTTGTTCTATTTGCTAAATCTATTGGATTAAAGGATAAGATCATTGCACAAACAAATATTACCGAGCCACAGTTCCAGGAATTAAAAAATGCGTGGGGCTTAAGTGAGAGCGAATGCAAAAATCAAGCCGCTGCATTTGAAAAAAGAGAAACGCTGCAGAAAATAGTAGCCGATAAAAATGCTGGATTAATGCATCTCCAAGCCCTTGCTGCCAGTGTGGCATTGCGATGAAAGGCGATCGGAAGTCGCACGAAGCGCAGCGCTTCCAATGGATTCATTGTGCGGGTAACGTAATGGGTTTTACCGAATATTAAATACCAGCAATCTTATCTTCATGATTCATAATGCTTTTCTTAAGCGTACAGATTCGCTATGATATCGATGTTCGTAAATTTTTTCACAACCAAAAGGAGTATTCGCGTGAAAAATAACCATGATGACGAAGCGCTCGCAGTGATTGAGAGCCTCGAAGAAGATGAGAATGCAGGATGCCAAGTAAGGCGCAAGATCGAGGACTATCTTGAACGAAAACGCGATAAAGACGAACTGGGCGAGCTCAGTGAGATTACGGAGTAACGTCGGAACTCGGGGTCTGGAGATGTTATCAATATTGTCAGACCCCAACCGAGCAACAGAACCTGATCACAAAAATAGAGCATGGTTCAAAAACCGCCCATTTTAGGTTACGAATGACGCGACAAATCGCGTCGCTTCTTAAAAAATTAACGACGTACTTTTTATTTTACAATTTACGATTATTTTTATTTAAGCGGCGCGCTTAAATCGTTCGACCCCAAGTATTTCTAACCATCGGGCAAACCCCATTTTTTTATTGGCGTAAAATACGAATTATATCAGTTGGAGCTGACCACATTATGGATTTTGAGATGATTGACGGCGGTCAACAGGGGTGGAAATCAAGTTTTTGAGTGTAACCCGGGTTTGAACCGGGCCCAAAAAAGTAACCAGTGAATAAGTTGCTTATCATGAAGATACACCTATTAGGGAGATACACGGATCATTTCTTTTCTTCGGGTTTTTCTTCGGTAGCTTGCTCAACTGCTTTTTCAGCCTTTTTCTCCGCGCGCAATATTTCAATATCTTTAAATGCAGCGTTTAATAATTCATTTGTCTTTTCTAAATTTCTAACCTGTTCTTGTTGTGCATTCGTCATCTGTTTTATCAATGTTGCAATTTGCGCAATTTTCACACCCAACGCATCATCAGGATCAACATCAGGCGTGCTGCCGCCAGGGTTGATCATGGACTTCAAACTGCCCATTAACCCCCCTGCGCTTTCTTTCAATTTGTTCATGTCAAATTTGTCTACCATAGCGCTCCCCCTCGAACCTTAATGAACATTATAGCAAGAAATTCAAGAAAATTGACTTACAGACGCTAACTTGTTAAAACTATTGCACATTCAACAACACAGAAACACTATTTCATGCGCACTCCAGTCATCGATATTGATGCTTTCAGCAAAAAATTCAGCTACATTACGCTTGTTAGCAAGGAAGCTAAAACACGCTTTGGGCGATTTTTAATGGCCTTTAAAAACACTGAATTAACGAAAGCATTAACGCAAATCGCAATGACACTACAATTTGAAATAAAAAAAGCGCAGTCAAATAAATCTTTTCTGGAAGCGATTGACAAAGCCTTGAAAAATGCTTGCATGGAGAGGTGGGAAGCTTTTGAAAAAAAGAATCCGAATGATTCAGAGATATTAAAATTATATTATTATATGAACACCCACAACCACATATCATTATCACCAGGACGATTTGAAAAAGAAATTATCCGCTGCTTAACACTCGCGCGCGAATCACTGAACACACAGCAAACGATACTGAATTTGCAAAACGCTTGCACCATTGATAACGCTGATATACGCCGCATCAATCAATTAATAGAACAAGCGAAAAATCCAAACACAATACAAATCATTGATCGCATTGTTCCTGGCGCAACAAATGCAAACGAAGCAAGAACATCCGGATTAGGCTTGCTAGAGAAAAATCCCTTCGACATGTAATTGTAAACTAGATCGACCGCGATATTCATTCACGTCCAAACGATACGCAATTTTTACGCGCGTTGCTCGGTGATTCGGCCATTGATTTAAATCCACTTGAAAAGCAATTGCATCAACAGGATGAATAGCATTATCCGCCTTTAAAACGAGCTTTAAATGATTCGCACCCACCAATCGTTGCGAAATAATATTAAAATCACCTTCAAACACAGGCTCAGGGAAATACTGCCCCCAAGGGCCCGCTTCTTTAATAACACCCGCATTTTCCAGCGTAAAATCATCCTGCGTTAATTCGCCGTCAGTTTGAATAACGCGACATAATTGATCATGATGCAAATAACGCGAAACAGTTTCCGCAAAAACAGTGCTGAATTCAGCAAAATCATCACGTTTAATACTCAAGCCTGCCGCCATGGCATGTCCGCCAAATTTCGATAATAAATGAGGGTGTTTCGTCGCAATTTCATCTAGTACATCACGAATATGCACGCCATCGACTGAGCGTGCCGACGCCTTTAATGTTTTTTCATCCGCCTTAGCAAAAGCGATTGCCGGACGATTTAATTTATCTTTCACGCGCGATGCCACCAAACCCACAACCCCTTGATGCCAACTTTCATCATACAAACAAATACCCATCGGCAATTTTTTTTGTAAATCAAGTTTATCCACAATATCAAATGCTTGGATTTTCATTTCTGCTTCAATGGCACGGCGCTCTATATTTAATTGATCTAATATTCGTGCGCGATGCAACGCATCATCAACATTGTTTTCCAACAAACAATTAATGCCAAGAGCCATATCATCCAAGCGCCCCGCTGCATTTAAACGTGGCCCAATTGAAAACCCCAAATCCATCGCCGCTAATTTTTCAGGTGTACGCCCTGCGATTTGCAATAAGGCACGAATACCTGGCCGCGCTAATCCGGCGCGAATACGATTTAATCCTTGATGCACTAAAATACGGTTGTTTTTATCCAGCGGAACGACATCCGCAACTGTTCCCAAGGCAACCAAATCTAATAATTCCGCCATATTAGGCTTAACAATATTATTTTCCATAAAATAATTTTTTGATTCCAATTGCGCCCTGACTGCCAACATCACATAAAAAATAACACCAACACCCGCCAACGATTTACTTTTAAAAGGATCGTCTTTTCGATTGGGATTCACGATGGCTAACGCCGCTGGTAATTCAGCACCTTGCAAATGATGATCGGTGACAACAACATCAATATTTAATTTATTGGCGCGGGCAACACCCTCAATACTTGAGATGCCATTATCAACAGTGATAATTAAATCGGGTGATTTTGTTTTGGCAAGATCAACAATTTCAGGTGTTAATCCATAACCAAACGTAAATCGATTTGGCACGAGAAAATCGACATTGATCGCACCAAAAGAACGTAATGCAGAAACAGCAACAGCGGTGCTCGTTGCACCATCCGCATCAAAATCACCAATAATTAAAATACGCTCTTGTTTAATAATGGCATCAATTAAACGGTTTGCCGCTTTTTCAATATCCAATAAATCCGCATACGGCAATAAAGCAGACAAGGAACGATCGAGATCACTTAATGATGTCACATTGCGCGCGGCATAAATTCGCTGAAGCAATGATGGCAATGACGATAGTTTTTCCAGATGTTCTTCGGAATAAGGGCGACGGGTGAGTTTGTTTTGCATTTAGGGTCTCTTGGTGGATGAAGGATCAGTATCCAATGGCACGACCCTAATAAGAAAGCATTATGAATTTGCGCGGATGATTGTAAGCGGGGTGTTTTTGAAACCCTCATTTTCATGGAAGAAAATGAGGAGCCCCCATGGATGGGTTCACGGCATGTTTCAAAAATATCCCCCGAGCAATCAGCCGTGGCACATTCATAATTCATTATTGCTTTGGCTTCCGTTCGCTAAATATTCGAATTAGAGTGATGTTCGGAAGGACGCCGTAAACTCATCCATGAGGGCTCGAGATTGGCATCCATGCCAATCACGCCTTCCTCACATCCCCCGTAATTCTCATATCCGCTCACTACATCATTGCTTAAGGCAGTGCCATTAGGATCAGTATCCAATGTTTTTTAAAAACTTCAATTACTTTAACGTAATAATTCGCTATGATACAGAAATGCTAGTTTTATTAGATTAACCGATCTCTGATCCTCGATAACAGATACCCAACACATGATAACAAACTTCTACCAACAAGCCTTCCCCACCATCGACCTTGACGACAAATACATTTTGCGCGAACAGTCACTCGAAGACACAGAAGCTTTTTTTCATTACTACACTGACCCTGACGTCGGAAAATATATTTTAGCATCGAAACCAGCAACGCTTTTAGAAGCCAGCAAAGAAGTACAATATTGCCGCAATTTATTTTACACCAAACAAGGTATTTATTGGACAATTGCTAAAAAAAGCGACAATAAAATGATTGGCGCAATTGGTTTATATGCCAACACAACACATCATCGCGCTGAAATTACCTACGACTTATCTCAAGAATATTGGCGCAAAGGTATTATGCGTAAAACAATTTTAGCGGTTATTGATTGTGCGTTTAAAAAAATGAAATTACAACGGATTGAAGCGGTCACGCGACACGATAACGCCGCATCCTTGTCACTCTTGAAAAAACTCAATTTTATACACGAAGGCACACTTTCAAATTACCGTTATTATAATAACCGCGCCTGGGATATCGAAATGTTTGCGATCACGCCGAAACCTGGCGTATGATTGGAAAATTTTATTATTTAAGCGAGGCTTACTATGTTATCTCAAGCAACTTATATTTGGTTAGATGGCGCTGAACCCACACAAACCTTACGCTGCAAAATGCGCGTCCTTCAACACCCCAAAGGCGCAATGACGCTCAGTGACTTTCCTGAATGGGGTTTTGATGGCTCTTCTACCAATCAAGCCAGTGGTCATGATTCTGATCTCATTTTAGAAGCTGTATTTTTTGCACCCGACCCAATATCGGGCGAAGGTAATTACTTGGTTTTATGCGAAGTATTGAATCCCGATGGCACACCCCATATCACCAATAAACGCGCCAAATTACGTGAACTGATGGTAAGCGCAGCCAAACATGACCCCTGGATTGGCTTCGAACAAGAATACACGTTATTCAAGGGCACGCAGCCGCTTGGTTGGCCAGATCGCGGCTACCCAGCGCCACAAGGTCCATTTTACTGCGGCGTTGGCGCGGATGAAGTGTTTGGTCGCGATATGGTTGAAGACCACGCACAAGCTTGCATCGATGCAAACCTCATGATTTTTGGTACCAATGCCGAAGTGATGCCAGGACAATGGGAATTTCAAATTGGTTATCGCGGCCTAAAAACAGAATCCGCCGACCCATTAACCGTCTCTGATCACTTGTGGGTAGCGCGTTGGTTGCTGTACCGCATCGGCGAAGAATATGACATTTCCGCAAAACTCCACCCAAAACCCATGAAAGGCGATTGGAATGGCGCAGGCAAGCACACCAATTTCTCTACAAAAGCCACGCGTGACCCTAAAAATGGCATGAAAGCCATCAACGCAGCAATTGAAGCCCTTGAAATCAATCACGATGCACACATCGAAATATACGGTCACGGCATCGAGGAACGCTTAACGGGTCGCCATGAAACGGCTTCTTACAAACAATTTTCATCCGGCATTGGCCATCGTGGTGCATCAATCCGTATTCCACGTGGCGTTGCCAATCTCGGTTATGGTTATTTAGAAGATCGCCGTCCTTGCGCAAATGCTAACCCTTATGAAGTAGCGGCCATGTTAGTACAAACAATTTGTCGCGACGAGAAATAAAAACGATGACGCGGAGTAATGGCAACGCCCAAGATCCTTTATTGCCAAAAAAATTTTCCGCGTCCTTGCAAAGCAATTCTTACACTGAAAAAATTCTATCGAACATTTTATCTGAAAATACTTTAATTCCCGGCATTTTAAATTTTGTGCGTGACGGCGCGTGGGCATTTATTTCATATGATCTTTTGAATGCGCGTCTTCATCAAAGTAATGATTCGGGTTTTGACGCTCAAAGCCAATGGTTTTCGCAACAACTGTATTCGACAATCGCGATGTTTTTATCACTTGTCGCGATGGCCGCTTTTTATAAAATAAAAAAACCACTCGACAAAGCAGGTCACGTAAAAAATTTTCCGTGGGCGCATGGTTTTATTTATTTAATTGCTGCGGCCACGGCGATTTATGGTTGGGATCGCATGCAGGTTCTGGGGATCACCACAGGCAAAAATAAATTAACATTATCCGATAATAATGCGGGTTATTTTGCGGCATTATTCACAGGTCTTGAAGGTTTTATGCAATATTTTACGATTGTTTTATTGCGAACACTCACGCTCAGCGGTCACTATACCGCCGCGAAAAAAGACCCGATCAAATTCTCAAAACAATTTTTAGCAGGCATGGGATGTAGCCTCACTTTTGTATTATTGCCGGGCGCGAATTGGCAAGTTGTTTTTATGTTGAGTGAAACCAATAATTGGGGGGCGGTGCCAAGCAGCGTTGCCGTTGCATCCACTGTTGCCTTTTTTAATTATGTCAGCGTGAAAATGAGTATTGCTTTTCTAAGCTGCCACAAAGAAACAGGCGCAGAAGAGGATAAGATGAGCGACACCGCTAGCAATTGTTCTAATGCATCGTTAGTGCAAATTCAAGCGGAAAGAACCGATCACTTACCTGAAGAAGCGTCAACTGAAGACACTCCTCTAGAAGATGCTCCGCTACGCAAAATCGCCAGCTTGGTAAAATATTTGAAGAATAAACCCCCGATTGTGACAAACAACGCTGATTTTGGCCCTTTTATTCAAGAAGGGGGCAGCTCGCTTAGCCCGAGAACTTTCTAGGCCATTTAACAATTCCTTAATCACTTTGCGTTATAATGCCAACAATACTTGTTACGTTATCTACCTAGGAAAAACATGCAACCAACTTTAGTAACAATAGAAAAACAAAGTCTTCTCGAGGTCAATCCACGCTTGATTGCGCATGACAAATTTCCTGTTACTCATTCGAAAAATTGGGTTACTTATCCCGACATGCACGGCAATGCGTTATTAATGATTTTTCGCCTGATAGTTGATGGATTGGCTGAAAATAGCGACACAGCCGAAAAAGCGTTGGTATCGGTCACAACAATTAACCCAAAGAATTCACAACCCATAATCAAAAAAGAAACTTTAGCTAAAACACAATACACAAAACTAAAGGAACTTTATTTTGATCATCTCAATAAATTAACATTGCTGAGGGATGCTGGCACAAACGCAAAAAAGGAAAATGCGCTAAATGAATTGAGAAATAATGTTGCTAGATTTAAAAAAGCCTTAAGCGAACTTAAAATTAAGAATGACCAAGCGCTTTCCGTTCGTTTTATCGGCGACATCTTGGCTGACCGTGGCGCACAAGATTATTTTACTTTGCTTGTGTTAGAACACCTGCGCAATAACAACATTCAATACGAAATTCTTTATTCAAACCATGATGCTTCTTTTTTGGATGCTTATGAAAATATTTTATTGGCGTGTCTAAAAAAAAGCACGCGCTATTTAGATAATAATCAATCGCTCTCATTAGAAAATCTTTCCATTTTGATAAATCAAAAGATTATTGAAGAGAATGAAATAGAACGCTTGACTGAAAATACAGTCAAACCCAATCTTAAATTAATTTCTTATGATGTTTTCAGAAATCAAAATAACGAAGAAAATATTGTTTTTTATACGCACGCACCAGTTGATTTTGAAGCAATCAAACACATGGCGATATTTCTAGGGATTGAATACAGAAATGAAAATATTGAAAATTTTTGCCATACCGTCGATCAGATCAATTTTCAATTTTCCCTTAAATTGGCGCTGGGTGAGCTAAAAGATATTCTTGACGCAGACAAAAATTCATTGGGCGAGCTTGATGAAAAATTAGCCCGGACTAAAACAGATGTTACAGAAGCAAATAAAATCAGGTCGAAACCACCTCATCTTAACGCAAATATTATTACCCAAAGCACACCTTTTAATACTTTTGCTTGGTCACGGATAAGAAGTGTCATCGAAACGGATAACAATCCACCTAGAGATGAAGAGAAGAGAGAGCAGTATCGTTGGCCGAAAAATGGCTGGCAGGCAAAAGCAAAAAATATTCATGGGCACACAGGTCCTAATTCTAGGTCTATTTTAAAACTTGGCGAAACTCAAAGCCCCTACCATCAAAATACTGACACGAGTTTTTTTGGCAGGCCTGATAATACTGGGGTTGTTGGCGATATAATTCAGCACTATTCGCAAAACAATCGAAGGCCAGGAAAAATTGCTTTTAACGATAATGATATTGCAAAAATAAAAGCATACCTTGAAAAACATGAAAATATTTCGCAAGTTGCTTATGATTTTCTGTGTGATAATGGATTTAGTGAATTTTCAAATGTTTGTTTTAAAGACATTAAACTCAATCAGACGCATTTTGATCTTCTTATTAATGGGGAGCATATAAAATTTAATGCGGAGCATATAAAATTTTCAAGCCTCACGGGGATTAAACTCACTCAAATACAATTTGATACTCTCTATGCCAACAATCACCGTGAATTTCCGGATCTTTCTGACATTGAACTCAACCAGGAAAAATTTATTGCGCTAACAGAAGGTAATACAAAAAATTTTTCTGGGGTAGACTTAAGTAAACTTACTATTCCTGAAACCCATATTAAGAATTTAATTGGCGTAAAACTCACTCAAGAACAATTTGAATCTTTGCTTAAAAGTAACTTTAAAAATTTTTCGTCTTTTGATTTATCGGGATTGGATTTTTCGGAAAAAAATTTATCAGGCTGTAACTTCAGTAATGCAACACTTAATTACATCACCATTAATGATAAAACTAACATTTCGAACTGCCAATTTAAAAATGTGAAATGTAATAATATCGTAACAAGATCGAATGAAACTGAATTAACAACAAGCCCTGAACAATTCATAAAAGAATATGAAAAACAGTATAAAACGTTACGCGAGAAGTATTTTTTTACTTTGTTTGCGCGCTCTAATTATATCGAAAGCGATAACTATCGAAAAATTAAAACGTCCAGTGAAAAATTACTCACTATTTTGTCGCACAGCAAAGATAAACCTGATTGGATTGCTGATCCAAAAAACAGAACAGGAAGTGCAGTGACAGCGGTCTTTACTGGCTTTAAGAATAATCTTGACAATATGAATAAAATTTCAATGATACGAACCTACGACCCATCTATACTATCCCCTTCACCAACGCCGAAAAATAATCCGGTGGTTGCGGGCGATCAAACCACGCTAACACCAACGCTATCTCCAGGGTTTTCCCGTGATTTAAAATAATCAATGCATTGTCATCGACGTAGGGTTTCGCAAATTCTTTTGCCAGCGTCGTATAACCCACTCCTTCCGCCACCATAAACGCCAAATTTTCTGTTCTATTAACAAAGTAACGTCGATGCTGCGCTTCATCAAATAAATCATATTTTTTTAAATAGTCAAAAGTAACCGCATCATTTTCATCAAAATCAATAATGCGTTCATTTTGAATAATTTCCTTTAATCGACGACCTTTCCATTTCGCTGAACACACCAATACATATTCTTCTGGCGATAATATTTTATGCTCCATTTCAAGCCGTAAATCTTCTTCGCGCAATACAACCAAATCTGCCAAACCGGCGCGTAGCAGTTCATGCCGCTCTTCCGCGTCATTCACATTAAAATGCAACAACAAATTGGGGAATTTTTTGATGATTGGAAAACAGCTTGGCAAAATGCGCCCGCGCATTAAACTGGTTGGCGCACTGATGGTCAATTCCACTTCTGTTTCCGTGCCCGTCCCTTGTATATGCGCTAAGGCTTCCCCTTCAAGCGATTTCGCAGCTTGACAATATCGCAGCAGTGCTTCCCCTTCTTGCGTTAAAACCATCCCGCGACGCGTGCGGATAAACAACGTCACTTTCAACTGCCCTTCCAGCGCACGTATACGCTGTGTGACAGCGGTTTGCGTGAGATGAATGCTCTCAGCTGCGCCGTGAACTGTTTTGTGCGCTACGATAGCCATAAAAGCAATTAACTGCGGGCTAAGTAAACTCATTTATTTTGCTCACTTAATGAAAATGATTGATTATAGAGATAGCATAGATTGGCGTATATTCGCAAGCAATAAAATACTAACACGCCAGAGAAATGTCTTCATGAAAAACACGCAAAAAATTGGCTTATTCGTTCTCATTATGTTTATCGTTGGCTCAATCGACAGCTTGCGCAATATGCCTTCAAATGCGATGTTTGGCCCCTCATTGATTTTCTTTTTCATTGCGGCGGCGATTGCTTTTTTGTTGCCAATTGCCTTAATTTCAGCGGAATTAACATCCTATCACCCTGAAAAAAATGGGATTTATCAATGGATCAAAGAAGCCTTTGGTGACAAGGTTGCTTTCTTTGGTATTTGGTTACAATGGATTAACACAGCCACTTGGTATCCCAGCATTCTTTCTTTTATCGCTGGCGGTATTGCCTACTTAATTGATCCTTCACTGGCAACCAACAAGTTATTTGCTGTCATTGTTATTCTCACGGTATTTTGGGGCTTAACATTTTTGTCCTTGAAAGATTTTTCATTGTCGGCTCGCTTCGCAACCATCTGCACCATTATGGGCCTTGCTATACCCCTGTTCGCGATGATTGCATTGACTGTAATGTGGCAGTTAAAAGGCAACCCCATTCAAATACACGTGAATTTAAGCAGTATCATGCCAAAATTTTCAGACATGAACAGCTGGATTTCATTAACAACCATTATTACTGCTTTTTTAGGAATGGAATTGGCGGCGGTGAATGTTAAAAATATTCAAAATCCCAAAAGAAATTATCCAATCGGCGTAATCATCGCCTCTGCCATTATTTTATCAACGATGATATTAGGGTCACTGGCCATTGCCTTTGTTATTCCTCAAAAAGAAATCGGCTTAACAACAGGCATTTTTCAAACCTTTGACTATTATCTCAGTGCGTTTCATTTAAATTGGCTGGTCATTATTTTTAGCATTCTGGTGATTTTTGCAAGCCTGGGTGAAATGATCAATTGGATTATCTCTCCTGCCAGGGGCTTACAACAAGCAGCAATGACAGGTACTTTACCAAAATTCTTGGCTAAAAATAATAAATACGGCATGCCAGAACATGTTTTATTACTGCAAGCTATTTTGGTTTCCTTGGTTTGCGTGGCATTTACGCTACTAGATACAATGAATGAAATCTATTGGTTATTAACCGATTTATCGACAGAAATGTATGTAATGATGTATGTTCTCATGTTTTTAAGCGCTTTGGTTTTGCATTACAAGCACAAAGATATTAAAAAATCATTTTCCATTCCTGGCGGCGCTTTCACGAAATGGGTGTTGTGTTTGCTGGGATTAATCAGTTGCACGATCACCTTAATTGTTGGCTTTATTCCGCCGAGCTTATTGCAGTTTGGCAGTGTGTTGCATTACGCGGAAGTGTTTGCAGGCGGGTTAATTATTTTGTGTTTGCCGGGTATGTTTTTAAGTATTAAGCATGCGTGAGTTGCAGCTAAAGATTGGGTATATTGGCCTCATTTATTAAGATGAGATTTTGCACGTTCACACGCAGGCTTCCGCCCGCGTTTCTGAGCTAATGAGATTTGCCTTTTGCGATGACAGGCATGCCGCGATAAATAATATAATTATTTCAGAAGACTCTGTTTCCAGGTCCATTTTTCAGGGAATGAAAGTATGTGACTTAGGGCTGATTTGAACACCTTACATTTGGTGTCAGGCCATCAAAAATTTTTACTGCGGTACACACCACCTGCTCACTGCCGGGATATAAATTATCAATGCCGATTCTTAACGCTTTATTTATACCGCCTTCTGTGAAACGTGCAATGACTGTAATATTTTTTCCGCTATCAGCAGAACTGATTTTATCAAATTCAAAATCCATACTGCCTTCTTTTGGTGTCATCATTCGCTCAATTTCAAGCAATGTTTTTTGTAATAATAATTTTTGTTGGTCTGTAATACCTGACGGAAAACCCGTTATTTTTTCATAAGCGCGTTTGGTAACATCAACAGCATGCCGATCTAAAAAATCTTTACCAATGGGTGACGCCAATAGCTGCGCATTTTCCTGCAGCGCATGCTGCAAATTTAATTCTTCGCGTTTGACTGGATCTGTAATTCCCATGTCATGCGCAAAACACAACATACTCACTTGTTTTAGCGTTGAGTTCATCAAGTGCAAGCAAGCACCGATTTGATCACTCCAAAATTGATTGCCTTTATACTTTTCAATATAAGCAATGCCTTTTTCCAATCGATCACGCATGATACGTAAATCATCCATTGATGGTTTTAGCGGCAATGCATAATTTGCTTGCATACCCAGCATTCTAAGACGAGAATTAATTGTTTTCAATAACGCTTTGATATTATTACTATGACTATCTTGTAATGTAAAAGCGTCTATTTTCTGAGATAAGGCAAACGACATTACTTTATCAATCGCTGTTTGCAAGCGACTGCCGCTTTGATTCCGATAACGAAAAAACGATGATTTATCCGCCGCTAAATCAGAAGTGGCCAATGATTTCGTTGTGTCTTGCAATAATAAAATCAAGGCGGACAGTTTATTTTCATCAGTCATATCTGTATTGTCATTAAGCAGTACATTTATTCCCACCCTAAGTTCATCCGCCGCTATTTGACGATCACTTGCCTTCCAAAATGTTTTTGTATTAGCATAATCATCAACAATTAACTTTGCAGCATAATTAAGTGTTTTTCGGAATGACGATAAACTTCCTCCCATTTCATTTTTCGGAAATTTAAGCTGGAATAATTCTTCTTCAAATGCTTTAAAACCTGCTTTCATATCAGCTTTAGCAACGTTGGCAGATAGAGAACCTGTGAATTTTGAGTAGCAAGCTTTTGGATGATCCAGACTAGGCTGTAACGGCGCTGCCAATGTATCAGCAGAAATAACCATATTGAGCGGCTGCGCAATCACTGTCATATCCGATAACACCGCTTTCACAGGGATAACACTGGATGTCAAAGCACCATCTGCAAGAGGCAAATCCGTATCACTATCACTACTAGAACTTGTTTGAATTTCTCCATTTACACCTATTTTCACAGGCTTTTCATTGCTATGAGCAATAATGTCATCAACTGTTGGCGCCCAATTTTCATTTCCAAATTCAGTTAATGCTTTAATTTTTTCAAGTAATTGTGTTTTCTCATATGCTTCCATTTCTTTTGGCAATGCATCAAGTTGATGGCGGCGTAGTGTTTTAGACAATTCCATATTTCCATTGATAGTACTTTGACGGGCTGCAATTTCAACTCTAACCTCATTGCGCAAGCCCATTAACAATTCATTCCATTTCTGATCAATTGACTTTAAAAAGGCTTCCCATCGAATATGGCTTTTATAAGAAGCAACCTTCCAATCATCAGGGTTATTTGTTTTTGTCTTTAGCTCAGCACTCAAATCTGTGTACTGTTTAAAAAATTGATCCTTAACGTCAGAGTAAAGTTGTCGCTCAAAACGATCGGCGGTTTTTTCTTTGTCAATTTCATCGCGAATCACTTTAATTTCCGCATTTATTTTTTTGAAACCAGACGGTATTTCTTTAACTCGACTTGTAAATTCGGACGCTGAAACAATTAATTGATCACTGCCTTTTGCGCCATTTCGCCCTGCACGACCAATATTTTGGCCATATTCACGCTCACCTGAAATATAGGTGGTGATGACATGCAGGCCATTCTCATTTTCAGGTTTTATATCGGTACCGCGACCAAACATCAAGGTTGAAATAGTGACCATCCCAGATTTAGCCGCATTGTTTGTCACAGTTTTTTCGTCTTGATTAATTTGCTCACCATTGTGTAATTGCAATTTTTGCTTATCTAATTTTTTCTCCTGCAAAAACTTATGCAATGCGTCAGAAAATTCAACTGTGTCACAAACAATTAAAATACATTGACCTTTTTTTTGTGCGCGCTGAATATCGCTATAAATAGAATTAAAATGCGCCATCCGCATTGATTCTGTCGTGTTTGTCGTACCAAATCCAACCTTAGCAACAATAGGCGGCATTGGAACACGACGCAACGTTTTATGCGGCGGCATTCTAAAAAATTTCACGCCATAATTTTTAAATAATTCTACCCGGTCTTTAAAAGTACCGAGGGTACCCGTTAAACCAACCACATCACCGCGTTTTTTTCCTTTATCATCTGGGCGTAAATAATAATCTAGGGTATTTTTAGCACTGCGACTGGCCAAATAGGTTTTTTCAGGTTCGATAACAAATGGATTGTGTTTACATTTTTCACTAAAGCTTGAATCCTTTTTCATTTTTTCATTCAACAGGGTATTCAAAAATTGTTGCACACCATCACTAAAACGCGATTGTGGGTTTGCCCTACCATTGATTCTGACTTGCGCTTCTGACGTTTCAACTTCTTCGCCGTTTTTGCTTATTTTACCCTGACGAATAACGTAATCTTCATCAGGAATTAATTGTGTAGCGACATAGGCTGAATTAATCCAGCGGTCTAAAATGAGTTCTGGTATGCCAACTAATTTTGATTTTAAAGGGTCTGCTAAGTCACATTGTTCACTGAGAATATATTTTTTCAAATTAATAATATCTTGTTTTGCGGAGCAAGCTTGATCGAGGAATAAATCCTTTCTTTGAACAAAAGCCAAAACAGCCGGATAGATTTTTTCATAAGGATTGAAATGTGGATCATATGCCTCATCCAATGATGTTGCATAACGAAACTGTGTTGTATTATCCAATACGTTAAAATCAACTTCGTCAGCAATCAAAGAAACCTTATCAGGCAATTTTTCACTGTTTAATAATTGCTGCTCTTGCCATAATGTTAATTCTGAAATATCAGAATAATTAATACCGTCGTCATTATCATTGCCCTCTCTGTCTTTTGTACCTGCTTGCCGGTAATCACTATTCGAAGATGAGGCACTAATAACAGCCGTTTGAATACCCAAATAATCATAAAAATCTTTATTTTCTTCCAAATCGCGTTTTGCTAAAGCCATATTAGAACTGGCCACATCAACAACGCCACCTTCAGCCCATTTTGCTGCCGCCATCATCGCCGTGATAATCGACTTACCTTCGCCGGTACGTATTTCAGAAAAAATACTGCCGCCATGCAGCATGATATTTAAAATACTGGTGATCTGTGTGTCATACGCCATTATGCCCGTTGTGCGATACAGTGCTTCGCGCAGTAAAGCAATAAATTCGCATTTTGCTGTCCAGATTTCTTTTGGTGTAAGATGATTTGCGCTAATAATGGAGCGATAATGTTTAACCAGTGTTTTAATTTCATCACCTGTTAATGTCATGACGGGTTTTTGATAATTTTTTTTATTTTGTAATTCGCCCGGAATGGTAATCTTTGAATCTTTTCCAATTGCGGTCACATACCCTATCGCGTCGTATAATTTTTCACGTTCATTGTGAAATAGCGCAATCGCATTCCCTTCTTTTTTATCACGGCCCAGATCTTCTATTGCATCGATGCGCTCGTGGATTCTGTCGATATTGAATTGTGCTGCTACATTTTTTGGTTCTAATCGCGCACCAGAAGGATCCAATTCATAATTTTCTAAGAAATCTTCACTCTCAATTAATTTTAAAAGTGAATGGTAGCCAGGGCGCGGTATTTTATCGTATAAAGCGGCTATGTTAATAAAGCGTGCATGGTCAAGTGTTAGATCGTATAAGTTTTTCAATTTTTTGATTAAATCATCGTACGCTTCTTTTGTTTCTTGCTTTAAAAAATCATTTTGCCTTAAAAAAGAATATGCCATGATTTTGAGAAATTTCATTTGAGCGTCTGTATATTCTGCTAATGCAGCTAATAGCGTCTTATAGCCATCAATCGAGCGAGAAAGCGTATTAAAAATAATTGAGATCACAGGATCATTTTTTTCTGTGAATAATGCCAATAGACTTTTTGTATTTTCGACCGTATCTTTTGCATTATCGCTGCTTAATACAGTTAACATAGTATCAAAAAAAATAGTTTGAATTTCAGGATTTTTCTCCTTAAGAACTTGTAAACAAGTGACAATATCGCCGATTAAATTGGCATTCATTGGGTTTTTATAAACCTGATCAATTAAAGATGATTTCTGATATATTGACAGACCATCGAGTACAATAATTTTTTCAATATGCGATGCCAATTCAGCTAAATCTGTATTTTCAGGCAACACGGTTTTATCTGGAAAAATACTGTTAAACAATTTCGTTGGAATGTAATCATAGTTTACCTTACTTAAGGCCGTGAAAATTTCCGCCAGTTGTTTTGGTGGATATTGAATTCGAGAATTAATGACCCTATTCAGCGTGAATTTTTCGCCCCATTTTTTCTTCAAGTCCGCCAATGTCGAAAATAGACCTTCCAGGGAAGCTGTATAGTTCTGAAAAGCGGTTAGCTCATCCAACATTGATTCAGGCTTTCCTGAAATAGAAGCGGGCTGCGGGAATATGTTTTTTAATTTGTTTAAATCTGAGAATTGTTTGGTGTGAATTTGTAAGGGCGCTAGAAAAAGTGCTGTGAAAGCAGGGAGGGCTTTTTGGTTTATAGCACTTATTGCTAAATTTCTGGCAAATTGAATCGGCATTTTTCTTTGCAATGTTTTCATCAGATTAACATACAATGTTGACAAATAAGTAGCGCCATCTTTTTCAAACTCTTCTTCCGAGATCGGTGGAATTTTATATTCTGCAAGCTTCGTATTAAAAGCCGCAATGTGCTCGCGTAATAACGCACCATCCAAAGGCTCAACGTCATTACTGGCGCGATCAAATACGCAGCCGGTTAATTTTGCGGTGACAAATTGAAAGAGATCATTGGGCGTTTCTATATTTTGATTTGTCGCTGATGCCAGCAGACCAATTAAATCATCAATGGTCGGTAAATTATCTTTTCCTGTTTTTTCAATATCAAGAGATGCGATTAATTTTAACAACGGTTCATAATAGGATTTTGTCTTGTGTTTTTCCAATTCAGCTGTTAATGCATTTATTTTTTTACTATCACAGCTTCCTTTCAATATTGCAGAAATTCTGGATAATTGATCAAATTGTTTTGAATCAAATTGTTTCAAGGCAGAATACAAACTAACAAAACTATCTGCAGGAAAATGATTATCATTCTGCTGCCACAAATCCCACGACTGCAATATTTTCTCTGAAATTGGAGCGTCAGAAAGACACTTCACTGCATTTTCTATTTCCGATAAGTTTGAAAATGAAGAAGTTATTTTGATTAAGGCCATTAATTCATTCACAGTTGGCCTTTCAGATAAATTACCCATGATTTTATAAATGGCATTGACAGAATATTCCATACTTTCTGACATATTCTTCAATATAAATTCAAAAAAAACGCTTGGATCAAAAGCTTTACTGCCACGCGGACCCGTTGTGGCAATAGCCAAACAACACAGTAATTGTTTTTTAAATTTTAACGGTAAATCCAGTTTATTTAATGTTTTCGTTAAATCAATATATTTTTGGTATGGCATAGCAATACAATCGCTTTGACCAATATAACGGTAAAAAGCAGTTTTAATATCGCTAAAACTATTTTCATCTGATCTCACCAATTCGCGTAAATTATCATAGGAAACCTGGAAATTTATTCTACCATCATCAGCATTTAATTTCATTTCCGGATGAAAGTAATGATAATTATCCCAGCGTGCAGCATACCATGCACCCTCAGGACCTAGATTAAGAGATGACTGTATGCTTAAGCCTCCCAACTCAACCCGCAGGTCATTAAGTGTATTCTCAATACTGCCTATCACAACATCAGTAATGATGGTAGAATCCAATTTTAGTGACTCAATTAAACCATCAATACTGTCAGCATTCTCGCTTTCAGGTGTATTTTCTGTAAGGACTCTAATGAGTTTTAATTCACGAATTAATTCATGCTTAATGTCTAATTTTGATTTTCCAATCATACTAAACATGCTGTTTTGAGAATCCCTAAAACCACTTATAGAAAGTTTCAATTTATCGATCTTTATTATCAATTTATTTTTTTGTTCTATTGATACGACTCTTACCGTTAAATCATCCATTTGATATTTTAAATTATGCGCGTTGACTTTTCCTAAAATGCCCAGCAAGCGATCAAGCTGAACTAAAGGACTGGCGCCTTCAATAGGGCAATCATACGGTAGCGTGACTGATTCAGGAATTTGCGCTAGAAAATAAGTAAATCCTTTGTAAAGTGAGGCAAAATCAAGGTAGCCTACCGCATCAGATTGGCATTTCACTATTTGCTTCCACCAGCGATACTGTACATCCGTCAAATCAGCCAACTTTTCAATTAATGCTAAATTTTCTGGTGTTATTAAATCTGCCACGAAATTCCCACTGCAAGAATCACCGTAATCTAAATTAAATTCTATAAAAGCTCGAATAAAATCATCTGCAATATCCTTATTTTTTTCATGTAAATTTTTTAGCACAGTTAAAATTGAACCGAGGCCTTCGCAGCCTTCTCGATAAACAATATCAAACCAGGCACTTAATCTATAATCAAACCTATTTTCGCGCGTATCTAGCACCCACGCATGATTTTTTTTAATTTCTGCTGATAAAGTTGAATTTAAGGCATCCATCATTTCATACAGTTTTGCTTTCGTCATATTTTTTGTTTTAGGTGTACCGTTCTTATCTGTTAATCCATTAAAATTTTGATAAACTTCTGAATTTGTTTCAGCAGGGGAAAATTGACGCCAATCACCGACCCAAGGCTCAGGTTGTGGACGTGATTTAATTTCAGGCGTTAGCGGTGATTTGTTTTTATTTTCACTGTTGCGGGTTGCGTCATAGCACAACACATATTTTCCATCATTGTGTTGTTGTGCGAAAAATCCAGCGGGTAAATTATCAAAATTCAAGCCGCCTAAAAAATACTGTGGCATCGCGTGAATTTTTGAAATGGCAGACTGCGTCAAATAATGAAAACTGTTTTCTAAGCCTGAGTTGCCAGTAATGTAGCCCCACAACGTAGAAAAATAGTGTGCTGTGCCATAGACAACGCCTAATATTCCAGCATCTATTTTTTTACATTGAAATGTTTTCGCCATGTGGAGTTCGTTGAATCGACTTCCAGGACCACGCTCAGAAAATTTAATATAACGCTGTCTATCAACAAGCTCAGCAATATCCACACCCGTATCAGCACTGATTTCATTTTGTTTTTGCGCTTGAATCTGCGTTTCTTGCTGTGTTTCCTGCTGTAGCTGTGTTTGCATTTGATGCTGTTGTTCTGCTTGCGTTGAAATGTCAAAGGCCAATAATTTCTTTGCGTTGCCTAACTTTACAGCGCGGATTTCACCGGCAGAATTTGACGTCAGAAAAGCTATATTTTTTCCGTGCTTTGATTTTTTTTCTGTCTGAACTTGATTATTTTTCTTAGCGAGACGACGCGCTATATTGGCATTGCGGATATTGGTGCTGCAGGCATTTAATAAAACATGACGTGCATTTTCACGCTCAATTCTTGCATCTTGTTCTGTGTTTTCGATTCCCAAGAAATCAAAAGACAATATCAAGTTGTTTTCAGAAATTATTTTTGCAATTTCGTTATATTGCGCTGCCGTTAATTCGTGAGATCTGCAGCCATTCTGAAACGCAATCTTAATTTTTTTCACAGAGGGGTAATTTTTTAAACTGGCAATAATATTTTTTATTGTCGTAAAAACTTCAGACATATTTTCACTGTCTAAACTTGGCGTTCTTAATACAATTGATTCAAACGGAAAATAATTATTTCCTGCTAAATGCGTGACCAAGACAGAAAGTGAATTCACGACATCAACTGCATCAGAATCAGTGCTATTCGCTTTATTGGCAACACCTATTATTATTGCATTATAAGGAAATTGTTCTGGGTAGGACTCAAAGAAATCTTTATTTTTAATCAAAAAATTAAATAATTCAACGAGGGGTTGATCGCGCATTTCTCTTATAAGCCTACGCATCCCTGAATCACCGGCTTCAGCATAAATATTAAGTTTACCATCAGCTGCACTGCCTCCCAGCAAAGCAGTATTTGAAAAAAACGCTATATAATACTGATTCCAAATATCTTCGTTTGGATCGATATTGATTTTCAATAACCCCATCAATTTTTTTATATTGTCATCATCAGCAGCACGCATGTCTCACCTGTTTTAACAATCAAAAAACACTGTTATATAGCGGGTAATTGTAGACCATCTTTCTGAAAATGCTGGTTTTTTGGTCTATTTGATGTTTATCTTGCTGATTTTACAGGAGACAACTTAAGGGAATATTAAACGCATTTTGCAAAAAAACACTTATTGTGAGGGGGGCTGTAAACGCATCTTAATTTGGCACATAACCGAAAGCGCATATTGATTCTAAATAGGCGAATAGGTTGTTTTTGCAGTAAGTGAGTGAATGAGTACGGAAGCCCCGACGTTAGTCGGGCGCGTAAAGTCAAATAGTTTACGCACTCCGCTTACGCGGAGGCTTCCGTGCTAGTTCACCAGCTTACTGCAAAAACAATTACTTCGCCTATTTAGAATCAATATGCGCTTTCGGTTATGTGCCAAATTAAGATGCGTTTACCCTGCCCTGCCGGGCGCATGCCTGCAACTTTCGCGATAAATATTTTCTTTGTGAAAATCACACGCACCCTACCGGGCGCGTTTCTGAACTATTTGAAATAAACTTCTGAAGTTGTCGCTTGTTGCAGTTGCCACTTCTTCAATGGAAATATTTTTTATCTCAGCGATTTTTTCAGCGACGTAACGAACGTATTTTGGTTCGTTTTGTTTTCCACGGAAAGGCATGGGCGCTAAATACGGAGAATCCGTTTCAATTAATATTTTATCAAGCGGGACATAACGCGCAACTTCCACTAATTCTTTTGCGTTTTTAAAAGTAATAATGCCAGAAAATGAAATATAAAAATTTAAATCCAGCGATGCCTTTGCCATTTCCAAACTTTCAGTGAAGCAATGCATCACGCCACCCACCTCATTGGCGTTTTCATCACGCATTATTTTCAAGGTATCTTCACTTGCATTGCGCGTATGGACAATTAAAGGTTTTTTTGTTAATTTCGCAGCGCTAATGTGATCGCGGAAACGTTGTCGCATCACTTCTAATTTATCGGAATTATAATGATAATCTAAACCGGTTTCACCGATGGCAACCACTTTCGGGTGTTTTGCTAACTCACATAAGGTTTCAACGGATAAATCATCTTCTTCTTTTTCGCTGGGGTGTGAACCGACAGAGCAATAAACGTTTTCGTATTTTGAAGCGATTTCAGCGCATTTTTTCGCGGAAATCATATCGACGGCAACGCAGAGCATTGCGTTTACCCCGGCTTGTTTTGTTTCGAGCATGAAGCGGTCGAAATTGTTGTCATAAGAGGGTAAATCAAGCATGTAGGGGTGGCAGTGTGAATCGATGAACATTTTAATTTCTCTTGGTTAGGAATACATACATTTCAAAATGTATGTTTTTATAAAATTCTGCGCCACCCGCTAACGCGGGGGCTTCCGTGCTAATTCACCAGCTCATTGATGAATATTTCTTCATGCAATATTACGCACAAGCTACTGAGCGCGTTTCTGAGCTGAATTTTATAAAAATACTTTCTAGGCATAACTGGGTGTTTAAATTAATCCCTCTGGATAAAAATAATTTTTTTTCATTAAGATGATCAATACATTCCTGCAATTTTATGGGTAATATTTTTTCTGCAATTTTTTCAAGCAGCGGGAAAATATCGTTATTTAAAATATAAGTTATTTCTACTTTATTGTGCATACGAGAAATATCGACGCACAGCAAGGTGAGTATCTCCAATATTAAATTAATATCTTGTTTTAACCAAGCGGCTATTGGCGCAATGGGATTTGCGCGATGTAAAATAATTTGTTCAAGGTGATTTGCAATTTGGTCGCGCAATTGTAAATAATGGTTGTCGGATAGTATTTTTACTTTTAAAGGTGCATTGCCCGATAAACGCAACAAAATTGCACTGTCTTTTTCAGTGGGCATTTCTTTTGTCAGCCAAGTTAAAGCACTTTTTTCATCAGCAGAAAATAATATTTTTTGGCAACGGCTATAAATTGTTGCTGGCAATGGGTGTTCTTGGTTGTCGATTAAAAAAATAATAACCTTACCGCTGGGTTCTTCAAGTGTTTTTAACAAGGCATTCGCCGCTTGCACTGGCATAGAATCAGCAGGTGAAATAATAATAACTTGATATCCACCTGCGTGGGATGTTCTGGAGATTTTTTCAGTGAGTTCGCGGATTTGATCTATTTTAATTATTTTGGATTTTTCTTCGGGACTAATCATTAAAAAATCGGGGTGGGTGTTTGCGGAGAATTGTTTGCAGGATTTACAGGTGTTGCAGGACTGCGCGGTCGCTATCGCTTCCGCTTCCATACGCTTCGTAGAAAGTTCGTTCAGAGAATACTGCGCGGTTGCTGTCCCTGCATTTTGAGAACACAGTAAAAAACCCGCAAATTCATGCGCAAAATCAGTTTTTCCTAAACCTGATACACCCGATAATAAATAAGCATGCGCTAAACGATTTTGCAAAAATGCACTATGCAATAAATTAAATTGTTTTTGCTGCCAAGGATAAATCATCATAATTTTTCCAGCGCAGTTTTTATTTGTTGCTGCACTGATTCGAGTGATTGTGTTGCGTCGATAATCACAAAACGCGCTGGAAATTGTTTTGCACGTTCCAAATACGTAGCGCGTACCCGTTCAAAAAAATCAGTTTTTTCTTTTTCGATACGGTCTTTTTCACCGCGCGCAGTCATGCGAGACAAACCAACTTCAACTGGCGCATCAAATAACAAGGTTAAATCAGGCTGTAAATCACCTTGCACCCATTCAGATAATGTTTTCAGTTGGGTCATCGACATTTGTCGTCCGCCCCCTTGATAAGCAAAGCTGGCGTCAGTGAAGCGATCGGAGATAACCCATTTGTTATTATCGAGCGCAGGTTGAATGACGTGCGCAATATGTTGTGCTCTGCCTGCAAACAATAACAATAATTCGGTTATCGGTAAAATAGCTTCTTGTTCATGATGTAATAAAATTTTACGAAGAGATTCTGCGACGTCAGTGCCACCAGGTTCGCGCGTAATAGTAAAATCAATATTTTTTTCGGTTAAATAATTTTTTATGTAATTGAGTGCGGTGCTTTTGCCGACACCTTCGACGCCTTCGAGGGTGATGAAGAAATTTGTTTTCATGATAAGGGTTCTCGTTGTTCGTGTCATTCTGCTAAAAAGGTATTTACTGCGATATCACGCGCACCCTACCGGGCAGCGCTTCCGAGCTATTTTATTAGTGTATTGCGATATTCTTGCACTTGCTGTAAATGCTGCGCATATGTCGCTGAGAAATTATGGCCGCCTTTTCCTGTTGCGACATAATATAAATAATCTGTTACAGCGGGATGTAGCGCTGCTTGTATTGATGATTCACTGGGCACACAAATTGGGGTTGGCGGCAGTCCATCCATTAAGTACGTATTGTAGGGCGTTTTTGATGTTAATTCTTTTTTGGTAATGGGGTTATTAAAATTTTGATTTGCACCATACTGTACTGTTGGATCAATTTGCAGGCGCATATTTTTCGCCAAACGGTTTACAATAACACTGGAAATTAAGGGTTTTTCTGCCGCCACAGATGTTTCTTTTTCAATTAATGAAGCGACAATCAATGCTTGATAGGCATTTTGATAGGGTAAATTGGCTGCTCTGTTAATCCAATCCGTTTGTAATATTGTCTGCATTTTTTGATAGGCTGTTTTCAATACAGAAAGATCCGTATTTCCCCAAGTAAAAAAATAGGTGTTGGGATAAAACAATCCTTCAATATGTTGCTCGGGCGCATTTAATTTTTGTAATATTATTTGATTCGACTGATTAATTAAAGTTTGATTTAAATCAGCGTCTTTCAATAATGCAGCGCGGATATCAGAAAACGTCCATCCTTCAACGATGGTTAAACGGTGCTTCACTAAACCCGTTCCGGCCTTCATGTGTTTTAACAATTTCCATGCCGTCATCGGATATTTGATTTGATACTCGCCATAACGCAATTGAAAGCGATTGCTTGTGATCGTCACCAACCACGCAAAAAAATCAGGGTAGCGAATAATATTTCGCGCGTATAAATGCGTGGCCAGCATAGTCACATCTTGACCTGGATATACTTTAACAGCTATTTTTTCATTTTTTTTAACCAAGGGGACGCGAAAAAATTGGTAGGTTAAACTGGTGAGCACAAGGAAGACAAGAGTAGTGAGTACGAGGATAAAGGCGAGAAGTTTGTGTTTGGTCATGATTACTCGCTTTGATAGTTTGAACTTATGGGAATGAAAAACGACTTATCGCTCATTCGCGCGAGGGCTACCGCCCCCGCTTCTGTGCTATCCACGCGCTCGGAGCTTTGAGGCTCAACGCTTTGTTATGATTCCACTCGCTAACGCTCGGGGCTCTGAGGCTCGGCGCTTAACTGTATTTTTTAAATATTAGACTACCATTGGTGCCGCCAAATCCAAAGGAGTTGGATAACACGCAATTAATTTTTGCGGATCGCGCAATGTTGGGAACCAAGTCCATGTCACAGCCTTCACCAGGATTATCTAAATTAATAGTGGGTGGCGCTACTTGATCACGAATCGCTAAAATAGAGAAAATCGCTTCGACCGCACCCGCCGCACCCAATAAATGGCCTGTCATCGATTTCGTTGAACTCATCATGCAATGATTTGCGTGATCACCAAATGCCTTTTTAACAGCCAATATTTCAAGATGATCAGCCGCTGGGGTTGATGTGCCGTGCGCATTCACATAATCAATGTCGCTTGCCGTCATTTTTGCATCCTGCAATGCATTTATAATGGCTTGCGATGTGCCGCGCGCGTTGGGTTCAGGGGACGTTGTATGATAGGCATCCGCACTCATTCCAAAACCCATTAACTCAGCATAAATATGCGCGCCACGTTTTTTTGCAAATTCTAATTCTTCTAACACCAAAACACCCGCGCCTTCGCCTAGCACAAAACCATCACGGTCTTTATCCCAAGGGCGACTCGCTTTCGTGGGATCATCGTTACGCGTGGACAATGCTTTAATAACGTTAAATCCACCCACACCCAATTCGGTAGTGACCATTTCTGTGCCGCCCGCTAACATTGCATCAGCATCGCCATAGGCAATCATGCGCGCAGCCGCGCCAATGTTATGTGCGCCAGAGGTGCAAGCCGTCACAATAGAAATGTTAGGGCCCTGTAAATTGTGTTTCATAGACACAAGACCAGGCGCCATATTAACGATGGAACCAATGATAAAAAACGGAGAAATTTTACGTGCGCCGCCTTCAATGAAAGCGTCACGATTTTTTTCTATGTGCAGTAGACCGCCAATCCCGGAACCAATTGCACACCCTACGCGAGGCGCAATGTCATCGGTAACGATTAAGCCGGAATCCAGCATGGCTTGTCTGGCTGCCTCTGCCGCATATAAAACAAATGTATCTAAGCGACGCGCCTCTTTAATATCAACCGCCAATAAAGGATCGAAGTTTTTCACTTCGGCTGCAAAACGCGTGGGGAACGAAGAAGCGTCAAAACGCGTAATGGGCCCAACAGCGCTTTTTCCAGCAAGCAGCGCATCCCATGTATCAGGGGCAGTGTTACCCAAGGGACTTAGCATCCCTATTCCAGTTACGACAACGCGTCTTTTAGTCACACGGCTATCCTCAGCTTAAAATCAAGCAGTACGCGCTTTGATAAAATCAACCGCCAATTGAACTGTGGTGATTTTTTCAGCTTCGTCATCTTTGATTTCGATATCGAATTTTTCTTCTAATGCCATAACCAATTCAACTGTATCCAAGGAATCAGCGCCTAAATCATCGACAAAAGAGGAAGTGAGTTTTACTTCTTCTTCTTTTACACCCAATTGTTCAACTACGATCTTCTTAACGCGATCTTCAATACTTGCTGACATTGTTATTTCCTCTTGTTGTAATTTAACCTAACGGACACTTATTCTTATCCGAAAACGCGAATTCTAGCATTTTCAATTGTGTTATGCCATGTACATTCCACCATTAACGTGCAGCGTTTGCCCGGTAATGTATGCCGCCTTTTCTGAAGCCAAAAATAATGCAGCATTGGCAATGTCAGAAACATCGCCCATCTTTTTAGCTGGAATTTGTGACAAAATTGCTTCACGTTGTTTGTCGTCCAATTTATCTGTCATGTCAGTTTGAATAAACCCTGGTGCAATTGCATTCGCTGTTATACCCACACCCGCCATTTCTGCTGCCACCGCTTTTGTAAAACCAATCACGCCAGCTTTTGCGGCACAATAATTTGCCTGCCCAGGATTACCCGTTACGCCCACAACCGAAGTCAAATTAATAATTCGCCCCCAGCGCGCTTTCATCATCGACCGCAAGGCTATTTTTGTTGTGCGATACACAGCATTTAAATTGGTATTGATCACACGATCCCATTGTTCGGGTTTCATGCGCAATACCAAATTATCTTCTGTGACACCCGCATTATTAATTAATATCGCAGGCGCACCAAACTGCGTTTGAATTTTTTCAAAAAGCGCTTCAATCGCAGCAGCGTCACAGACATCTAAAACAAAACCATGGCCCGGGATATTTTTCACGCCAGATTCTGACGTGGCTGTTCCAATGACAATGGCATTTTGCTCTGCAAATGCCTTTGCAATGCCATGACCAATTCCGCGGCTGGCGCCGGTGATTAAAATGATTTTGTTTGTGAATGGCATGGGTTCTCCAATTCTGTGCTGTTTAAAATTCCACTCGCTGACGCTCGGGGCTGTGAGTTAAAGATTAATAATATCTTTTGAAATTCGTTTATTTAGTCCCGCCAATACTTTTCCTGGCCCGCATTCATAAAAGGTGTTGACGCCATTGTTCATCATATACTGAATGGTTTCGACCCAACGCACTGGTGAAATTAATTGTCGGACCAAAGCGTCGCGAATATCAGTGGAAGTGTGGTGAATTTTTACATCGGCATTTTGAATAACAGAAATTGCAGGGGATTTAATTTCAATGGATTTTAATTTTTCTGCCATGGCATCCGCAGCACTTTGCATGAGGGCACAGTGTGATGGCACACTGACAGGGATTTTTTTTGCTATTTTCGCGCCTTTTTCGTCTGCTAATTGAATGGCTTTTTCAACGGCAGATGTATTGCCTGCTATTACTATTTGGCCGATGGAATTATAATTGGCAGGACTGACTGCGCGGTCGCTATCGCTTCCGCTTCCATTCACTCTAGATAATTCATCGCTTATGTATTGACTGGCTTGCTTGCAAATTTCTTCAACGACGTGATCTTCTAATCCCACAATCGCGGCCATTGCGCCCGCCCCCGGCAAAACAGCTTCTTGCATAAACTTTCCACGCGCAGAAACCAATGAAATAGCATCATTAAAATGAATGGCCTCAGCACAAACCAGCGCAGCATACTCACCCAAACTGTGACCCGCTAAAAATGTTGGTTTTTCATCGTGTGATAATTTCCAACATTCGTATACGGCGATATCTGCCGCTAACAATGCCGGCTGTGTAAATTCAGTTTGATCTAATTTTTCTGCGGGGCCATTTTGCGTTAATTCCCATAAATCGTAATGCAAAATATCGGATGCTTGATTAAATAATTTTTTTACGCAAGCATGTTGCACAGCTAATTCAGATAACATGCCGATGGATTGCGAACCCTGACCAGGAAAGATAAGTGCGAAGTGCGTCATAAAAAATCCAAAAGAGTGCTAATAAATAATTAACGCTGATCCCCAAGCAAATCCAGCGCCGAATGCTTCTAACAATAATTTGTCACCGCGTTTGATTTGATTATTTCTCACCGCGAAATCAAGCGCCAATGGAATGGATGCAGCAGACGTATTGCCGTGCTCTTCAATCGTCAACACCACTTTATCCATCGACATGTCTAATTTTTTTGCCATCGCTAAAATAATTCGCATGTTAGCTTGATGTGGAATAAACCAATCAATATCGTGTTTATCGATGTTGGCTTTCGCGAGCGTTTGATCGACAATTTCACCGAGCTTCGTTACGGCAATACGAAATACTTCGCTACCTGCCATTTGAATATAATTTTTTGCTTCACCTGAAAATAAGGCATTTTCAGCGAATAATAACTCCGTGTGTTGCCCATCAGAATGAATATGCGTTGCCAATAATCCCGGTGTTTCACTCGCCTGCATCACAACTGCGCCAGCACCATCACCGAATAAAATACAGGAAGAACGGTCCGTCCAATCAACAACGGCCGATAAAGTATCCGCGCCAATAACCAGCACATTTTTACACGCACCGGTTTTAATAAATTGATCTGCGATATTCATCCCGTAAACAAAACCCGCACAAGCTGCACCCAAATCAAAAGCAGGACATTCATTGGTAATACCCAATCGTTTTTGTATTTCACATGCAACGCTGGGAAATAAACGATCTGGCGATGCCGTTCCCACAACAATCAAATCAATATCATTCGGGTTTAAATTTGCGGAAAGAATCGCAGCGCGCGCTGCTTCAAATGCCATCGATGCGGTTGTATCACCACTGTCAGCCACCAAATGACGACAGCGAATACCGACGCGTTTCACAATCCATTCGTCTGTGGTATCAACCATTTTTTCTAATTCAGCATTGGTTAATATTTTTTTAGGGAGATAGCTGCCAGTGCCAGCGATTTTAGAATAAATCATAGGGGATCCGTTAATGCAGTTCTAATTAATTCAGGGATGTTTTTTTCAAGTTCTAAAACAGCTTGTTCAATGGCCGAAGAAAAGGATATTTCATCTGCGCTACCATGACTTTTAATAACAATGCCATTTAATCCAACTAAGGATGCGCCATTGCGCAAACGCGGGTCGATACGATTTTTAATATTATTTAATAACGGAATGGCAGGAATGATGGATAATTTCGTCCACCAATGTCGCTTTATTTCTTCGCGCGCATAAGCGGCAATTAATTTTAACGTGCCTTCACATGCTTTCAATACTGCATTTCCAACAAATCCATCGCAGACTACAATATCGGCTTTCGCATAAAAGATATCATCGCCTTCAACAAATCCAACATAATTAATGGTTTCACATTGCGATAAAAGCTCAGCGGCATTTTTAACTTGTTCGTTGCCTTTGATATCCTCTGAACCAATATTTAAAAGTGCCACGGTAGGATTTGAATTGTTTTCAAGCGCTTTCGCAACAATGGAACCCATGATTGCAAACTGTAATAAATGTTCCGGAGAAGAATCAACGTTCGCCCCCAAATCCAGAACACGCACAATTTTATTGTTCATGGCAGGAAGGCAGGCCATGATTGCAGGACGATCGATTGAAGGGAGCGTTTTTAAAACGAAGCGTGCCGTTGCCATTAAGGCGCCGGTGTTGCCAGCGGAAACACAGGCCTGCGCGCGACCTTCTTTAACAAGATCAATGGCAACCCGCATAGAAGAATCTTTCTTGGAACGCAATGCCGTTGAAACGGATTCATCCATCGCAACAACTTCTGTTGCCAATTGAATTTCACAGCGATCAGCAACATCAGCGCCTTGCTTTGCTAACAAGGCTTGCAATGGTTCTGTCAATCCAACCAAAATTAATTTTAAATCTGGATGTCGGCGCAAAACACGAAGTGCAGCCGGAACGGTGACGGAAGGTCCGAAATCGCCGCCCATGGCATCAATTGAGATTGTTTTTGAAACAAGCATTTGACAATCCTGAGAAAAAACACATCGTGATAATCAAACGCAGCCTTTCAGCCACGTTTCTGTGCTATCTATTCTTCAGATTCGTCTGAAACAACATTTTTTGCAATCACTTCACGGCCACGGTGATAACCATCTGGTGTGATGTGGTGACGTAAATGTCTTTCGCCAGTTTCTAAATCTGTTGTCACGCTGCGTGCTGTTAAAGCATCATGCGAGCGACGCATGCCACGACGTGAACGGGTAACTCGGCTTTTCTGTACGGCCATGGTAAAAACTCCAAATCTGTTAAAAATTTCGTTGGAAGTATAACAGTTTATTGTTTAACTGCAACAAACTGTTGGACGCCAGTCGAAAAAAGCATGTCTGTCTAAGCGGGCAGTTTTTTAATCTAAAATCAACATACATCGGAATCGTGCTTCGGCACCATCGGCAGCGCTAATAGTATCTCATCTTCGATCATATCAATCGCGGATACACATTCGTTTTCCATCGCAACCGGCTCATAACGCTCAGAAAGATTTTTAGCACGCTCGTCAGACACGACGGGGCTCAACGCAAATTCAGCGTCCATTTCATATTGCATGGGCTTATTACAGCGCTGACAAATGAGATTAATCTTCGTTTTGATTTTGCCATTGATAAAATAAGTGCGCCGCTCATCTTGGCCAAACTGTAAATGAATTTTCACAATAGCATCAGCTTGCTCGCTGATTTCCTGCAAGCGTGGCATATTTTGCAAGAGAAATTCACATTGCATCTCGGCATTTAATTTGCCTAATTTGATTGGATCAAGTGTTTTGGGTAGCTGCATAATCTTCAGCGCCCCCCTTTTTCAATAGGCGTGATAAAATCCACTGGCGCCACGAAGCGATATTTTTTATTACCAAGCGTGAACGCCAGTTTTTCTGCGTGCAAAAACAAACGTTTGTCGTGATTTTTTTCAGCGAAATAGCGATTGAATTCCCAGTCGCCGTACTTACCATCACCCACTAGCGGAAAACCAGCATCCGCTGCGTGTACGCGGATTTGATGGGTGCGACCGGTGATTAATTTTGCCCGTAACAAAGTGGTATTATGGAAAAATTTCAGGGGTTCGAAAATCGTTTCAGATGGCTTTCCATCAACATCAGAAACCACCACGCGCTCACCCGCCTGTAATTTATTTCTACTTAATGCGAGCTTGATATGCTTTTTCCCCAAATCCCAACGCCCCTTCACCAGCAACACATAATATTTTTCAATGCTGTGCGCTTTCTGCAATGTTTGCAGCGCCAATAAGGTCACGCGATTTTTTGACAACAACAAACAACCAGAGGTGTCTCGGTCAAGTCGATGAACCAACTCTAAATCTTTGATGTCTGGACGTATGAAACGAAAGGCTTCGATCAACCCACAGGCCACTTCACTGCCGCCATGCACCGCCAAGCCAGGCGGCTTGTTCAACGCAATGAGATTATCGTCTTCAAAAATAACCGATTTTTTCAAACAATCTTGCAGCCCTTTCGAAGGCTTCGTCACCGTTACTTCTGAAATACGCAAGGGCGGCAAACGCACCTGATCGCCTATCTTAAGTTTATAGACCGCCTGAATTCGGCCTTTATTGACGCGAACCTCACCTTTGCGCAAGGCTTTATATATACGCGAGTGTGGAACGCCCTTGAGCGCCGTTGCTAAAAAGTTGTCAATGCGTTGGCCTGCATGAGATTCGTCGATTGTTACGATGGTTGCCATAAAGCGTCAGTTATCGGTTATCAGAGATTGGCTGTGATTGTATAGATTTTTTTCATAAAAACAATCTTAATCACCAATAAATTTAGGGGGCCCGCATTAAAATTTGAACAACTTTAACAATTAAGCGTAAGAAATAAAACAATAGGGAATGATAAATTGGCTTTGGATGATTATTCAGAGGTGTTTTTGAAACACGCCGTAAACCCATCCATGGGGTCTCGTCATTGGCCGTCCGGGCCAATGACGGTTTCAAAAACACCTCTTTCATAATCATCCACGCCAAATTTATCATGCTTAATTTTAAATAAAATATGCTTAATTTTAAATAAAATCACTTTAATGCAAAGTTCACAACGCGCAATGAAGCAGTGAGTGTGTGCGAAGGTGGGGACTAAACGAACGGGAACAAAGCGATAACATTATAATTGTATCCGCTCCAAATTTTAAGGCGACGAAAATAGTATTGCACTAACTGAAAAGTGATCGGGGATCAGTGTCAGAATGCGAACACCGATGCCCGATGCCCGATGCCTGATCTCCGACCATCGATCCTTCTTGCGAAGCAATGCCAGGCTTGCTACTATCAGCAGGTTATTCACCCGCAATTTATAAAAAGCGGCTAAAAGACTGGCAACACTTTATAAAGACATGCCAAGACCATAAGCGTTGAATGCACAAATGTACGTCACGTCCGCCACGGATAAAACCAAATGCGCAGTGACATAAATTATTAATCGCGCTCACAAAGACAGCGAAAAAACAGGTTGCGAATCTAGAATGAAACAATTTCGAACATATTCCACAAAAAAACCTAATATACGCGAGGCCTTGTTGAGCGTCTAACTTAAAATTAGGCGAAAACATGATAAAAAGAATGCTCATTAACGCAACGCACGGCGACGAACTGCGCGTAGCGATCACAGCGGATGCTGTGCTGGTTGATTTGGACATCGAACACCCTGGTCAAGAACAAAAAAAATCGAACATTTACAAAGGCAGAATCACCAGCATTGAACCGAGTCTCGGCGCTGTGTTTGTGGATTATGGCAGCGAACGCCATGGTTTCTTGCCACTCAAAGAAATCTCCCCTGAATATTTTTTAACATCGGCTGACGGCCAAGCAGCGGAAACGATCGACATCAAGCGCGTTCTCAAAGAAGGCCAAGAAATTGTCGTTCAAATCGATAAAGAAGAACGTGGAAACAAGGGCGCTGCGCTCACTTCATTCATCGCTTTGGCGGGCTGTTATTTGGTTTTGATGCCGAACAATCCCGACTCTGGCGGTATTTCGCGCCGTATCGAGGGCGATGACCGCGATCAACTCCGTGAAATCATCGAACAACTTCCCATTCCTGAAGGCATGGGCATTATCATTCGAACCGCGGGCGTGAGTCGTTCTAAAGACGAATTGGAATGGGACTTGAAAGTATTGCTGCGTTACTGGGAAGCGATCAAACAAGCCGCTGTAGCAAGACCCGGCCCTTATTTGATTCACCAAGAAAGCGATGTGATTATCCGCGCGGTGCGTGACCATTTGCGCCAAGACATCAGCGAAATCGTCGTTGATAACGAAGATGCTTACAATCGCGCAAAAGCATACATTCAACAAGTGCGCCCTGATTTTATCGAACATTTGAAATTATACACCGACTCAATGCCCATCTTCAGTCGCTTCTTAATTGAAAAACAAATTGAAGCAGCATACCAGCGCGAAGTGCGATTGCCTTCTGGTGGCGCAATTGTGATTGACCATTCAGAAGCCTTGGTTGCGATCGACATCAATTCCGCACGTGCAACAAAAGGATCCAGCATCGAAGAAACCGCACTGCAAACCAATTTAGAAGCAGCTGACGAAATCGCAAAGCAACTCCGCATTCGCGATATCGGCGGATTGGTTGTGATCGACTTTATCGACATGACACCTGCTCGCAATCAGCGTGAAGTGGAAAATCGTTTGCGCAATGCTTTAAAAATGGATCGCGCACGCATTCAAATTGGCCGCATTTCTCGTTTTGGATTGCTGGAAATGTCGCGTCAACGCTTACGCGCATCATTAAGCGTTTCATCAGAAACTGTTTGCCCCCGCTGCGAAGGTCGCAGCACAATTCGCAGCGTAGAGTCTGTTGCCATTGCGCTCGTTCACTTGATTCAAGAAAATGCATCGCGCAGCAATAATGCGCAAATTCAAGTTCAATTACCATTGGATATTGCTACTTTTGTGATGAATGAAAAACGTGACGCGATTAAAGAAATTGAAACACAATCCTCTGTGAAGGTTATCATCATCCCCAATGAACATTTAAAATCGCCGAATTTCCACATCAAAACCATTCGCGATGACAGCAATAAAAACATGCCGAGTTATAAGCAAGTGCGCGTGCCAAAACCAGAACTGATTGTCAGCAAATCAGCGACAACTGTAGCAGCGCCTGAACCTGCTATTCAACAATACTTATCCAATGACATTCAGCCGCCCGCACCAAAACCACAAAGCAACGGGTTAATTAAACGCTTATGGGATGTGATGTTTGGTAGCGAAACACCCACAGTAAAAAAACCAGAAAGAAAATTTTCGAACGGAAAACGTCAACCTTCACAACGACAAGAACCTATTTTGCCGCGCGTGAGTGGCGACAGTCTTCGCGATGATCGCGGAGGCCGTGCGCGAAACAACAACAAACCACGCAGACCACAACCACAACGTGATGGCGCAGCAGCACAACCCAGACGTGACGATCGTACCGGTGACCGCAACAATCGCACGCGCGATAACCGTGATCGGAACGTAGATCATCGATTGCCTGCAAAACCCGCAGTCACTTCCCCTGTCAGTCCTGTTGAGAAGAGCAGCGCATCAGAAGTGCCTGTAACAGAAAATCTCAAGCCAATATTGCCGCCAGTAATTGAAAATCACAGCGCAGCACCAGAAAAGGTGATGGAAAAAGCGCTTGTGAATGAAAAACCGATTGCAAAAGCGCCTGAAAAACCAGCGGTAAAAGCAGTGGAAAAAGCCGTTGAGAAAGTGATTGTGGCTGAGAAACCTGTTGAAAAGGCAGTGATCGCTGAATCAGCACAGCCCGCTGCGATGATCCCTGCAGCAGCACAACCAGCAGTAGCAGTAGCACCACAACAACCCACAGCACCATCTGTTCCAGCTGCAGCTTATCAAAAGGATTACAAAGGATTGTCGTCAGGTAAAAAACCGTTACAACAAGTGACAACGAAAAAAGAATAAGTAACCAGGATGTGAGGGCTATCGCCCTCACGCAAAACTCAGAGGCGAGCGTCGCGCAAAACTCAGAAGCGAGCGGCGGCAGCCCTCGCGCGATTAAACAGCGCCATATCTCGGTTCTTTATTATTATGCAATGGCGTCTGTTTATCATCCGCCGAACCAGGACAACATTTTTTCACCCCAGCAAACAACGCTGCACCACCCGAATAAACCACCGATCCTGTCGCAGATGCTCCTGAAGCAAAACCACGCCCTACCGCAGGCACTGCTTGAAATAAGAATTTATCCGCAATAACCGCCAACCAAATTTGCCCCGCAAAAACCAAAAATGCATTTTGGTAAAACGCATCTAAAGCGGATGCAAATTTATTGTCTTTTTGGAAATCTGGATAGCCTGCAAAAACACCATTTGTTATTTGCAGTCCGTATGCCACAAGGAAAAACATCACCGCTTCTCTGCGTGTGAGTGATTTAAACTTTAAATAAGGCACATGCACCAATAAATTATTTTTTTCATGCGCAGGTAATTTATTAAAAGGGATTTTAGATCCTAATAAACGCGCATTATATTTAACGCAATCGTTACTCCCTTGTGGTTGATCAATTTTTAATTGCGAAGCAGAACGTATAATATATTCCAACCCCGTCAAAAATAAAGACACCATGATATTAAAAACAGGAAATAAGGCCTTTTCATGAGCGCCTAAAAAACCAAACATGTTTAGCATGAATTTAGAAATACTTTGAAGACCAATCGCACTGAAAAAAGCCATCGCGGTTTCAGGGAATGAGCCGTTCATAAAAATATGGCCTAGGGCGCGATCCGCTGTAGCAGCGCCTACGCCAACAACCAAGCTGCGCGCTGATTTAAGCACAATCCAATTAGGACTAATTTCCGTCTGGAGCGCATTTGATATCGACCCCTTACCATTATCGGTTGCCATCGATTCAGCGGAAGCATCGGATCCACCTGCTTCAACGCGATTGACTTCATCTTGTTGCGCTATTTTCCATTGCTTGTCTTTTTCAGCTTGTTCAGCTGCTTCGACCTTAGTGATAATATCTTCGCGTACTGTGTATCCTGGATTAAAATACTCTCTCATAAAATCACCTACCCAATATTAAATTGAAAAAATCCTGGTTTAATTCTCCTGACTTTTTTAGAATTCCACTTGCTAACGCTCGGGGCTCTGAGGCTCGATCATTCCATTCGAATTTAAATCTGCGCTCTGACACGATCCATGTCAGCTTGCGTATCGACACCGGCAGGCACCGCAATATCAGTGATACCGACGTGCATTTTATAACCATTCCATAAAATGCGCAATTGTTCCAGCATCTCTATTTTTTCAATAGGGCAAGAAGGCCAGTTGGTGTACGTTTCAAGAAATCCAGCACGATAAGCGTACACACCAATATGGCGTAAATAAGCGTCCGTTAATTTTAATTTTTTCAAATCAAGTGTTTTTAAATCGGGAAATTGTTCGCGATCCCAAGGAATCGGCGCGCGTGAAAAATAAATCGCATAATGACGGTGGTTCAAAACAACCTTCACAATATTTGGATCAAATAATTCTTCTGCGTGTGTTAATTTTGTTGCGAGCGTTGCGGCTTTGACGTGATCATGTTCCGCTAAATTTTCCGCTAATTGAAAAATCAATTTTGGCGACATTAAGGGTTCATCCGCCTGTAAGCAAACGACAATATCATCTTCATCCAACGCCAATGTGCTCACCGCTTCAGCAATTCTTTCTGTACCTGAAAGATGTGAACTTTCCGTCATACACACTGTCGCACCAAAGTCACTTGCCACTTTAGCTATCGCGTCATTGTCTGTTGCAACAACAATGGTCGATGCGCCCGATTGCAATGCGTTTTCATACACGTGTTGTAACATCGGTTTTCCGCCGATATCCATCAATACTTTTCCAGGCAAACGAGATGAGTTTAAACGGGCGGGAATGATAACGGTGAAGTCCATAAAAGGTTTCCATATATTTAGGGTGGGTTGTTAGAAATCAGAGATCAGTTGATAAATCACGCGCCTCATCAGGCAACATAACCGGCACATGATTGCGAATGGGGTAAGCCAACTTATCAAAACGGCAAATTAATTCTTGCGCGCTGTGATCATACAATAATTTTCCTTTGCATAAAGGGCAAACTAAAATATCAAGCAGGGTATGGTTCATAAAATATCATCGTAAAAATTTTGGCAACGGTAGCACTCTTAAATTGTAAGCGCAATAAATTTTAATGTGATTGAGTAGATTGCGGACGCAACTGCTGCGTTGCAATGCAACCAATTAATTTCAGGTATATTTCTTCCGCTTGATCCTTAACATAAATAGGATCAATTACTTTATCGGTCAGCAATGTACACACTTCAGATAAGTTAGAAACACTTTTTTGTTTCACATTCGTATCCTCATCATCAGAACAAGAATCGCTTGCCGCATTTGAAACAAGAAAAGCCTCAATCAAAGTCGCCACTATGCGTGTTTTTAATGATGCGCGCCCCAGCCCCAATGAATGACCCGCGATCGCCCACCCGCCAATTTCTAGTTTATCGAATGACAGAAAAAAGGTTTTGGCATTCTCAGACGTGATTTGCGATGATTTTTCTCGAAATTGTTCGGCGCTATTGGAAAGCGCTTGATGGGTGGTTGCCGCAAAAAAAGAACGCCCCCAATAAAGCGCTGTTGAGGCAGCATCCTGAAGTGGCGATTCTGTTGTGGGCGGGGCTACCGGTTTTCCCAATCGATTGACCGCATCGTCGCGCTCCTTTTCATACACATCAATGGCTTTATTGATTACCACAGACAACCGACTCGCATTTTTGGGGTCGACAATCCATTCCGCTAATAATGAGGATAATTTTGAAATGGCCAATGCAATTTGTTCGCGTGTAACGGGTGTTGCTTTAGCAGAAAAGAGTGATGACAGCATTTTATTTCCCATTAATTCATAACAAAAAGAGTGTTTTACCGATCATAACGCGTGCTTTGCTTATTTGCAAAACTGATTGAAAATTCCAGGACACCCACATTAAAATTTAAAAAAACAGTATTGTTGACGTTCACATTGGATTTTAACAGTGTCAATGAAAATGCGAACCTCAAGCAATGAACGATCAAAAGCGGTGGGCTAATGCACCAGGGTTGTGCATTGCTAGAATCGCGTGAGGGCTACCGCCCCCACTTCTGATAGTTCATCGCTAAATTGACATTTTCATTGGTAATGACTGTAGTTTATCAACAGGGGAATAGCGACACCTTTGAGAAGATCTACTGCCTTGTTCCCTGAAAAATCCAGCGTAATGAGGACTACCCTTTGATGCAGAATCGTCTCGAAATGATGTATTTAAATGAGGAGTATCATCGCCTTCCACATTATTCGAATGTGATGGTTTTTCTGCTGGATCACCATTCGAATCAACCGGACTAACAGCAGAAGAAACGGACCCGTGTTCTGCACTACGCGGCGATGTCATTTGATATGTTCGCACAATTCCGAGCGCTACTGGATTTTTCCCCGTTAATAATTCGCAAACAGCTGATGTAGCAGGAAGTAAATCACCACTTTCATTCACAGCAGCAAACACAGCGCGAAATGCAGTGCGAATATTATTTTCAGAAATCGAGTCCTTACCAAGCTTCTTACTTATATCGTCGTTAAATTTATTTCGAGGTTCATTAATTGGTTTTTCTTCTTTGTCACTTTTATTTTTTGGATATAGCGTTTGCAAAACGAATGAAGTGATATCAGTATGTTCTACAAACCCCTTAGCCATAAAATTTCCACATATACTTCTTAATGCAGTAACCAATGTCGATTGATCTTTGCCTTCCTTGTTTCCGATATTGAGCTTGTCATATTCCACTAAAACAGCTTCAAGCACAAACAAGTAATCCTTAACATCAACAGTCCGCACTACTTTCTCGTGCGTGGTTGCATCATAAAATGGCGCATTTGATGTTGCTCGCGGTCTAGCTGTGTTAGGACTGTTTGCATTTCCCAACTCATCACGTTGTGCTTGCTCAAGTTTTTCGATTTCTGCACAAGCCTCATCTGTTTTTTCACACACTTCTTCTGCCAATTTTTGCGTTGGTGATAATCGATTGAAATCAAATTCGCAGCCCGCCAATGCGTTAACAAATGCTTTGCGTTGATCTATAGATTCCTTCGTATTATTAGATTCCTTCGTATTATTTTCTACTAACCTAAACGCTTCAAAAAACGCGCCATTACCTGACAAATCAGCGCTCGCGCCCTCACTGGATTTGCATGCCGATAATTCTTTGCGGAATAATCGTTGCAATGAGGCCAACATAATAGAATCACGTTTTTCGTGAAGGGTGATTCTTTCCTCATCCATTTTTTTGTCAATCATTTCCACTTCATCGCGAAACAATGTTTTCAAAATAGTTAGGGTAATATTGCTATCACCGTTAATATTTTTATTAAACGATTTTAAACGCAGTAAGGGAACAGATCGCGTCAAACTTCCTTTGAATTTCGCTAAATTATCAATAACTTTTTGAAGTGAAGCAAGATGATTACCTTGAATTGAAATAGCACTTGCAGCGCTAAGAATATGCTCCGATAGAACATCATCATTATCATGCGCAAAAGAATCACTTTCTTTCTTAACTTGAGGCATCACCAACCTCACTTCCGCCATCGATGCGCGCCACAAGGGCACATTATCTGGGCGTTTGGTGCTGGCAGCGCGGGTTTTCCCTACAACCCAGCGCGCAAAACGCGTAAATCCAGAAACAACAGGTGCCTCGGCATCACTGCCTGTTGCGCGCATAACCGCAACCACCGGAGTTGATACTGCGTAAGTCGCAAGACGAAATGGCCATGTTATTATTGCACGCAAGCCATCGATCACGCCTGCCGCATTATTATAACCAGAATATTTATCCCATACTCGCAAAGTAGTGTGGTCCGCATCGAAAAAACGCATTGCTGCATGAATCGGCACGCCGATCACCAAACCAAAACAAGCATGCACTAAACGAAAGACGCCGCCCACTAAAGTTTCTGTCATTTCTTTTGCAAGCTGCCATCCGCGACTTGTTTGCGGTATTGTTTTTTTCTGTTCGCGTTGCACTGAGTTACCTTGCGTTTTTAATTTTTCAATACGCGCAAAAAATTTATTTTCGTCTTCACTGCTGATTTTGATTTCAGGATTCGCTGATTTTAAAAAATGATACAGCGGCAATAATTGATCGAATAAAATGGTGGCAGGTTTAATGGACGCCGTCATTTCATCAAATATTTTCCAATTGCCTTCTGAGCTTTGTTCATGCATTTTTAAAATCATCACATGGCCCATGGCGTAAAATGCCGCTGTTCCTGAAACAGGATCACGTCGACCCATATTTTCAAACACGCCTGAAATAGCGCTGGCAATATGATAAATGGTTGCAAATATACTTGAACGCAAAAATAAGGGACCTTGTTTGTGGTCGGGTTTAGCAAGAATGGGATTTAATTTATTTTCTGCAAGCATCAAATCCGTCAAATCCGTCAAATCCGATAATTTTATTTCATTTTTAGTTTCTAATGGATTAAGTTTAGAGCACAGTTCTCGCGTTTGCATTATTTCTGATAGCTTGAAAAACGGAGATAAATGTTTCTGTAAATGATCATTGTTGACAGTGAGTTTTTTATAATTTTCATCTAGTGCTGACAATAAAGCATGCAAAATAATATTTGCACGTAATTTTGTTTTTTTATTGTTATCATAAGTAGCATATGAATCATTAATTTCTTGTTCAACCTTATTGCAAAAAGCAGCGTAATAACCTGCATCATCCAAAATCGGTTTCCCCTCCTGACCAATCGATTTCAATATTTTCCGTGCAACATCTTTCGCTTCTTCTTCTAGCGCAGAATCAGGCGTCATATCATAGGCTTTCGTCACATTGCGGGGTTTCAAATCATCTTTCACTGCAAAAAACGCTTTTCCAATCGCAGCGCCACATAAGGGAAGCAGTAACGCGAGACCGACTGTAAGATTAACCACTGTATTTACGGTATAAACAACACCGCGCGCAAAGAATTTGCCAATGCGTTTTACATGCCCATCAGCTCTATTCGCACGTAGCATGCTGGGTAATGGGTCTGGTAATTGCCACACACTGATGCCAACGCTTGGTTTGATATTTTCCACCTGCGCTTTAAATTCTTTTTTATTAGCATCCGTTAGATTTGAAAATTCTTTTTTGAGTAAATAAGCATGCACCACATTATCGCGACCTTCTGCAGACAAAGGTTTTGTATTGCTATAACTTACATAGCCTGGAAATTTTAATTGATCGGCTACGGTAACTTTAAGATAGCCATTATTTTCAGCATCAAAAGGCCATTTAAAATCTTCAACCGCTTTTATCGCATCTAAAATAACATCATCCGCATGACGTGTTGTTTTTGAACGGCCATCCGTTTGACGTAGTACACCCCGCAAAGTCGCTAATACTTCTAATACACCACCACGAATAATTTCTTGCTGTTCGTGTGAGTTTGGGTCTGTTTTTAATTCTAACGCGTGAAATTCTTTTAATTGTTTTTGGATAGCAATTATTTGTTTGTATTTATGTGTGGCGTTTGGATCTTGATTTAATTTTGCAAGATCATTACTTGATAATTCAGCTTCACCTTGATTATTTAATTTAGGTTGAAGTCCAAAAGAACGTTCGACATCGGCAATATATAAACCCAATGTGGAAATCGCAAGCGTGACCAGCGATGTTGCATCTAAACCCAAACCACGGTCAACCGCAGCATTCCATTCTTGGCTGTCAAAAGTAATGGGGTCGACATTCAATGATGTGATTAAACCGAATAAATGATCGTCATGGTGAAAGCCGAAAATGTCAGGTGCTGATGATTGAGTTTGTGGTTCAGCATTTTCACGAGGGCTATTTTGCGTGCTGTCTGCTTGCGAAATGCGAAATTCAATGATATCGCCATCGTTTTTTTTATAAACAGTTGATGCGATTTGAACATCATTTTTCTTTTTAAAATTACTTGGCGTATTAGACATATACATTTCCCGGACAATACAGTTAAAAATTTCCTCTACTTTACGCGAGGAAGCTTAAAAAAGTATTAAATTAACGCTTAATTTTTTCGAATTTACGTAAATCCCCCCGGTTTTAAAGCGAACTATTTTATTGCACATTTAGACAAAATTGCGCTTTATAACCGCCCCCTTTTTCAAAGGGGGGTGATCGCATTGTTCAGATAGTCCCATCGCCAATGAAGATGCGAATTCAGAGATGAACTATCAGAAGTGGGGGCGGGAGCCCTCACGCGATTCTAGCAATGCAAAGCCCCGGTGCATTACCCCACCCCTTTCCTGCTTTTTTAAAAATATTTTGTGTGTTTGCGCGAGGGCTACCGCCGCTCGCTTCCGTTGGTTCGTCGCTAGATTTTATCGCCACCGCTTTTGGATGTGTTAAATGAAATTCATCGGCAGATTGAGTTGGGTATCATTTGAATTATTTCGGGACAGCAGGATTTGAACCTGCGACCCCTTGCACCCCATGCAAGTACGCTACCAGGCTGCGCTATGCCCCGAAAAGAAAAACAAGATTACTGGACGTCATGATAATTTGCAAGAAAACTGTCAGCGTAATAATTTATATTTCTTCAAGCTCTTTCACAATGATTTCAAGTTGCGCAACAGTAGATTGTAGTGCCGCATGCGAACGCTGCATTTTTTGCAATGAAATACTTTCATCGCCTGACAATTGCAAGCGCGCACCTTCAATGGTGTAGCCTTTTCCATATAATAAGCTTTTAATCTGACGCACCAGCAATATATCTTTGCGTTGATAATAACGGCGATTGCCGCGTCTTTTTGATGGCGTTAACTGGGGAAACTCTTGTTCCCAATAGCGCAAGACATGTGGCTTCAATTGGCAAAGCTCAGCAACTTCGCCAATTGAGAAATACAGCTTATCGGGAATGGGTGATAAATCAGTATCACTCGTTTCGATTTTCTGAATCGCTTTGTCCTTGTGATCCGGCATAATTCTCCACCCTGGATTTTAATTTATGACCTGCTCGGAATGTCACAACGCGACGCGCTGTGATTGGAATTTCTTCACCCGTTTTTGGATTACGCCCCGGACGTTGATTTTTATCACGTAAATTAAAGTTGCCAAATCCGGATAATTTAACCGATTCGCCTTTTTCCAAAGACATGCGAATTTCTTCAAAAAAATATTCGACCAGTTCTTTTGCTTCGCGTTTATTTAGCCCAACCGTATTAAACAAATGTTCAGCCAAATCCGCTTTTGTGAGTGCGCCCATCGTTATGCCCTCAAAGTTGCGTTCAACTCCCGTTCAAGCGCGATGACAACACCATGAATTATCGCGTTTATTTCCTCATCTACTAGAGTGCGTGATGGATCTTGAAACGTCAAGCCCAAAGCGATACTTTTTTTGCCCAATTCTATATTTTTACCTTGATAGACATCGAAAATCATCACATCCTGAAGCTGAGAACCCGCCTGCTGCTTAACTAAAGTGCTTATTGCAGCGGCCGAAGTTGCCTCATCAACCACAATCGCCAAATCACGGCGAACCGATGGAAAACGTGAAAAAGTTTCATAATGCGGCACTGAGATTCGCTTAATCGCTTCCAAATCGAGCTCGCAAACGATGACCGGTTGGCGAATATCGAAGTGATTGAGGATCTGCGGATGCACTTCGCCCAGATAGCCGATGAGCTTGCCGTCGCGCATGAGCGAACACGAACGCCCCGGATGCAATGCAGTATTAACAAGGCTTTCATTAGCATGCATGGAAACGGAAGCGACAGCGACCGTGTGATCGAAAAGAAGCGCTTGAATATCCGCTTTTAAATCATAAAAATCCACCGCGCGCTTTTTCTCACCCCACTGTTCTGACACTACGCTACCGGTAATAACCATCGCCAACTTCGGCGTTTGCGCATCACCAGAAAAACACAAACCCGTTTCAAATAAACGCACACGTTCACATTGATGGCGCAAATTCAGTTGAACTGCTTGTAATAAACCTGGCAATAAACTATCGCGCATCACAGACATATCTTGTGATAAAGGATTTTTCAAGGTAATTGGTTTTGCCGCCGGTGAAAACAAAGAAAACAATTCCGGAGAAATAAAACTATACGTAATGGCTTCATGATAATCGCGATCGATTAAAAAGTGGCGGATTTTTTTGTCACTTAATTTTCCTTCTGCGTGCGATTTCATGCTTAAATTCGCCACCATTTCCAAGGAAGGAATCGTATCGTATCCGGTCATTCGCGCTAATTCTTCGATTAAATCAACCGGCAAACTCACGTCAAAACGAAAACTGGGCGGAATCACTTCCCAGCCATTTTCCAGCGATTCTACAATGAAACCCAGTGATTCTAAAATTCGCACGACATGATTATCTGCGATAACAATCCCCACTGTTCGCTGAATTTGATCGCGCGCTAAAAATATTGCTTCACGCCTTGGTAAATTATTTTCTGAAACCACTTCAATTATTTCTTCTACCGTACCACCCGCAATCTCTAAAATTAATTGTGTCGCGCGCTCAATTGCCTCACGCGGCAAACTAAAATCGACACCGCGCTCGAACCGATGTGAACCATCGCTCGTAATACTGTGTCTTCTTTTACTTAAGCAAACTGTTTTCGGCAAGAAAAAACACGCCTCTAGAAATATATCTTTTGTATTTGTTGTTACGCTCGAATCAACGCCGCCCATCGCACCCGCTAATGCCAGCGGCTTTTCTTCATCTGCAATAATTAAATCGTTTTCTGTTAATGTAATGAATTGCTCGTCTAATAATTTTATTTTTTCATTTGATTTGGCGCGACGTACAATAATGTTATTTTTAATGGTTGATAAATCGAAAGCATGCATCGGCTGACCCAATTCCAACATGACATAATTTGTAATATCGACAACAGGATTAATTAAGCGCGTGTTGGCGCGTTGCAAGGCATGTTGCATATAAGACGGTGTTTGCAGTGTATTATTCACATGACGAATAACGCGACCGACGTAACGTGGACAGTCTTCTGGGGCTTGTATCGAGATTGACAATGAAGATTGGGAGCTTGTGATTGGTGTTATTTTTACTGATTCCTGATGTTTTATCGCTGATCCCTGTATCGCTGCTGCCAAATCACGTGCAACACCGCGAATACTCAATGCATCGCCGCGATTCGGCGTGATATCCACATCAATAATGCAATCATTTGATTTGAAATAATCATTAAAATCATCGCCGATTTTTGCATCAGCGGGCAATTCTATAATGCCATCAATCAATGATTTCCCCATTTCCAATTGCAATTCTTTTGCGGAGCACAACATGCCTTGCGATAATTCACCGCGCAACTTAGCTTCTTTAATTTTAAAATCACCCGGTAAAACTGCACCAACGGTTGCAACAGCCACCTTAATGCCTGCGCGCGCATTGGGTGCACCACAAACGATTTTCAATAATTCTTTTTCGCCAACATTCACCTCACAGCAAGATAATTTGTCGGCATTGGGATGCTGAGCACGCGTGACGATTTCACCAATGACAACACCGGAAAATTTTCCAGCAACAGGCGTAATGGCATCGACCGTCAAGCCAAGCATCGCCATTTGTTCGGTTAATTGTTCTGTTGTTAAGGCAGGGTTCACCCACTGACGTAACCATTGTTCGCTGAATTTCATCGGTGAATTCCTCATTTATTTAAGCGCCCATCATACCCCGATATTTTACAAAAACAAAACCGTTCGTACTGTGAAAATGCGAATTTAACGATGAACTATCAGAAGTGGGAGCGGTAGGTATAAAATTAAAGTCATCTTTTCCTTTCGGAAATTTATATCGTTTAAATTGTCAAGAGCCATAAAATACGTTATATCTGTACAGATGCTTTACAAGACACATAGGAATGGATGCCATGAATAAAACCATCACGTTCAGCTTAATGGGATTAAGCTTAATGATGAGCAGTGTTTCAAACGCCCAAAACTGCGCCTGTCTTCACCGTGGCGGCTGGCAAGGCAACAATACTTATTTTCGTTGCGAACAAAATTCGTGTCTTTTAAACAGAATTCCCAATGGCAGCACCGGCGCTGTTTGGACGGTCGACAACACCGTCAATTTCCTCAAGCAAGGCGTTGATTACGTTTCCCAACCCGATGGTTCAATCGCTTGCCCTAAAGCTTACAGACACGCTAATCCAGGTATTGCCACACAATGTCAAAATAATAAAGCGGAAGTGCATCGTAACGGTCTACCGCAGTGCGCATTCCCCGAAGACTGGAAACCCAGTGAGAATAACACTGGCGAATATTCTTGTGATATCGACAAAACAACCACAGTCCGTTGCGCGTATGATGTCATATCAGAAGGGGTGAATCTCAGCAGCCCAACCTCGCTGGAATTGGATTGTGCGACACTGGAAGCAAGCGCAAGCCCTTTGGAATGCGCAAAATGCTTTAATCCACTTTAAGACCACGCCAGGCTCGTATCTACTCCAAACTCAGAGGGTAACTGAAATAGTTGCTGTTAGGGGTATCAGGGATCAGCTGTCTGGGATCGGTGTTCGCATTCTGACACCGACCCCCGATCTCAGATCCCGGATCCCGGATCACTTTTCAGTTGGTGTATTGCTATTTCCGTCACCCTCTAATTTAGAGCGGATACATTAAAACTGCTCAAGAAAGCGTAAATCATTTTCAAACATAACGCGCAAATCATTAATACCATAATGCAGCATGGCCAAACGTTCTAAACCAATACCAAAGGCAAAACCCGTATATTTTTTTGAGTCAATCCCAACATTTTCTAAAACATTAGGATGAACCATGCCACAACCCAGCACTTCAAGCCAGCGGATGTGCGCACCACAAGCTTGTTGCACTACGGCAGATTCATTACCCGTTCGCGCGCAGGCTTCCGCCCCCGCTTCCGTTCTATTTGATTTCCACTCAATATCCACTTCCGCAGACGGTTCTGTAAACGGAAAATAACCAGGGCGAAAACGCAAAGGAATTTCTTTTTCAAAAAAGGCGTTTAGGAAATTCTGCAACAAACTTTTTAAATGCGCAAAATTACAATGCTCATCCACTACCAATCCTTCTAATTGATGAAACATGGGCGTGTGTGTTGCGTCATAATCTCGGCGATATACCCTACCCGGCGTGATTATTCTAATCGGTGGCTTTTGATTTTTCATGACGCGAATCTGCACGGGCGATGTATGCGTTCGCAATAATTTTCCATCCGGGAAATAAAATGTGTCTTGTGATTCCTTTGCAGGATGATGATCAACAAAATTCAATGCGGAAAAATTATGATAATCGTCTTCAATTTCTGGGCCTTCTTCTACAGAAAAACCCATTTGCGCGAATAATTCAATAACACGTTCACGCACGCGCGTGACTGGATGCAAACATCCTGTCGATTGTTGCCCACGACCCGGCAAAGTAACATCAATTTTTTCCGATGATAATTTTTCGTTTAATTCAGCAGTTTTAAATTGATTGTCTTGCGCATTTAATAAATCTTGAATTTGGGTTTTAGCATCATTAATTAACTGCCCTACTTTCGGACGTTCATCAGCGCTCAGCTGACCAAGCTGCTTCATTAATTCAGTGAGGTCGCTTTTTTTACCTAAATATTTAATACGGAGGTCTTGAATATCGGCTACGTTTTTAGCGGAGGCGATGAGGGATTTTGCTTCGTTGATGATGATGTTTAATTTATTCTGCATCACAGACTCCATAAAAAAACCCAGCGAGTAGCTGGGTTTGAATTAAATACTCAGGCGAATAGGAGTGTGTGCATTGGTTATTTTCCACTCGCTAATGCTCGGGGCGCTGAGGCTCGGGGCTCTGAGCGCTGAGGTTAGTTTCCACTCGCTGACGCTCGGGGCTCTGAGGGCTCGGGGCGCTGAGGCACGAGCGGTGAGCTTACACCAACGCAGCAGATGCCTGTTTCGCCAATGCCGCAAATCCAATTTTGTCATGCACTGCTAAATCAGCCAATACTTTCCGATCTAATGTGATATTCGCTTTTTTTAAGCCATTCATAAAACGGCTATATGAAAGACCATGCGGTCTTACTGCGGCATTGATACGGGTGATCCATAATGCGCGGAATTCGCGTTTACGTTGACGACGATCGCGATACGCATATTGTAATGCTTTGATAACGGCTTGTTTGGCAACACGGAATACGCGGCTACGCGCACCATAATACCCTTTTGCCATTTTTAATATTTTTTTGTGACGTGCTTTCGCCGTTACACCACGTTTTACTCTTCCCATTGTCTTACTCCACTTTTGTTATACACCTTCGCTTTCGCTGAGTGTGGGTTTTAAAAGAATTACCGAACACACATCATGCGTTCAACTGACAATTTGTCACACTCTTTCATTGTCGTTTTACCGCGCAATTGACGTTTACTTTTTTGCGATTTCTTCGTCAAAATATGGCTGCGTGTTGCACGACGTTTTTTAAATGTGCCATCACCACGCGCTTTAAAGCGTTTTTTGGCACCGCTGTTTGTTTTCATTTTTGGCATAGTATTCTCGCTTCATTCACTCATTCAACTAAATACAATCACAGATCCCAGATAACAGACCCCCGATCACTTCTTACCCATCGCCACTAACATCGTAATTTGACGACCTTCCATTTTCGCTTCCTGCTCAACTACCGCTCCTACAGGCAAATCTGCTTTCACGCGGTTAATAAATTCAACACCCAAATCTTGGTGCTGTACTTCGCGACCACGAAATCGCAAACTGACTTTAACGCGATCACCGCGCTCTAAAAACTCGGCGATTTTGCGCATCTTAATGCGATAATCACCGATATCTGTTACTGGTCTGAACTTTATTTCCTTGACCTGAATTTGTTTTTGATGCTTCTTTTGCTGTGTTCGACGCTTACTTTGATCAAACACATATTTTCCGTAATCCATGATCCGACACACTGGCGGCTCATCATTCGGTGAAATCTCAACAAGATCAAGCATGACGCGTTTGGCCTGCATCAAAGCATCTTCAATGCTCACAATACCGACTTGCTCACCATCTTGATCAATCAAACGCACTCGCGGCACACGGATTAAATCATTAACACGTGTATTTTTACTTGCTCTGATGTTGGTTTCCTCCAAAAATTAATCTTTTGTTCGCTCGGGGCTTTTTTAATTTTCCGCTCGCTCACGCTCGGGGCTTTTTTAATCTCCCACTCGCTCACGCTCGGGGCTCTGAGTCAATTTTATAAAATCATCAACATGCATCGTTTCCGATTGATCAGACCCACTCTTGCGAACTGAAACTGTTCCGGCTTCGACTTCCTTATCACCCACAACAAGCTGATATGGCACACGCGCAATGGACTGTTCGCGAATTTTAAAGCCCACTTTCTCATTTCTCAAGTCTGAAATAGCCCGAAGCCCGACATTCTGAAGTTTTTTCACGAGCTTGTCCACATATTCAAGCTGTCGATCGGTAATATTCATGACAGCCACTTGCACTGGCGCCAACCACAATGGAAAATGCCCAGCGTGATGTTCAATTAAGATGCCTAAAAAGCGCTCCATCGATCCTAACATAGCGCGATGCAGCATCACAGGCGTTTTCTTGGCGCCTTTTTCATCAATATAGTGTGCCTCTAAGCGTTCTGGCATTGAAAAATCGACCTGAATCGTACCGCATTGCCAGGTTCGACCCAAACAATCACGCAAATGAAATTCAATTTTAGGGCCGTAAAAAGCACCTTCGCCCGGCAGATAATCAAATTGGATTGACTTTGTCTTTAACGCTTCTTCCAAGGCACTTTCAGCCTTATCCCAAACCGCATCGCTGCCTACCCGCTTTTCAGGACGCGTTGCCAGCTTATAAACAATGTCCGTAAATCCAAAATCACGATAAAGTCCATGCAGCTGATCAATAAATGCAAACACCTCGCTTTGAATCTGCTCTTCCGTACAGAAAATATGCGCATCGTCTTGCACAAATGCGCGCACACGCATAATGCCATGCAATGTGCCTGACGGTTCATTGCGATGACAACAGCCAAACTCAGCAAAACGAATCGGCAAGTCGCGATAACTTTTAATGCCTTGCTTGAAAACCTGAACGTGACAAGGGCAATTCATCGGCTTCACAGCATATTTTCTATTTTCCGATTCTGATGTGAAAATGCCCGCATCAAATTTCGCCATGTGGCCAGACTGTTCCCATAAACTCACGTCCACCAATTGGGGCGTATTAATTTCTTGATAACCGCCTTTATTTAATACAGCGCGAATACGATCACGCATAATATTAATCATCGTCCAGCCGTTCGGATGCCAGAAAATCATGCCGGGGGCTTCTGACTGCAAATGAAATAAATCCATTTTTTTCGCAATTTCACGGTGGTCACGTTTTTTTGCTTCTTCAATACGGTCTAAATGTTCTTTTAATTTTTTAGCATCCGAAAATGCGGTACCGTAAATGCGCTGTAGCATTTCATTTTTAGAATCGCCGCGCCAATACGCGCCTGCCAATTTCGTTAATTTAAAAGCTTTTAAAGTGCCTGTGCGCGGCACATGGGGACCACGACACAAATCAATAAAATCACCCTGCTCATAAAGCGTTAGCATTTCATGCTCAGGAATATCGCGAATGATTTGCACTTTATAATGCTCACCCATTTTTTCGAACAACGTAATCGCATCATCACGGGAAATTATTTTGCGATGCACGTTAAAATTCGCTTTCGCCAATTCCGTCATTTTATTTTCGATCAATTCTAAGTCTTCAGGTGTGAAGGGGCGGAATGCAAAATCATAAAAAAAGCCATCCTCAATCACAGGACCAATGGTCACTTGCGCCGTTGGAAATAAGAATTTCACCGCATGCGCCAATAAGTGCGCAGTAGAATGGCGGATCACTTCCAATGCTGCTTCATCGCGATCGGTGATGAGCTTAACGCTTGCATCTGATTCAATCAGCGTTGTCGCGTCGATTAATTTGTCATTCACGATTGCCGCGATCGTCGCTTTTGCCAAATTAAGACTGATCGATTCTGCAACTTGAAGGGCTGTGACAGCATGGTCAAATTGTTTTTGATTGCCGTCGGGAAGTGTGATTGTGAACATAATGCAATCCTGAAGTGTCAGCGTCACTGATCACTGACGCTGTTAACTGAATTAGGCATGACTGGACTCGAACCAGCGACCCCCACCATGTCAAGGTGGTACTCTAACCAACTGAGCTACATGCCTGCAAAACGAGTTGCAAACGATAACACCCCAGACTGAATTCTGCAATACGGGCTTTACAGGCGATAGGGCTCCCGCATTAAAATTTAAACAAATTATAAGTATCCGCTCCAAATTAGAGGGTAACGGAAATAGTATTGCACTAACTGAAAAGTGATCGGGAATCAGTGTCAGAATACGAACACGGATCCCTGAGACCAATGGCACTACCTTAATAAAAAAGCATTATGAATTTGCGCGACCGATTGTGAGCGAGGTATTTTTGAAACCCTCATTTTCATGGAAGAAAATGAGGAGCCCCCATGGATGGGTTCACGGCAAGTTTCAAAAATATCCTCCGAACAATCAGCCGTAGCAGGGCTCGAGATTGGCATCCATGCCAATCACGCCTTCCTCACATCCCCCATAATTCTCATATTCGCTCACTACATCATTGCTTAAGGTAGTGCCATTGATCCCTGAGACTAGATCCCTGAAAACTTCTTGCAACAGCAATAATATTAGCATCACCGTGAAAAATGGAGCGGATACAATTATATTGTTATCGCTTTGTTTCCGTTCGTTTAGTACTCAGGTGAGGAGTGTCAGAACGCTTAGCGCCAATATTTGCCATCATAAATTCATTTCATTTAAATTTCCAAAATAAATATCACACATTAATGCAAAAAAACCAAAAACACGGTATTGCAGAAAATAATTAATTAAAATAATGTGTCGTATCAAAAATCAAAAGGGAAAACCATGAAAAAACACTGTAAAAATAGCGGGTTTACATTAATTGAATTAATGATTGTCATTGCCATCATCGGGATTTTAGTTGCGCTGGCCATACCGTCATATCAAAACTACACCCGAAGGGCACATTATGCGGAAATTGTGCAGGCTACCGAACCTTTTAAATTAGGCGTACAAGAATGTTTTCAAATGGCAGGCTCATTGGAAAATTGTCTCGCGGGTCAAAATGAAGTGCCTGACGCGATTGCGCCTGGTAAAGGGCCAGATTTAATTGACAGCGTTGATGTTGCAACGGAAGGCGTTATTACTGTCACACCCAAAACACTTTATGGTGTCACGCCGAGTGACACCTACATTCTGACGCCAACAAAAAGCAACAACACCTTAATCTGGACATCAAGCGGGCAAGGTGTAGCAAATGGTTACGCAGATTAATAATCAACACGCTGAAGAAGACGCGCTTACCCGCGTCCTTCTTCAAAAAAAATTAATAACACAGTCAGAACTCGAAAAAATTAAATTGCAGGCCGTCAATTTTCAGCAGACGATATTTCAACACTTATTACAAAATCAATTTATCTCGCCTGGGAAATTTCAAAAGGCCTGCTCGGATTTTTTCAACATTAAAAGTGCAAGTTTAAATAACATAACGGAAATAAGCTCAAACGAAATGAAATTGAATGTTATGAAAAATAATTTTTTATTGCCGTTACATATCAAAAATAAAACACTGGTCGTTGGGATTAGCAATCCAAACGATATTAATATTGCAAAAAAAATCTCTTTTCAAACAGGTCTTCACATCGAATTAAATTTTATTCAATATGATGTTTTACTGCGAATACATAATTTAATAACAGGCAAACAACTTTATGATAACGCTCAAAGCACAAAAGATGATTTTTCTCAAAAAATAACGCACCAATTACTCTCTGATGCAATCCACAGAAATACTTCTGATATTCACATCGAGCCTTATCAGCATTGTCTGCGGATACGGTTTCGAATTGATGGCATGCTATGTGAAATTGTTCAACTTCCTGAAAAAATGACTGATGCTATTATTAGCTGCATAAAAGTACTGTCACATCTTGATATTGCGATCAAACGCACACCGCAGGATGGTCGCCTAAGTTTCCATTCCTATCTAGGATTTTTTAAAGATTGCCGCATTAGTTCATGCCCAACAATTCATGGCGAAAAGATTGTTGTTCGCTTGCTAGATGCTAATACAGAGATACGACCAATTGACAGGCTCGGATTAAGTGAAAAAAATAAAAATATTATTATTAATTCAATAAAAAAACCACAAGGATTGATTTTGGTAACAGGGCCAACAGGCAGCGGAAAAACAATTACTTTATACACATTACTAAATTTATTAAACTTAATACAACGCAATATTTCGACAATTGAAGATCCAATCGAAATGCAAATTGAAGGCATTAATCAAACAGCAGTTAATACAAAAACAGGATTGACATTTTCACAAAGCTTACGGGCACTATTAAGACAAGACCCGGACGTCATTATGCTCGGCGAAATTCGGGATCATGAAACAGCGGAAATGGCGATACAAGCAGCACAAACAGGTCATTTGGTTTTATCAACTTTGCACACCAACAGCGCTGCAGAAGCTATCACAAGATTGACGCACATGGGCATCGCTCCATTTCATTTAGGGTCTGCATTGAAATTGGTTATTGCGCAACGACTACTTAGGAAACTGTGCGCGCACTGTAAAAAACCCCATTCAATTTCTGAAAATAATTTAGTTGAAGCAAAAATTGATACGACATCACACTTTTTCGAAGAAAATGGCTGCGAATATTGCTCAAATGGTTTTTCAGGTCGTATCGGTATTTTTGAGGTAATGCCTATTACAACAGAAATCAACAAATTAATATTAAACAACCATTCTCACACCGATATTGCTGAAAAAAATTCTCTGGGAGGCAATATTAATGTATGGGACTCAGGAATTGAAACACTAAAAAATGGCGTAACCTCGCTTAGCGAAATTTACCGCGTCATTCAGAAGACATAAGATATGACAAATCAATCAATCTATATTTGGAAAGGCCTCGATTATAACGGCATTCTCATTAACGGTGATATTGAAGCGGAAAATAAAAAATCGGCAATAAAGGCGTTAGAAAAAAATAACTGTACGGTTTTATTTATTAAAAAAGGAAATGACTTTTTTAATAAATCAAGGAAACTATCGTCAAAAAGCAAGCTTGATTTTATGCAGCAATTACAGCTTTTATTGCAGGCAAACGTTCCATTATCAGACGCACTTGAATTAATTGAAAAAACAACAGACATTACTCCGATAAAAAATATAACATTTAAATTGAAAGAAAAAATTATATCTGGCGCCAGTTTTTCTGACGCGCTCAATTTTTTTCCTGATTATTTCAACACATCATTTAGACGGGTCATATTAGCAGGCGAGCAAAGTGGACGCCTGGAAATGGTCCTGACTCAATTAATTGAAGACCAAGAGCAAGCCCTGCAAATTAAAAGCAAAATTGTCAAGGCGCTTTTTTACCCTATCAGCGTAATGTGCATTGCCACTTTTATTTCAATTGGGCTTTTAATTTTCGTTATTCCGCAGTTCAGTACTATTTACAGCAATTTTGACGCCAAACTGCCTACAATGACACGCTGTCTTATTTCAATGAGCCATTATGTTGCAAAACAAGGAATATATTACTGTGTCGCTATTTTTATGTTTTTTCTTTTTTTAAATAGGACGGTCTTTATAAAAAACAAAAAGCGGTTATTGCTGTCAAGGCTGCCGTTCATTGAATCGATTTTAATGAGGCACGAAATAATACAGTGGTGTCAATTAATTTCGATGACATTATTATCAGGCATTCCCTTGGTTGATTCATTATTTATAGCAAATCAAGCAATCACACAACCCACACTTAAACGACAAATGTGCCAAGTGAGCGATGCCGTTATTGGCGGGAAATCTCTTTTTGATGCGCTCAGCCTGTGTCATTACTTTCCTGCGCGCGCTAGGACAATGATAGCAATAGGTGAAAATGCGGATGCATTACCGCATATGATAAAAAAAATTGCCATTTTGTACCAACTCGAATTGAATGAAACACTAGAGCGCTTGAGCAAATTACTAGAGCCTGTCATTATGTTGCTGGTTGCTGGTTTTGTCTCAGGATTAATTATTGCAATGTATTTACCAATTTTCCGCATGGGATCCGTTATATGAACACATTATTATTTGTTTCAAATCATTTCATTGCAACGATTGTTTTCGTTTTAATTTTTGGCGCGACTATTGGCAGCTTTCTCAATGTTGTGATTTATCGCTATCCCATTATGTTAATACACCAATGGAACAATGATTGTTTGGCGCAGCTGAACCAAGCCCTTCCAATGAAAACAGAGGCGTTTAATTTGTGCGTTCCCCAATCGCATTGCCCGAACTGCAAAAAACACATTCCATTCTGGCTCAATATCCCAATTATCGGCTACGTTCTTTTGGCTGGGAAATGTCGATTGTGTCGCAGCCCCATTTCATTGCAATACTTACTCGTTGAAATTATTTCCGCCCTATTGTCCGTTATTGTTTTTCTCCATTTCGGCATTTCCCTACCTTTTTTTGAGGTATTATTGCTTACTTATGGATTGATTGTACTTAGTTTTATTGATTTTAATCATCAGTTTTTGCCTGACACCATTACATTTTCTTTACTATGGCTCGGATTAATTGTGTCAACACAACATTATTTTACCAGTCCAAGCGACGCTATTTTCGGCACGATTACTGCCTATGTCTTTTTATGGGGCATTGCCAAATTATTTTTATTATTGAGAAAAAAAGAAGGTATGGGACTGGGCGACTGTAAAATGCTCGCGATGTGTGGCGCATGGGTAGGCACGACCGCATTATTAAACATTGTTTTATTGTCGACTGTATCAGCGTTATTTGTGAGCTTAATATTACTTGGCTTTAAAAAAATAGATGGGGGGAAACATATTCCTTTTGGCCCGTTTATTGCGATTGCACTGTGGTATACGGTAGTATACGGCCCGCAACTCAACTTTTGGATCGCATCATGGTTAACATAAAGAACGTGTTTTGTATCGGCTTAACGGGTGGAATCGCCTCCGGCAAAACAACGGCCGCAAGATTATTTTCCGACCTAGGCGTTCCTATCATTGATGCAGATGAAATATCACACCAACTTACCCAACCCAACGCCGCCGCTTACGAAAAGATTGTCAATCATTTTGGTGAAGCAATTCTGCACGAAGACAACACCATTAATCGAAAAAAACTACGGCGCATTATTTTTAAAAACAAAGTACAACGAAGATGGCTTGAAAATTTATTACATCCTTTAATTCGTAAAACAATGAAGGATTTGATTTCAAAAGTCCAATCACCCTATTGTATCTGCGTTATCCCCTTATTGGCTGAATCACAGGATATTGATTTTATTGATCACGTTCTTCTGATTGATACGCCAATTGAAATGCAAATCGAACGCGCAAAAAAGAGGGACGAAACCAACACAAAAGCCATTCAAAAAATAATAGATGCGCAAGCCAACCATCAAGAGCGACTAAAAATAGCCGATGATATTTTGCCAAACAATGGCGATTTACTGGAGCTTAAATCCCATGTCGAAAAACTGCATCAGCACTTTCTTTCAATTACAAAGTAAACATTCACGCCAAGAAATTTAAAGTGCGTAAGAAATAAATCAATAAGGAATAATAAATTCCCATAACCGAAAGCAGGTGTTGATTTTAATGGCACTACCTTAAAGCAATGATGTAGTGAGCGGATATGAGAATTACGGGGATGTGAGGAAGGCGTGATTGGCATGGATGCCAATCTCGAGCCCCCAAGGATGGGTTCACGGCGTCCTTCCGAACATCACCCTAATTCGAATATTGAGCGAACGGAAAAACATTATTAAAAATCCCATCGACACGCCATACGGCTATAAAAACCCAGATTATGGTATTGCATTGCGTGGCCCATTATCACAATTTTTAAGTGGAATATTTTTAAAACCGCTTGATGATGCATTTAATAATATGGATGTCACTTATCTGCGTTATCAAGATGACATTTTAATTTTATGTAAAACGAAACGACAATTAAATCGTTGTAAGCGGCGCATGATGAATGTTCTACAAGAAAGACAATTAACTTTATCCAAAAGAAAAACCCGGATCGGTAAAATTGAATCTGGTTTTCATTTTTTAGGTATTGAATATC
>JAPLRF010000022.1 GCA_026399315.1 Gammaproteobacteria bacterium
ATTAGGGTGATGTTCGGAAGGACGCCGTGAACCCATCCTTGGGGGCTCGAGATTGGCATCCATGCCAATCACGCCTTCCTCACATCCCCCGTAATTCTCATATCCGCTCACTACATCATTGCTTTAAGGTAGTGCCATTAGTCTATACCTGTTATCCTTTGTTCATGAGCACATATCTTATCGGCGACGTGCAAGGCTGTTTTGAATCCCTGCAAGCGTTGTCGAAGAAAATAAAATTTCATCCTGAAAATGATCGCCTTGGTTTTGTCGGCGACTTAATCAACCGTGGGCCAAAATCACTGGAAACACTTGAGTTTATGCTCACGTTAAAGAATCCGTTGATTGTGTTGGGCAATCATGACTTGCACCTGATGGCCCTCTATTATCTGCGAAATAACCGCCATTTTTCTTTTAAACATATTTCACACACGCTGCAAGCTGTTTTGGATTCGCCCAATTGCGAAGAGTTGATTCAATTTTTATTGCAGCAGCCCTTTATGATTTTAGAAAAGGAATTTGCAATGGTGCATGCGGGTATCCCACCACAATGGTCTTTTGAGGCTACAATGAATGCAGCGAATGATGCGCAAAATGCAATGCGTCAAAATCCAAAAGCTTTTTTTAAAAATATTTACGGCAATGAGCCTGACACGTGGAATGAAAAATTAACAGGGTGGGATCGGACGCGTTATACCGTTAATGCATTAACGAGAATGCGATTTTGCACGTACGATGGCGTGCTAGATTTGGAAAATAAAACTGATATCACATCGGACATTAAATTTAAGCCTTGGTTTTCCTGGACTCAGCCGGATCGCGATATTTATTTTGGGCATTGGGCGTCATTGAATGGGCATTGCGATCATCCGCGCATTTTTGCATTGGATACCGGTTGTGCCTGGGGCGGAAAATTAACAGCCATTCGTATTGAAGATAAGCAATTGTTTCAGCTTGATTCAGTGGAATTTTGAAAAATAGAAACCGCTCAACCCAGCAAAAAATAAATAAAATCATTTCAGAAACGCGCCCGGCAGGGTGCGTGTGAACCTGCAAAACGCTCAAGTCAGTAAAGCCCCCCTCATATTTCTGAGCTATTTGATAAAAACCCGAATTGTAAATTTTTTTTAGACTCTTTATGATTACAAAATAACGCAATGAATGTCACCTCTTTGAAAAAAATGAAAATATTTTTCTATTTTAGTATTGTTATTTTATCATTTCCTGTTTTTGCGGAATCAGTGAATCCTGATGCTGCGCGCACCAATGCAAAGCTGGGAATGGCTTATTTACAAAAAGGATATTACGCACCAGGAAAAAAATGTTTATTAATTTCCCTTAATGAAGATCCGCAAATTGCATCACCGTGGTACAGCATGGCTTATTTTTTAGAAAAAACGCGTCATGAAAAATTGGCGGCGCAATATTATCAAAAAGCCCTTAGCATCAATCCGCGTTCAGGTGCTGCAAAAAATAATTATGGTATTTTTTTATGTCATCAGCATTATTATAAACAAGCGGTTAGTGAGTTTGTGCTTGCTGCTAACGAACCCCTTTATTTACACGCTGCAAAAGCCTATAAAAATGCGGGGCAATGTGCATTGCGAATGCATGATAAAAAATTAGCACGTTATTATTTTCGTGAAGCAAGTGCGAATGATCCTCGCAACGAAAAAATATAATTATTATAGTTATACTCCAATGGCACTATCTTAAAGCAATGATGTAGTGAGCGGATATGAGAATGACGGGGGATGTGAGGAAGGCGTGATTGGCATGGATGCCAATCTCGAGCCCCCAAGGATGGGTTCACAGCGTCCTTCCGAACATCACCCTAATTCGAATATTTAGCGAACGGAAACAAAGCAATAAGGAATGATGAATGTGCTACGACTGATTGATCGGGGGATATTTTTGAAACATGCATTGAGTTATACTCTAGGATCAAATGCATCACGCACACTGTCTGCAAATAAATTGGCAGATAACACTAAAAAAAACAATGTTGATAATGCAGAAAACAGTGGCCACCACACCATGGGCTCACGTGCCAACTCTAATCGTGAGGTATTAATCATGTTCCCCCAACTTGCTGTTGTCGGGTCAACGCCAACGCCGACATAAGATAAAATTGCCTCAGCCAAAACAAGCCCGCTAAAATCCAATACGGTCGTGATAATAATAATATGCATTACGTTGGGTAATATGTGTCGCATAATAATCGGAAACTTGCGCGAGCCCATCGCGATTGATGCAGTAATAAATTCTTGTTCGCGCAATTTTAATGTTTCAGCACGCAGTAATCGACACAAGCTTGCCCAGCTGGTAATGCCTAAAATAAAGCATAATGTCAGCAACCGTGCATCTGCCCTGTCGGCAATGGTTGGAAATAAAGCGGGATGATTGGTGATAATCACTTGCATCACCAGCACCATCGCTGTAATTAATAAAACGCCAGGAATTGAACTGAGTGTGGTATATAAATATTGAATAACATCATCAATAAATCCGCCAAAATACCCGGCAATCATGCCAAAAAACAAAGCAAAGGGCAGCATAAAAACAGTGGTTAAGGTGCCGATTAATAATCCTGTGCGCACACTTTTAATGGTTTCGTAAAACATATCCTGGCCGATTTTATTGGTACCTAAAAAATGTGTTCCGGGATATTTTAATAGCGGATATTGACCGCCTTCCATTTGATATAAATGCGTGGCAAATGGCGCGGAATATGTTTTTTCATCTTGCGTGCCAAGCGGGCTGATCATTAAATCTAATAAACTTTTTTGTTGAACAACATTGTTTTTTTCAATGGAAAAATGCAATGAATCAAGTAGCCCGATTATAATGTAGACAGATAAAATAACGCCGCAAATGACCGCGCCTTTATTTAAAAATACTTTTTTCCAAGGTTCGCGTAAATGTGGCTGTGTGCGAATATAAAAGCCACACGCAATGCAGATATAAAATAAGCTGTAGATGATGTAATCGCTGGGCAGTAAACTGAGTGTCATTTTTTAATCCTCGGATTTAGCAATGTATTCGAATCACCGACCGCGTTTCCTAGTTTAATCTCACCCTTGGATCCACCATCGTATATGAAATATCTGTCAATATTAATCCAATAATATAAAATACCGTTCCCAAGAAAACCATCACGCGCACGATATCAAAATCTTGCTGCTGAATGGCATCAATTGTGTAACTGCCTAATCCGGGGATGCCAAAAAAAGATTCCATGATCAAGCTGCCCATAAATAAAGTGGGAATGATAACGACAACGCCCGTTAATATCGGAATTAAAGCGTTTTTTAAAATGTGTTTGAATAATACGGCAATTTCAGATAATCCTTTTGCGCGAGCAGTGCGCACATAATCGCGATTCATTTCTTCTAAAAAAATAGCACGATACCAGCGAACGCCAGCGCCAATGCCGCCAATCATGCCGACAATTACCGGTAAAATTAAAAATTTAATTGCAGACCATCCAGCATGGTAGCCGGAGATTGGGACAATATTTAATAACTTCGCCAATAAAAATTGCCCGACAATAATATAAAACAATCCTGAAACTGACATCATGATCACGCACAGCATCATTGAAAAGCGATCAAAAAAACTGCCGCGAAATAATGCGATTAATAATGCAAAAGTAATATTAACAGCGAGCCCAATGATTAATGTTGGAATGGCCAACGCCAAGCTGGGCCACATGCGTTGTGAAATATCGTGACCGATGTCGCGCCCCTCACTGGATCGCCCAAAATGAAACGTAAATAAATTCAGTGATTTCTGCACAAAAAGCGTATTAGAAAGTTTCTGTAGCCCTGGCGCTGCCTTGTCATAAAAAAGCGGTTTGTCATAGCCGGCTTTTATCTTCCATTGTTGAATGGCTTCGGGCGTGACGTGTTTTTGCCCCAAGTGCATGCGCGCCATATCATCTGGTGAATTCACAACAAAAAACAAAGTAAACGTGATGAGATTGACGCCAATTAAGATAGGGATAGCATAGAGTATTCTTCGAATGAGGTAGGCGAGCATTTAAAATCCCTTTTAAAAATAATGATATAGTATACAAGAATTTTGTTGCTCAGGGAGAAATTGAGGATGATCAGGATGAAAAAATTTATGTTAGGTTTGGTGTTGTTTTCTGTTGCTGTATCAAGTGGTTATGCATGTGAAAAATATCGCATAGCATACACAGGTATTAATCGTTATGAAATTGATTACACGAAAAGCAGCGGTACGCTTGAAAAATTGCAAGTGATGAATGGCGCTGAATTACATCCCGAAAGCCATAATTTAAAAATTGTGTCTGCAACATCGCCATCCCCAATCAGTTGCCATTTTACTATTATGGCTGGCACAGTAGCGACATACCCCGTAACGCGCTGTCCGAAAATAGCCTTGCATCATTGTACCCTTGTCATTCAGGATTCGGCTGCTGCGCTTACTGCTAAAAATCATCATAAAAAGCATCTGGCACATGTCAATTTTCACCCTCGAAAGCAAAGCTAAACAGTTCGGCAGCCAAGATGCGTGCCTGAGTGTGCGCATTAAACTTATAACTTTATCGTGCTGTTATAGCTTGCACACATTGCTAGGCGAAGAATCAACAGTGTAATTCCACTCAGAATATGTGCTAGAGTTAAAAGTATAGAAAAGCGAGCAAGGAAGCGAGCCAGATCACACTGCCCGCTTATGATATCCCCATAACCGTGAAAGGAGTCACGTCATGTCAAACAAACTGTTAACTTTACCCAATTTCGAATCAATTACAACGTTATTTGATATTACAGATGAGATCCGTCACCTTGTTCAAGGCTATTCTCCAGAAGCCAAAAAACATATGCCTGCTTTTATAAGGATTTATATACTTGGAAGTCGAAAACGCCTATGTTTAGTGTTATTTTCGAGCGCGCAGTCACACTAGAGCAGTTAAAGAATTTCAAAACCGAGTTTTGGTTCCAATTTTTCAAATGTAATATCGATGACGACTATGTGCAATCTCTGGTGAAAATGGTTGAGGCCTATATTGCCGCCAATTTATCCTTGAATGCATTTATTGCCAGTACTCGCTTTGGACGTGATTGGTGGGCAGCGAAAATCGAAGAAACCCACAAAGGTGAAAAAAATAGCGTATTGATTGATGCGATTACACGTGTCAGCTACATGGATACTGCGCTGGCAGCCACAACTTATGCAAGAAGCATGACTGACATTGTTGAGAAGCAAAGTTTGGCGCTACAGGAGTTAACAACACCCACCATTCAGCTGTGGGAGGGGATATTAATTCTGCCCATTGTTGGCATAGTAGATTCTAATCGCGCACAAATCATGACAACAGCGATGTTAACAAAAATTCAGCAAACAGCTTCGCGCACCATCATTATTGATATTACCGGTGTTGCAACAGTAGACAGCGGTGTTGCAAATCATTTAATTAAAATAACCAAAGCAACGCGTTTAATGGGATGTACTTGCATCTTGTCTGGCATTGGTCCTGAAGTGGCGCAAATTCTTGTTCATCTTGGTTTAAGCTTAGAAAGCGTTGAAACTTCTGGAAATTTGCAGTCCGCCTTTAAGACAGCACTTTTGAGATCAGGGCAAACAATCACTGAAAAACAGCCTGATGGCGCAAGGTAACGCATGTCAGATCTATTTTTGAATTTTGGCATCGCGACTTACGTGTCACAGCACACCTTAATTGTGCCTTTTCAGAATGATTTTTATTCTGATGCGATGGAAGCGTTGCGCAGCGATATTGCACATAAACTACATCATACGCCCGGCTTAAAAGGGTTAGTTGTCGATGTTTCACAAATTGCTTTGATTGATTTGGAAAATATGAAGGTGCTGGAGGATATTTTAAAACTCGGTACTGTCTTAGGCGTCACCAGTTATTTAACGGGATTGCAGTCACATCTAACACAAGCGTTAGTCGAGCTGGGTTATGAACCAGGCGATTTTAAAACGGCACCGACGATTGAAAAAGCGATGCAGGCAATTTATGAACATAAAGACTGGTAATCATACTCATGCGAGACCAAAAAACAAAATATGATTTTTTTATTTCGCGAAATGAAGATGTGATCAATGCCGCAAGCCACGCGCGCATATTCGCTGAGTCATGCGGATTTAAAAAAATTGCCGCAATGGAAATTGCAGTTGCCGTTACCGAATTAAGTACGAATATTGTGAAATATGCGGAACAAGGTTATATCACGATTGCGCTATTAATTGAGCCAAAACGAACAGGAATAGAGATTGTTGCAGAAGATCGCGGTCAAGGCATTGCTGATATAGCGGCTGCTTTCACCGACTATGTCAGCACAGGAAAAACATTGGGGATGGGACTGCCCGCAGTAAAGCGATTAATGGATGAAGTGCAAATCGACTCTATACCAGGTTCAGGCACAAAGATTATTGCGCGCAAATGGAGACCGAACCATGCTGCACTATGATATCGCGACAAAAGTTCGCCCCATTATTGGTGGAGATAGCAGTTATTGTGGAGACGCTGTTTTCGTAGACGAAACAGAAAATGATATTGTTTTAGCTATTTTTGACGGGTCAGGACATCACGATCGCGCGAGCGAGGTAGCGCAAACAGCGATTCGTTTTTTGAAAACGCATCGCGATCAAACATTGGAAGAGATATTAATATTGTTACACGAGGCATTACGCGGCACAGTGGGTTGTGTTGCAGCGCTTTGCAGAATCATCAAATCAACAGGTCAAGCTGATATTAGCGGAATAGGAAATGTAGGGGTTCAATATATCGCTAAACAGAAACAATCATTTGTTATTCGCGGTGGTATATTAGGATATGAAATTACAAAGCCAATTACGCATCGTTTTTTTTTGCACAAAAACGAAGTGCTGTTTCTTTTTTCAGATGGCATAAAAGCGCATATTGATTACAAGGAAATAACAGAAAATTTTTCTGAATCAGCCGACAGCATTTCACAGGAAATCATGAGAGTCCATTCAAAAGAAATAGATGATGCCGCAATCATCACTGTGAGGGTGACGCATGATTGAACTGACCGCAATTTCCATCAATGACAATGATAGTATTGTGATAGCGCGCAATAAGCTTTATCGTTTGGCGCTGGATTTAAACTTCGGCGACGCTTTTGCCATACGGCTTGCTCTGCAATTTTCAGAAATGCTACACCTTTTTTTGAAAGAAGATAAAACAACCGTGTTGCGATTGTGCTTTACAAAAACAGGCGGGTATTATTTTTTAAATAGCGGTGTATTGTGCTCTCCTGATATGCATGAAAAATTAATGCAATCCAAAATATTTTTAAAAATGTACCATGCCTCTCTAAAATACGAGGAGCAGTATCTTTGTTATCTATTCAAAATAGAAAATAAAGCGTTTTCCCCCTCTGATAATTTTTTACAAGAAGAGCGCGAACGCTTAATACAAAGTTCTAGCGGTGAAATGATACGTGAGATCAAAATAAAAAATGACGAATTAAGCAAATCATTACAGAAATTACGCAGTTCTTCTCAAATAGTGCAAACAGAGAAAATGCGCGCATTGGGTGCCATGACAGCCGGTGTTGCGCACGAATTAAATAACCCGATGATGGGAATTTTGAATTACGTGCAATATGCGATCGAATATACAGACAAAACTGCGCGATATTACAAGCCTTTAGTAGATGCAGAGCGTGAAATAAAACGTTGTCAGGATATTATTACCAATTTACTGACTTTCTCCAGAATGGGCGGAGAAGGAGAAGAACATTTCTCCTCTGAAAAATTAAGCATATTGTGCGAGCGGATTTTGCAACTAGAGGCCTATAAACTACGCTCTGCGAATGTTCAGGTCATAAAGCAATTTCCTGCTGACGAGTTTGCAATCGCCATTAAGCCGAGCAAGATGCAACAAGTCATTTTAAATTTAGTTGTCAATGCGATAGATGCGATGCAAGAATCAAAAGAGAAAATATTAACATTAACCCTTCAGCAGTCAGATCACGTTATTTCTTTTTCAGTGAAAGATACCGGCACGGGTATTGATGAAGAAACACAAGATAAAATTTTTGAGCCATTTTTTACAACAAAGAAAGTGGGTAAGGGAACGGGCTTGGGATTGCCGGTAACGCAAAGCATCATCGAAGAACATGGTGGCAATTTGCAAGTTAAAACAGAAGTGGGAAAAGGTACAACATTTATTGTAACGTTACCAGTGAAACAAAAAACAGCGGAGGAAAGCACATGACAATCCAGAAAAAAATTTTAGTGATTGACGATGAAGAGGCGGTGCGACGCTCATTTGAATTAGCCTTAGAGAGTCTTCCGTTTACATTAGAGACAGTTGATTGCGGTGAAAAAGGCGTTGAGGCAGTTAAAAAAATACAATATGATTTGATTTTTTTGGATTTAAAAATGCCTGGCATTAATGGTGTTGAAACGATGAAACAAATACGCGTGCTTTATCCTACCGTGCCTATTTACGTAGTGACTGCATTTCATAAAGAGTTTTTATCGGATTTGGATGAGGTGCGCACTATGCGATTACCCTTTCAATTGTTACGTAAACCCATTGGCCGTTCTGAAATTCAAACGCTGGTGAAAAGCGTTTTAGATCAACCAATCAGCTATAGTTGAGGTGTATGATGGGCGAAGAAAAAATGGAATTAAAACTTTATATTTGTGGTATTACGCCTGAAAATCAGGATTCAATTTTGAATTTCAAAAAATTACTGCAGGAAAAATGTGGTCATAATTATTCATTAGAAGTTATTGATATGTTTGATCATCCTGAATTGGCTGAAAATGATAAAATTATTGCGACTCCTACATTAATGCGCACGCTGCCCAATCCTGCGCAAAAAGTAATTATGGATTTCAGCGATCATAGTAAACTATTGTTCGGGATGTCTTTGATTTTAAACAAATAGAATAAGTTGGCATAATGACAGAGAAAGACAATGCAGCGGAAGTAGAAGTAAACCCGTTAAAAGAAAAAATATCTTTTCTCGAGAAAAAATTAGCTACAGTAAATTCTGCATTTATTAATATCATCGGAAAAAACTTAGATGCTATTGTCATCATAAATACCCAAAAAATTGTCGTATACGTTAATTATGCGGCGATTAAATTCTTTGAACGAAACATAGTGGAAATATTGGGCGAGCCTATATCAGTCCCGCTTAATCTTGAAAATATAACTACCCATGGAGAACTGCAGTTTGAATACAGTTTTCAAAAATGCGATCAGGAAATAGTGACAAATGTCAATGTGCTCTGCACGGAGTGGAATAATGCACCCGCTTATGTAGTGACCTTTCGTAATATTACAGAGCAAAAGCAACATGAAAAGATTTTGGATTATATGTCAACTCACGACTGGTTGACTAACCTGCCAAATCGCGCCTTTTTTGAAAGGGCACTTGAAAGCGCAATACTTGCAGCCGCTAAAACGCGTGAACATATCGCATTGATGTTTATTGATGTTGATGGCTTTAAGCAAATTAACGATACAATGGGTCACGAAGCGGGCGATATTGTATTAAAGGAATTTGCAAAAATACTCCTCGAGTGCGTTCGTCCCATGGATACCGTCGCTCGATTGGGGGGGGATGAATTTGTCATCCTGCTGAATATGCTGCGAAAAACAGAGTATGCAGAATCTTTGGCGCGTCGGATTTCACTTGCGTTGAAAACCCCGATAATTGTCTTGAATAAGCCGCTTGTAATAAATGTAAGTATTGGCATTTCAGTTTATCCATCTTCAGGAACAACTGCTGCAGAACTTTTTAAAAATGCAGATTGTGCGATGTACGAAGATAAAAATAAAAACAAAAATAAGGTTATGTCGCAAAAACGCCCCTCATTCGACAGACTACCACCAAAACAATGATTCAAATGGCACTCACATGATCAGTTTTAAGTGCGGTTCTGTCGCAATGATTTTCACAGGGCAACAAAATCCGCAGGGAAAAGTTATTAACGCTAATCTAAACTGACAGTAAGACGCATGACTAAAAAAAATGTATAAAAACAAAGAAGAAAAATCCCGTTTTTAAAGTGATCGCCGCTATATCATTTTCAAAATTACTGCATTTTAAATCCCTATCCTACAAAAAACACACAGTATTTCGTAACGGGTATTGCCGAATAATTAAAGAAAAAAATCGTAATAAATTGAATAATAACGGTTATTTAAAATAACCGCGCGTTGATGGCTTTCTTGTGCTATAGATTTAAGCGGAAGGTATCGATAACAAAATTGCGAGGTGTGTTATGAAAAAATTATTGATTGCATTAACGGCGGTTGCGGTGTTGGGTGCTGCATCGGTTGGAATGGGTGCTTGTAAGTCATATAACTTCTATTATTCATCACAACATGCAAAAAACAAATACACTTATCAGGTTTTTGACAATAATGGCGCTTTTAATCAGCCTGTTAATAAAAATCATCCGCAATTAAATGTTTCTGCGCAAACAATGCAAGCGTATCAAGATGGGCATATCCATGTATATCAGAACTTGAAGTCTGCTGGCCCTAATGCTAACGCTAATGCTGGTTGTACGTATAGAGTGGGGAGCGGTGTAGTGGGTATTCTATCGAGTTATTCTGGGCCTAATGGCGGTAATTTTTGTCCTACACTAACCTCTCAATTCTTGCAATCAAATGGCGTCTGCAAAATCGCTTTACCAAGCAGTTAATTTATAAACAGTTCAGAAACGCAGGCGGCAGCCTGCGTGTGAACACGCAAATTACTCCTCACCCCGTTTTCTCGTCGGTGATTTATTTTCCCTTCGCCAATAGGTCACAACAAGCGGAATAAACATCGCAACAATAAATCCCAGCAAAATCCACAGCGGCCACAAAATCGGTTTATTCCATTTCTCCCGTAATTGCGAACGCAGTTGGGGATTGATTTTCGCATATTTCAAGGTGTTATTGGCAACTGCGCTGGGTTTGGCAGGCGCTACCCATTGATGCGACAACGTAAAATCAATCGGGTTAACGCCCCAAATCCACGGCGAATCTTCTTGAAGAATAGACAGCAATTCCCGTATCTTTTGTAATCTTTTTTCTTTGTTGGGTAATAGTTTAATATCATTAATTAATTGATCGGCTTGTGCGTTTGAATAGTTTGAGGCATTTTCTCCGCCGAATTTTACTTTCCCATTGGCAGTTTCCAATAAAAATAAAAAGTTTTCAGGATCAGGATAATCCGCCAGCCATCCCCACGAAAATATTTGCGCTTGGCCCGCGCGGACCTTATCTTGAAAGCGATTGTATTCTGTTTGACGAATATTTAATTCAATGCCTAATTTAGAAAATTGTTTTCGCATCCAATTCAATTGCGCTCTGTCATCTGGATTACCACTGGATGCCACGTCGTAATTTATAACCAAGGCTTTATGTGTTTTGGGATCAATACCGTTAGGATAGCCTGCTTCAGCCATTAATTTTTTAGCAGCAGCAATCGGTTTTCGCTTTATATTTTTCCCATCCCAAAAATAAATGACTTTATTAAAATGATTTTTATCTGATTCATAGCCAAAAATACCGGGTGGAATAGGGCTTTGCGCAGAAACTCCGCGACCATTCATGAACAATTGAATATATTCTTCATAATCAATGGCAATAGATATGGCTTGTCGTAATTTTTTATTTTTTTCACTGGCGCCACCAATAATGTTGTCAGCCATGTTGAAGCCAATGTAAAAAACAGAAGGGCTGACGCTCGTTTCTAATCGAATGCCCTTTTCTTTCATGGATTGTGTTAAAACGGGTTTGCCGTTTTTATCTAACTGAATGGCTTGATCAAAACTGTCTGCGCTGATGCCTGAGCTGTCGTAATAGCCTTCTAAAAATTTATTCCAACGCGGAATGCTTTCTTTATCGAGGCTTAATATTAATTTATCAATCTGCGCTAATGCTTTCCCGTTGTATTTTTCGCGATGATAATTTGTATTTTTGCTTAAAACCATTTGTTCATTTGGATTATTTTCAGATAATGTGTAGGGGCCTGTACCAATTGGATACCAGTCTAAGGTAATGTTTTTTTCTTTTAATTGCGTCTGGGAATAAAATAAATCGGCTTCATAAGGCATGGGCGAGAAAAAGGGCATCGCCAACCAATACATAAATTGTTGATACGCACCGTGAATGGTAATTTGATATTCATATTTGTTGATGACTTTTGCGCCTTCAAGCGGAAATTGCCGTAAATCCAAAAAAGGGTTTTTAACGCCATCGGTTATTTGTTTTTGATACGCTTTTTGAAGTGTTTTTGCATATTCCTTGAACCCAACAATATAATTGCTCATCACGCCGAAAATGGGTGAGCTGACTGCTGGACTAGCGAGTCTTTTAATTTGATAAACATAATCTTCTGCTGTTAATTCGCGTGTACTGGTGTTTTTAAAATCCTTTAAATCATGTGGATTTTTTATATTATTGATTGAAAAGGCAGGGTGCGTTTGATAATAAATACCCGGCTTGATTTTTAAGTCGTAAATCGTATAAATTATTTTTCCATTTTTTTTGATGTAAGTAACGGTTGGCATTTTTTCGAGTGTTTGCGGGGTTAGCTTATAAGGACGTGCAAGATAATCATATTGTAGCGGCGGTTCATAAATCTGCGCAATCAATCCTGTTTCGTCGGATGAATAAGCCCTGGCAGGATCAAGTGTTTTGGGTGAGCTCGCAAAAGCGCCATAAACCGTGTTTTGCTCAAGTTTGCCTGTGTGAGGATTGTTCCATTGGGCAAAAATGGAAGTGGTGAAAAAGATAAGTATTAAAGGTGTTGTTTTCATTTCTAAATCCGTTTAGCGTGAGGGATTATTGTAGCACACTGATTGGAAGATGAGATGTAGTCTCAGGTTTGATGCAGGGTAAACGCATCTTAATTTTGTTCATAACAGCAAATGCGCATTGAATAGAATGTAATGATTTATTTACAAAGCGTGATGCTGCTATTCTTTCGGG
>JAPLRF010000064.1 GCA_026399315.1 Gammaproteobacteria bacterium
CAGGATAACCGCTGAAAGCATCTAAGCGGGAAGCCCCCCTCAAGATTAGATCTCACTCTGACTAGTAATGCAGTCAGACTAAAGGTTCGTTGAAGACTACAACGTTGATAGGCAAGGTGTGGAAGCGCAGTAATGTGTGGAGCTAACTTGTACTAATTAACCGTGAGGCTTTCCATACTACCTTAAATGGTTTCTATGGTGTGTAAACGAACCCTGAAAAAACGTTACAGAAGCCCTGACCTTTGAGTCAGGGCGCGAAATAAAAATGCTTGTTAATCACACCAATACATATTGATGTAATTGTCTTTATAATTACATCCACCAGTTTCCTGGTGGCTATAGCGAGTGGGAACCACCTGATACCATCCCGAACTCAGAAGTGAAAACGCTCAGCGCCGATGATAGTATGATGTATTTCATGCGAAAGTAGGACACCGCCAGGATTTTAATACTAAAAAACCCACGTTGAAAATTCAGCGTGGGTTTTTTTTTGCCTATAAAAAGACCAGAAACTAGGGCGGTAGCCCTTGTGTGAATTTAGCTGTGAATCTAGCAATGCAAAATAAAGCAATATACCTATTGCCAATGGAGATACAAATCTAGCGATGAACTAAGCGAAGCGTGCGGCGGTAGTTCTCGCGCAAATACACAAAATGTTCTTAAAAAAGCAGAATCTGATAGTTTATCGTTAAATTCGCATCTTGATTGGCGGGGGGTGTGTATCTAAACATCTAAGTATCACATTATCAATGGCGGTCCAATCCTGCGGATTATTATTTGTTGCTTCGGTGACTGTTTTCTTTATTAGTCATGTGAATGTAGAAAAGTTATCTCAGTGGGCGGATATTCTTTTTGCCTTGAGCTTAATTGAAGTGATTGTTTTTTACACTTGCTACAATTCGATTTTTCCAGACGCTCGATCATCGTAACTGAGAAATTCCTTGTGGATGCATAGATTATTTCAAAAACCCGAATATCTTTTTCACTAAAACCACTTTACAATCACACTGCATAATAAACCAACCCGGAGAAATAAATGCCTAAAAAAGAAAAAGCTGAAAGTACAGCGGAAGTGATGAAGCCTGATTTTGAAGAAGATTATTGTTGTGATTTTGATTCTGAAGAATGTCACGATCATGATGAAATCGATATGACTGCTTTAATCGAAGCGCATCAGTATCAGTCGACCTTGGCGTTTGAATTAACAAGCTTGATTGTTGAAAACGCATCCGCTGAAAATAAAACAGAAGAAGCGATATTGAATTCTTTTGTGCGCGCATTAAAAGTAGTGAGTGATAATTCTCCGTTAAAAGATATTTTTGAGAACTGATCGCTTGGGGAAGATTTTACGGCAAGGACGCCCCTTCGAATAGCTATACCGCCAATGAAGATGCGAATTTAGCGATGAACTATCAGAAGTGGGGGCGGAAGCCCGCACGCGATTCTTGCAATGCACAACCCTGGTGAATTAGCCCACCCCTTTTTCGCTTTGTTAAAAATATTTTGTATGTGTTTGCGCGAGGGCTACCGCCGCTCGCTTCCGTTGGTTCGTCGCTTGATTTTACAACGTATTATGCAGCTTCCGGCATTAAAATCCACATCATAATATAAATCAACAGTCCTAGTCCGCCGCACAAAATAGAGACCAAAAAAGCAGCGCGAAAAAAAATGGGATCAACATCAAAAAATTCACCCAGTCCGCCGCAAACGCCGGCAATCTTACGATTGGTCTTTGACCTGAATAGTTGTTTTGCCATAGCTCGCTCCAGTTTTTTTAAACTATACCATGATTTATTTACTAAAGTTCACACAATGGATAGAATGCTAAAAATAATATTTAATAGAAGTGACATAAAACATGAAAAATAAAAAAAAGGAATTTGAAACTGAATTAACATCACTTATCCCACATCAAAAACCAGATGTGCCTGTGAAATACGAAAGCGTTTATATTTTTAATCGAAAGCTTTTATTGCAAGCGTATATTGTGACGTCAGCCTGTTTCAGCAGTGCTTTGGCTTTTTATCTTTTATTTCCGACTATTGTCGAGCAAACGTTTGACGTTCAGGATCTTATTACCGTTGGCATTAATGACACACGCATTAATTATATTAATGGCAGTAATTTTACGCATATTGCAAAAGAGCGCTATACCATCGGATGCGAAGATGCGTTGGTCGGTGACGTGGTTGTTCCGCAAACCAATGACAGCACGCAAGTTAATCGCACTTTATTGCAAATTATCGAATGGGCGATTAGAAAAGGCGCGGGCTCATCTCAAGATTTATCACATTATTATAATATTTCAAAAAATATCACGGATGCGATTTTCAAAACGTGTGTGGGCATTTTAAATAATAATCAATTATGTGATGATAACAGCACACATTTTTACGACGAGAAATTTTTTCGGACATGGCCCGGTTCTTATAATGAAAATATTTCCAGCGCTGTTATTTTTTCTTGTTTTAATCGTGCGTTTTCTGAAACGCATTTGTCCCCTGTTGTCATTGTCATTTTCCCGTTGATTGTTTCTGCCATTGCGCTCGCCGTGACGCAAAAAATGGCGTGGGAAAAATGGAATGCAAAATTCAATTCGCTTGAAAACGGCTTGTTTTTTCGTACTGAGAAACGGCTGGTGACAGAAAAAAACGACCCGTTTTCATTTGCTCAGCTTGGCCCGATTAATCAACAGCAACCCATGTAGCGCAAAGGGGTGGGCGGATACCCCCTCTCTCTTCAAAACACCAGGGTAAACGCATCTTAATTTTGTTCATAACAGCAAATGCGCATTGAATAGAATGTAATGATTTATTTACAAAGCGTGATGCTGCTATTCTTTCGGGCTAGTGAATGCGTACGGAAGCCTCCGCGTGAGCGGAGTGCGAA
>JAPLRF010000041.1:0-2989 GCA_026399315.1 Gammaproteobacteria bacterium
GAGAATTTCCAAAACAATTTTTGCTTTTTCCTGTGCGCTATAGCTCTTGCGTACACCTGTCATCTTTTACTCCCATTTCTTGGGAGGATTATATCTCTTATTTTGTGGTTTTTAGTGGTCTAGTTTTTGGGGGCCATTATAGACAGCCCCCTACCAACAACTGGTTCTGATCTATCAACAGGTTTAACATCCAGCCCATTTTTAAATGCGGCAATAAACCCATTAAATACATTTTTTTCAGAACCATCCATCCCCTTATAAATCTTCGCTACAGGCTCATCATATTTAGTATTAAAAAGTGAAAATGAACTGGCATTGATTTTTTCTGTGAGCGCAGCATCAATCATTACATTGCGGTTAACCTCAGTCATCTTCCGCAATACATCAACCCCGCCCTTCGAATCAATCCATTTAACAAACACAACAAGATTGTCGAGATTTTTTCTAAAAGTTCGTAAATCTGTAAATTCCAACGCTAATGCTGAAAGTGCTTCTGCCAAAGAGGTATTCGTGAGTTTCGGAGCAACAGCCTGCACATCATTTTCCCCTGTATTTTTTCCTTCTTGTGACGCGATAATGAATGTTTTCCCAGAGGCCAATGCAGTGTAAATTGCTGTGATAGCTGTGCTTAGGTCGGTATCAATTGCTGACGATAAGGGAATAACCTGGAGTGCATCGCTTTGCGTGGTTACATCAGTTGTTGGGGCAGCATTAGGATCAATCACCACGCATTGCGTCTTGTCGATTTTTTTCTCATCAAGAATAGCGCTATATAATGTTATGCGTTCCCCTAAGTCAGTCTTAGTAGGATCCGTATACTTCAAAGATGTATTTTTAAGATCAGGAATAGTATCGGCTCTAACCTTAACAACCAACTTTTTCGCCATCGATGAGACAAATACCCTGTCATCCGCGAGTGGTGTTTTTTCTACGTTCGTTTTAGGTGCAGTCCCTCTATTGATAGGGAGCTTATATGTATTTTGCACAATATATTTTTCTGGAGCGGTAATTTTTCCTGTGCCTGAAGTCTGTGCAGCATTCGCTTTTGGTCGTCCATCAGCAGCCTTTAATTGCGCTACTACACTATTTGATAGTGTAGCATCAGGAGGGGAGAATTCATTTTTCGTATCAACCTTTAATTTTGAAACCCCACTCAAATTCACCCCCGCTGTATTTTCAGCTGTGAATTTCGCCTTTGATAATTTTGTTTGCATCTCAACGCCACCCGCAGCCATTTGACGAACTTGATCGCGGCTGAGTTCAGCGTTAGAGAGGCCTTCTGCTTTAATGCTTTCATACGTTATGAAACTTTCAAAGGTGGCATCTTTTAAATTAGAACGTGAGAAATCTAATTTATTAGATTCATCCGGACCTTTTTTCACAACAACAGATTTTGGGATTTTTCCGATAATGGTAATATTCGAAAAATCAGTCACGCCCGCTTTTACAAACAGCGCTACTTGCTCGCCAGTGATTGTTGTATTTTGATCCTGAAAAACGCGATCCTGGTCTTTTAAAAAATCAAACGTGCAACCCGTCAAATCCGCCTTGCTTAAATCAATTTCTGTTAAATCGCCAGATAATTTACAATCCTTTAAATACAATTTGATGTTACTGGTCTTTGCGGTGTCGATTAATAACTTAATATCATTGACAGTAAGCGTTTTCAAATTAAAACTTTCATATAATAAACCATAGTTTATATTATTAATCGCTTTCGCCGTATCCCCTTGCGGATTTTTTTTTGCGTATTCTTCCGCATCAAAATAATTTGAGAATTTTTTTGCTTTTGGGTAGAGGCTATTTAATTTTTCAAATAAATCACAGTGTGATGTTTTAACTTCAACAAAATGCTGATAATGACGATACCAGACGGGAAAATCAAATATCACATTGCTTAAATTCGCACCCCGAACAGCGTGAATCATTGCTTTTGTATTGTCGCTGATATTCATGCCGTTTATTAAAGTGGGCATTAAATTTATAGTTTTTGAAAGGTCAGCTGCATTTTTAAGAGCATCTACTGTCACTCCTTCATTTAAAGTTCTTTCATTGTCAGATTTTCTTGTCCCGTTAGGATTAGTACTCTCTGCTTTATCGGGTGATACGATAAGCATGATTTCGCGCACCGCATCTAAATTAACATCCTGTAAATCCAACTCCGATAAGTCAAGTGGCACAGTTAATTCTTTTGCGGCTGTCACTAAGCCGAGCACCAATTTTTCTTTTTCATCCGCATGGATCTTTGGATTTTCTAATTCCTTTGCAATTTGCGCTTTGGCGCAGTAATAAAGCGCGTAATTATTTCCTTGAGAAGAGATTCTTTTTGACGGGGGTTTTTTAGTTTCAGTTGTATTGACAGAAACAGCGTCAACTTCACGCACTTCTTTCGCATTGACAAAGTGTTTTGACATTCTATCCACTTCAGAAAAGCCTTTTTCCGATGTTGGAAATAAAACATCGCGATCAACCCATCTGGGCTTTCCGTCTTCCGCAGCAGCCATTAATTTGTAGGCTGATTTTGCAAAACCGTCTAAATAATTTTTAGGATCAAGCTTTATCTCTAATCCATTTTTCAGCTTGTAAATAGTAGCGGAATTTATTTTTCCTAAACCTTGAGCATGTGTGAGTGCGTTGATTATATTTTCAGCGCCAATTACTGGCGCAGATGCCGGCAGATGTTTATCCTGATCTGCATCACTTGTCGTATCGCCTTGCGCATTACTTGAGACATGCGTTCCAGCTTCAGAAACAGGACTATCTCCTCTTTTTGACGTAACAGTTGCTGGTGAGAGCGCCAATTCCTTTTCCCGCAATCCCAAATACGAATCAGTGATATTTGATGCCGTGCAGACTTTTCGTAATTGCGCAATATCAGCTTCAGTAAAGCCATTGGATTTGCGCAGCCCTGTTTTTAATGATTGATAGCCCGCTTTATCAACAATGATCCCTTCTAAATCCAATCCCGTTAAATCCAATCCCGTTAAAT
>JAPLRF010000041.1:2995-59599 GCA_026399315.1 Gammaproteobacteria bacterium
TAAATCCAATCCCGTTAAATCCAATCCCGTTAAATTTAATGGTATTTTATTAAACCTAGCGTGTTTTACCAACAATTCTAAATGTTCAGGCGACATAGTCCAGCTAGGATTGCGAATTTGCTGTTCCCGGAAAATATCCCCTAATATTTTTTGTTGTTCGTCAAAATTTTCCGGAGCAACCGAAAATAAATCAACAAGGGCTTTGCTGTCTGATTTAAAATCAGAAATGACGCGTTTGCCGTCGCGTTGTTCGGCGATGGTGTAGGTTGTTCTGCCGAGAAGAAGTGAGATAGACTTATCTCCAACATAATGCAACGTGACATCTGCAGTCACATCATACTTAATGAGACCCTCTGCATTTCTGGTAATAATGACTTTTACCTCGGAAGATCTTTCTTGAAAAGCCACAGAACCTAATTTAAAACCACCTGTCTGCTGAGTACCGTTGGCATCATTATTCCGGATAAAATTGAAAAATGAATTTGTCGTGGTTTGACAAAAAAATGACTCAGCATAATTTACAAATCCTTGGTTGCTGTGAAAACGATCCATGTCTTCCTGGACTGCATTTACTTCATTTTCCTCGTAACCTGCCGACATAATAAGCGTGGCGAGTTCTTTATTTTTTTCACTTTCTGTTTTACCGGATGCACTATATTCCATATGAATTGGAGTTCCTGGCGTCCCATTTTTATGAGCGAGATAAAAGGGGTGACGTCCAAGGTCAAGAAAAATTTGTCGCTTATCTGCGCGCGCTATTTTATTACCCTGCGTATCAACTGGGTCTTGCAGCAGATGGTCCGATATGTGACCTGCCGCTAACGTAAACTGTAAAACGCCTGGCGTAAAAACTTTTCGTGACATAAAACCACCTCACTTTTGTGTATTTATAAGCTAATTATAGACCCCAATTCTTAAAAAACTATTAAAAAAATCTGTTTTTCAAGTGAAAAACACGGTATTGCGATAATTCTTGGAGATGATATTTTAGTGCTCAATGTATAGCGCTGCATCGACAACCATTATAAAAAGCGAAAACAGGCAAAATTGTGGCCAATAGGCTCAAAGTGAGATAGAATGAATGTATTAGGCTCGGAATGGAATGATGCGCTTATGTCTGCTGATTATGAATTTTGCGCAGACAAAAATCGCAAGTTAAAAGAAGAACGGGGCATTGATTTCAGTGAAATCATTTATTGCATGAATAATGGAGGATTGATTGACGTTGTACAGCATCATAATAAAGAAAAATATGCACTTCAACAATTTTATGTTGTGGACGTTGATGGTTATATACACCTCATTCCATTCGTTCAAAATGGCGATAAGGTTTTTTTAAAAACGATATTTCCCAGCAGAAAGCATACGAGAAAATATCAAAAACAAATTCACCGGAGGAAAGGCAGTGAGTGCTAAAAATAAAAATATCAATCTTGATGCGCATGAAAAAGAAATTGTTGAAGAATTTGAAAAGGGGAATTTTTTTTCTGTTTCTGATGTTGACGAACAAATGCAGCTTGCAAAACAAGCAGCAAAGAATTATGTAAAACGGGACAGTCGTGTCAATGTTCGGATTTCTACTGCAGATTTAAATAAGGTTCGCAAGATAGCGGATGAAGAAGGATTACCCTACCAGACTTTATTATCTAGCATCATCCACAAATTCATTTCAGGCAGATTGGTTGATGTAGGTCCTAAGCCGTAATCGCTTCAGCGCTTTTCATTTTCCCTGTCTCCTTCAGCCGAAAATGCTTTCGACAGGTTGCAATATATTTTTCATTACCGCCAATATCCACTTGCTCGCCTTCAGTCGCGGTATCGCCATTTTTATCAAGCCGCATATTCATAATTGCTTTTTTACCACAATGGCAAATGGTTTTTAATTCGATGATAGAATCAGCCCATGCCAATAAATAAGAACTGCCTTCAAACAATTCGCCGCGAAAATCAGAGCGAATGCCATACGTCAAAACGGGAATATTTAAAAAGTCAGTAATATACGTTAATTGTTCAATTTGTTTTTTTGTTAAAAATTGCGCTTCATCAATTAATACGCATTTAATATTCGGGTTATTTGCAATTTGCTTTTTCGTAAAATGAAAAATATCAAATGTTTTGTCGACGACGATGGCTTCGTTTTGCAAGCCAATGCGCGTTGTGATTTTCCCAACACCAAAACGGTCATCAATTTTCGGTGTAAATAATAAGGTGTCCATGCCGCGTTCGTTGTAGTTATAGCTGGACTGCAAGAGCGTTGTGCTTTTGCCCGCGTTCATGGCGGAATAGTAAAAATGTAATTTGGCCATCACGTTTTTCCTTAAGTTGTATGCTGAGAAGATTATCACATAATGCTTGAAAAGGTTATTGTGCCAACTTGACTCTAGTCTAATGTGGCACAATAAGTTGATTCTTTGTTTTATTGTGCTATATTGAATGAATTTCAATGTGGCACAATAAGTTGGAATAAGGCATGAGTTTAATTGGACGCGAAACCGAAGTTAATATCTTGGAAAACCTATATCTATCTGATAAACCAGAGTTTTTAGCTTTGTACGGGCGCAGACGTGTTGGAAAAACTTATTTGATACGGCAATTTTTCGAGGGCAAAAAAGCCATTTTTTTCAATGCGACAGGGTCAAAGAATGGTGCGATGCATGAGCAAGTTGCCCATTTCACGGATCAAATCGGGAAGGTTTTTTTAAGCGGCGCCAACCTCCAGCCTGAGAAAAATTGGGATAAAACCTTCAAGCTTTTAACGGAAATGGCAGAAAAACACGTTCCTAAAAATAAAAAAATCATTTTGTTCTTGGATGAATTGCCGTGGATGGCAGGCAGGAATTCTCGTCTACTTGAAGCACTTGATTATTATTGGAATCAATATTGGTCTAATGATAAACGTATTAAGTTAATTATTTGTGGGTCCTCGGCTGCTTGGATTATTAATAAAATCATAAACAATAAAGGTGGCTTGCATAATCGCATTACGAAGCGCATGCATTTGGTACCCTTCAATTTAAGTCAAACAAAATTATTTTTAGATGCGATTGGCGTAAAACTAAATCAACGGCAGGTGTTATTATTATTTATGGTGATGGGTGGGGTGCCTTATTATTTGACGCAAATTGAAAAAGGGCTTTCCGCATCGCAGATAATTGAAAAATTGGCATTTTCACAGCACTCTTTTTTATTCAACGAATTTGATAACCTTTTTTCATCTTTGTTTGATGATGCGGAATTTCATATACAAATTGTCCGTCTTCTTGCAGAACACCCTTACGGGCTAGGAAAAAGAAATTTACTGGAGAGAATGGGAAAGCATGCTGTGGGTGGATCTGGAAATAAAAAATTGGAAGCGTTAGAGCAAACTGGTTTTATATCGCGTTTTAAGCCGCTTTTTAATAAAAAGAAAAATACTTATTATCGATTATCGGATGAATATACGTTATTTTATTTGAAATGGATTGAACCCATTAAAAATGCGGCGCAAGCAGATTCGCTAGATCACGGGAACTGGCAAGCAATGCAATTATCGCCTGAATGGCGTACTTGGTTAGGGTATGCATTTGAAAATGTGTGTTATAAACACATTGCTCATATTAAAAAGGCACTTGATTTAAAAGCGCTGGCTTTAGCAAGTACCTGGCGTTACGCTTCAGGTAAGGATTCACAGCAACAAGGCGCGCAAATTGATTTGTTGTTTGATCGACGAGATGATGCCATTACTTTGTGTGAAATAAAATACAGCGAAGAACCTTTTGTTTTATCGAAAAGCTATGTTGAAGTATTGGAAAAAAAGATGACAGTGTTTAAGGCGCAAACACACAGCAAGAAACAACTGTTTATGGCGATGATTGTTGCCGGGGGATTGAAAAATAATTTTTACGCAGAAAAATTATTAAGTGGTGTGGTAACGCTAGATGACTTTTTTGATTGATTTTGCTTCTTGCTTAATTTTCAATTACGATTGTTTGTGAGCTAAATTTAACGGAGAAGGCAATGAGCGATTTCGTGGCAGAAACGAGTGATGATCAGTTTAAAGCGGAAGTACTGGATTCGACAATACCTGTACTAGTGGACTTTTGGGCGCCTTGGTGCGGCCCGTGTCGCGCTTTGGCGCCGATTGTGGATGAGGTGGCACAGCAGTTCACCGGCCGTATCAAATTTTTAAAGGTGAATGTCGATGAAAATCAAGAAACGCCTGCAAAATATGGTGTTCGCGGCATTCCCAGCTTGATGATATTTAAAAACGGCGAATTGGCGGCGAGCAAAGTGGGTGCGTTGACAAAGTCGCAGCTGACTGCGTTTCTGGAGGAGCATATTTAAACCCCCTCGGTTTTGTTCGCGCAAAACCGACCCCCTCTTCAAAGAGGGTGAATTATGGCTTGCATTCCTCAATCGAACCCGATACGATTGAGGAATATGATTCTGGTAAATTGATTATTCGACCCATTTCCCGTATTGACTTACTTACATAACTAAACAAAAAACTCAAATTTTCGTGCAAACCAAACTAAACCATTGTTCAAACAAAACCAAAAGGTAATTTCATTCTATGAATTTAACTGAATTAAGAGAAAAAACCCCCGCTGAATTAAGTGCACTTGCAGAAAGCGTCAACATCGAAAACGTTAACAGCATGCGCAAGCAAGACATGATCTTTTCAATTTTAAAAACCCACGCAAAAAATGGTGAAGATATTTACGGCGATGGCGTTATTGAAATCTTGCAAGATGGGTTTGGTTTCTTACGTTCTCCCATGAGTTCATACCTCGCTGGCCCAGATGATATTTATGTTTCGCCAAATCAAATTCGTAAATTTAATTTACGTACCGGCGATACGGTTATGGGGAAAATTCGCCCGCCTAAACCGGGTGAACGTTATTTTGCTTTAGTGGAAATTGAACATATCAATTTTGATTTACCTGAAAACACACGTAAAAAAATCTTATTTGAAAATTTAACCCCTTTATTTCCCAATGAACGTTTGACGATGGAAATTGGCAATGGTTCAACAGAAGATATTACCGCGCGCATGATTGATTTGGCAGCGCCGATTGGAAAAGGACAACGGGGATTAATTGTTTCACCGCCAAAAGCAGGTAAAACAATGATGCTACAAAACATTGCACATTCTATCGCACACAATCATCCTGAATGTATTTTAATAGTGTTATTAATTGATGAACGCCCTGAAGAAGTAACAGAAATGGAACGGTCGGTAAAGGGCGAAGTGATTGCCAGCACATTCGATGAACCCGCAACACGTCACGTGCAAGTCGCTGACATGGTAATTGAAAAAGCAAAACGATTGGTAGAACATAAAAAAGATGTGATTATTTTATTGGATTCGATTACCCGTTTGGGTCGCGCGTATAACACCGTTATTCCTTCATCCGGAAAAGTATTAACCGGCGGCGTGGATGCCAATGCATTGCAACGCCCTAAACGTTTTTTCGGTGCCGCACGGAATATTGAAGAAGGTGGCAGCTTAACGATTATCGCTACCGCGTTGGTCGACACCGGTTCGAAAATGGATGAAGTGATTTACGAAGAATTTAAAGGAACAGGCAATATGGAAATCCATTTGGATCGCCGTATTGCGGAAAGACGTGTATTCCCTGCGATTAATATTAACCGTTCAGGCACGCGTCGTGAAGAATTGATTACAAAACCCGATGAACTCAAAAAAATGTGGATTCTCCGCAAAATATTGCACCCGATGGATGAGTTGGCAGGCAGTGAATTCTTGTTGGATCGTTTAAAGTTAACCAAAACAAATGCTGAGTTTTTCGACAGCATGAAGGGATAAAAACTTATTTTTGAGGTGTTTGTTATGCCAAGTATTTCCACGCTACCTGCGTTTAATGATATTTGCATCGCAGACGCCGAAAAAAATCTCGATGAATTGCTGGAAAATAATCTTGCGACAATTGAAAAATTATTGACTCAAAATAATCATTATTCATGGGATAATTTATTACAGCCAATTGAAGATTTAAACGACGCACTCCACCAATGTTGGGCGCCCATTCAGCATTTAAATGCAGTTGTGAATACGCCTGAGTTGCGACAAGTCATTCAAAATTGCTTACCCAAATTATCCGATTACCATACACACATTGGTCACAATAAAAAATTATTTGACGCGATTCAATCGATTAAAAATAGCGATGCATTTTCAAGTCTCTCTATTCCACAGCAAAAATCCATTGAAAATGATTTACGTGACTTCAAACTTAATGGTGTGCATTTATCGTCAGAAAAAAAAGAACAATTTGCAGCGCTTTCAAAAACATTGTCGCAACACATGCAAAAATTTGAAGACAATGTGTTGGATGCCACAATGGCGTTTAAAAAATATATCACCGATGAGAAATTATTATCAGGTGTTCCGCTTCACGCTAAAAATGCGGCACAAAATGCAGCGCAAAATGAAAAGCATGAAGGATATTTATTTACCTTAGATGCACCCGATTATTTGGCAATCATGATGTACGCAGATTCAGCTGAATTGCGCGAGGAATTTTATCGCGCCATGGTGACACGCGCATCAGACCTAGGATTAAATGCAGAAAAACTGAATAACAGTAATAATATCCAAATGATTTTGCAGGATCGATTGGCCTTAGCCCAATTATTAGATTTTAATAATTACGCAGAATTGTCGCTCGCTACTAAAATGGTTAAAAAAACGGATGATGTCTTGCATTTTTTAAATGAGCTGGCAGAAAAATCATTGTCGCAAGCAAAAAAAGAATTTCAAGTCTTGTCTGAGTTTGCAAAAACAGTGGGTTTTGAAAAATTAAATGCCTGGGATATTGCTTACGTTTCAGAAAAACTACGTCAAAAAGAATATGCTATTTCGCCCGAAGATTTACGTCCTTACTTTCCCGAGCCGCAGGTGTTCACAGGCTTGTTCGAAATCATGCATAAATTATATGGCATCACTTTAGAAAAAGCCGACGTGCAAACGTGGCACCGCGATGTAAAATGCTATCGTCTTTTAGACGAAAATAAAAAACTGCAGGCGCATATTTATTTTGATTTATATGCACGTGCAAATAAACGTGGCGGCGCATGGATGGATGATTGCATTATGCGTCGTCGATTGCACAACGGCGATATTCAATTACCCGCAGCGTATGTGAATTGTAATTTTAATGCACCCATCAACGATCAACCTGCCTTGTTTACGCATGACGATGTCGTAACGTTATTTCATGAATGCGGGCATGCATTGCAACACGTGTTGACGCAAATTGATGTGGCAAGCGTGTCGGGGATTCACGGTGTTCCCTGGGATGCGGTTGAAGTAGCGAGCCAGTTTTTTGAAAATTGGGCTTCTGAAAAAGACTCTATTTATTATATTGCGAAACATTATCAAACGCAGTTGCCGTTACCAGCAGAGTTGCTGAATAAAATGGAACGTGCGAAGAATTTCCAGTCCGCGATGCAAATGATGCGTCAATTGGAGTTGGCACTTTTTGATTTCCGTCTACACAAAGAATTTAAGAACGATGCGGTTAATTTCACACAAAGTATTTTAGATGAAGTGCGTAGTCAATGCGCTGTTTTCAAATCGCCTGATTTCAATCGTTTTCAACATGGCTTCTCGCATATTTTTGGCGGCAGTTATGGCGCTGGATATTACAGTTACAAGTGGGCGGAAGTGATGGCGTGCGATGCATTTTCCTTGTTTGAGGAAAAGGGAATTTTCGATCCAGCTACCAGCCAGAAATTTAAAAAAACATTTTTAGAAATGGGCGGTGCAGTTGAGCCGCTCGATTTATTCATTGAATTTCGCGGTAGAAAGCCGATGGTTGATGCGTTGTTGAAGCAGTCAGGGATTGGGTAAATCCCCCCGGTTTGTGGACGAAATAATCTACCGCAACCACGATATTTATTGCGTCCACAAACCGACCCCCTTCGAAAATGAGCGGAGCGATTACCCCCTTTGAAAAAGGGGGTCGGGAGACCCGGGCGATAGTCCGGGTCGAACCGGGGGGATTTTAGTAATTACAGTCCCCCGTCGTCGCCAAAAACTCCCCAATATGATTTTCCAGCACAATATACGGTGCGCGATTTTTCGGAATATTGTTAATCATAATCACAAACGACAACACCCCATGATGTCTTGTTTTAATAAATCCTGCTAATGATGAAACACCTGTCATTGAGCCTGTCTTCGCGTGCAATTTTTCCCCGCGGGCAAGCATGGGCATGCGTCCTGCCAATGTGCCGTCCACGCCAGCAATCGGCAACGCAGGAATGAGCACATCATGCAACATCGGGTTTCGATAAATATAACTCAGCATTCTGGAAACGCTTTCAGGTGTAATCAAATTGTAACGTGACAACCCAGCGCCATCGATTAAATGTATTTTATTCGGATCAATGCCAACTTTATTTGTTAAAATGGGTTTTTCTGCATCCAGCGCATTTTGCCATGAGCCTTGAGTGTGTGTGTATTCCTCACCCATTTTCTTAAATAACGCATCTGCATATAAATTATCGGAATGTTTTAATAAATGGATAATCAAGTGAGATAAAGGTTCAGATAAATGATCTGAAATTAATTGCGCGCCCACAGGCGTTTTTGCGTAATAAACACCACTATTAAATTGGATGTGATACTTACCCAATAATTCATGGATTAAATTCTTTGTATATAATTGCATGTTGCGAATAGCCAATGCGCGGCCTTCAGTGCCATAAGCGCGCGGCAAACAACCCCGAACGAGATATTGATTATTGGCATTGCTGAGAATTGTGAGTGGGCAAACGTGATTGGTTGTCACCAATTCGTTGATAAACGTCGCAGTATGCGGCGGCAAATGCGGCACAATCGTTGCCTTTTCACCGATGCGTTTTGCGGGAATAAAGCTCACGCCAAATCGATTTCGGTTAATGATGACGGTATTTAAGGGTGCTGCAAAATCAAAACTCAAATCATCCCATACCCAACCAGCAGGATAGGGAATATGGTTAAACGCCGTATCATCAATAATAATATTCCCTTGCACTCTTTGAATGCCATCTGCGCGCAATCGATCGACCAATTGAATTAAATTGCTTTGGGTTAACGTGGGGTCGCCATTAAATTGAAAAATCAAATCGCCGTGCAAAACGCCTTGATTGATATTGCCCGTCATCATTAACCGTGTTGGGAAACGATAATCGGGTTTTAAATTCACGAGAGCAGAAGAAACGGTAAATATTTTTTGAATGCTGGCCGGCGCAAAAAAACGATCAGCATTTTTTGAATAATAAACATGGCCTGTTTGAAGTGATTGCACAACAATGCCGATGTGCACCGAAGAATTATTTACCCTGGATAGCAAACTGTCTAATCCGTTAGGAATAGAGCCGCAACGGGGATAAGGGCTTGCTTGCGCGGTGATTGCCATTGCAAAAAAGATAAAACCAAGCAGAATTGACTGAAGTATCCTACGGGGCATTAAAAATCTCCTATATGCCGGGCATGTTATTAAAATATGACAGTGTCATGAGAAAGCATCTCATACCATTTTGTAACTATTCAGCGCGTAATAATGAAGCCGGATAAAATGGGCGTTTTCTGAAAATTGCTAAGCACTTACTTCCTTTTTATCATTTTGTATGGCACGGGTCAATTCATCTAATGGATTGTTTCTTTTAAATATTTCTGGAAAAAACCATGTCGTAAATTTTATCGGCAATTTCTTGAGGGGAATCGACATCGGTGTTGTAGGTGTGGTTTGCAATGGATTCATATAACGGTGAGCGAATTTGATCAAACTCAACAATTTTTTGGTAGGGATCGGGGATGTTCAGCAGTGGCCGCGTGCCTTTGCGTTGATTGGTGCGTTTGAGTTGCGTTTCCAGTGATGCACATAAATAAATGACAGTGCCTCGCGCTGAAAATGCCGCACGATTCTCTGCTTTTAGAATCGAACCACCGCCAGAAGATAAAACGATATTGTCGAGCTGTGTTAATTTCTCAACCATTTTCTGTTCGCGATCGCGAAAACCAGCCTCACCTTCAATTTCAAAAATGGTGCTAACCGAGACACCCGTTTGTTTTTCAATTTCTTGGTCGGTATCGTAAAAGACAAAGTGCACTTTTTTTGCTAATTGTCGGCCTACGGTTGTTTTGCCGGCACCTAATGGACCTACGATGTAAATGTTTTTATTTTTCATGTCGAAATTATAACAGCGCAGGCGATTTCACGAAAGCGCTTTCATCTCGGATGGCGTGATAAAAATCAGTAATTCCTGCTGTTTTGTAAGCGATGTATGGTGTGTAAACAATTCCCCCACAATGGGCAGTTTATCAGCGATTGGCAGGCCTTCTTTTTGATTGGCATGCGTTGTTTCCAAAATGCCGCCCAAAACAATGGTCTGATGGTTTTTAACAACAACTTGGGTTGTAATTTGCTGCGTCTGAATTGCTGGCACACCCTTTACTGTTAACGCACTCACTTTGTCTTGATTGAGAGAAATATGGAGTAAGATATGTCCATTTGGCATTTGTTTTGGCGTCACTTTCAAGCGCAAGACGGCTTTTTTAAAGCTCACACTGGTACCACCGCTGAGCGTCATTTCTTGATAAGGCACTTCAGCGCCTGATTGAATGACAGCAGCTTGATTATCCAATGTCATCAGTGCCGGGCTTGAAATTAATGAGGCATGCCCTTCTTGTTCAAGTGCTGAAATTTGCAAATCGAGTAATCGACTTTCTGCTAATTTCGCAATCGTTAAGGTAAATTGCCCGGCAGCATCTGTGCTGTCGGGTTGATCCATTGACAAAGACATTTGTGAATTTTTGGTGGCATCCTGTGTTTGAAATAAAACCCCCAATGTTTTTTGATATTGACGATCTAAGTTAATAATTTTCGCCTTAATTAAAAATTGCGGCCCAGATTGATCCAAATGATTTATTAATGCGCGAATAGCAGCAATATGTTGTTTGTCGTCTTTTAACCAAATTTGATTGCTGCGCTTGTCATAATTAATTTTTCCCAAAGGCGATAAAATAGCGGATGATTTCTTCGATATAAAAGAAACGATATTTTTTGCTTGTGCAAAATAAAGTGGAATCCAACATGTTTTCAGTGACACTATCGCAGCGACAGGAATAATCGATTGTATCTCAGTGGATTTTGTAAAAGGGTCGCGTACGGGAGTCACTGTATCGGCGCGTGTTACAGTGAAAAATAATAAAACGAGCACGCATAAGATAAATTTTATCATTGCTCATTTACCTTAATTAATAAGCCATATTGTTTTTGATCGTTAATTTTTAAATGTGACAGTGAGAATGGGAACGCTGTATTGTTGAGCTGATCAATAAAATGAAACAAATCAGCGTAATTTCCGGATAATTGAAGGTTGAAGTAATCTCCAGGATTCGTATGATGGCGGGCCTCATTTTTAATAGGCGCTGCTTGAATGATTGTAAAGCCAGATTGCTGTGCAGTTTGCGTTAATAATTGTAATAGTTGATCAGGTGTTTCAGCAACCTGCATTGCTGTATAAAACAGTAGATTTTTCTTTTGCCAATTAAGCAGTAATTTTTGTGTTTTAAGATCTTTTGCAATTAACAATTTTGCTTTTATATTTTCAAGTGTGGCGATTTGTTTTTGTTTCATCGCTGAATGATATTTTTTAATTGGATTTTCTAATAGGTAAAAGTAGCCCGGCGCAAAAGTAAAAAAAACGATAAAAAAAGCCGCTCCCAATTCAATCATAAATGCCATTTTAAAATATTTTTTCAAATTAATTGTCATGATGCAAAATAGCATTTTTGCAGGAAAAATCCATACCGTGTTTTAGCTGTCGCACTTACTACGCTGCGCTACGTGCGTGCTTCCGTTGGGCTTATTGTTTTAACGAAGCGATGGGCGTTAATAAACGCTAAAAAATTCGTGGTGTATCTCAGGGCGTCAGCCCTCGACCGATTTAAATGCAAGCGCTTACTTTTCGATAATGCAGTGAATTACGGGATGCGAGGAACAGATTGAGGCTGAGTGGAAAATGCTTTCTCCAGCATTTCATTACATTTCGCTAAAGCTTCCCCATACCTGTTTTTTCTAGTGGGTTCCTTGTTGGATCCTGGAGAATTTTCCCATGCCGCATGTTTTTTTGCAAAATCAGGATGCGCTTTATATTCAAGCGCTAAGTTTTTACTTTTTTCAGCTTCTAATAATGCATAAATTTCATCGGGTGTTTTTGATTTATTTATTTTATTTATTAGTTCCGTAGCGCTTAATATTTTTTGGATTGTTGTGTCATGGCTCCCTAATAACAATGTTAAACTCATGCTTTGTGCGCTTTTAATATATTTCGTTATTACATTGGTAATTTTCTCTTGTAGTTTCTTGTGAAACTCACGGTATGACGCTCTGTTTGCCGTAAGCGCAGATTGATCAATTGGGCACTTAAGCTTGCTAGTGTTTTTTACTATTTGAACTAATTTTTCGTAAGGTGAAAGAAAGCCTTTTTGCGATTTATTTGGATGTTCGCAGTAAAAAAAATGCGCTACGGCTTTTTTTTGAGTATGTGATAATATCTCTGCTTCTATTCCTAACGAAATGCATGCTACATTAAATTTTTCAGAATTTAAAAAGCTTTTTTTGGGCGTTTCACAATAACGTATATTGGACTCTATTTTTTTCGCCACAGATTCTTTAGTTTCATTTTCTGAGTCATTCAATTTCAATTTTTCAATATAACTTCTCATTTTTTCTAGCAGCATGCCATCGCAATTCTCTTTTTCAGCAATGCGACCAAGAATGGCTAAAATATTATCGTTGGCCTTGAAGTCATTTTTTTCAATTATAAGTTCAGTTGCTTTCTGTAATAATGCCAAACTTGCTTTTGGATTTTCAACAGCATGAGAAATATATTCAAGGTCACCGCCTGTTTTTTCCAAGATTTTAATTTTAGTTTCGTCGGAACAATGCGGCGTTTTTAATATTTGAACGAGCGTCTTTTTAAATTGTTCTTTCAATGATTCGCCTTGAAGATGAAGAATACATAAAGCAACATCAAGCAATAAAATTTGTAGAAGGTTATTGTGGATGCTTTTATTTCCGGTATTTGCATGCTGATAATTGACAGTTGCAATGTTGTTTCTAATTCTGCTTTCTAGCGCGTGTACTGGACCGACTTCATAAGGCTTAATGGCTGGCTCTGGATTTTCTTTTTTCTTTGCATTTTCATTCACAGTGCGGCGTTCTGATGCCTTAATTATCATTGCATTAAACGCTTCCTCTGTCATTTTTGATATCTCCCATGCCACATTTTTTTTTAAATCCTCTCTGTTTTTAGTCGTAAGCTCAAAAATACTTAGGTAATTTCCTAGCGATTCAATTAATAGTTCAGCATTTTTATGCGCAAGCGCCAGGGTAACGTTCCGCCACATTAGCTGTTGTTCTGAAATTGGCTGTATTTTTTTCCTCATACTTTCCCCTGCGAGCATGCAACTCACCTCTAATTTATAGTATTAAAACACGAAATTAGCCTGTTTTTTTCAAGCGCGTTTTGGTTAAAACGGTGTTTTTCAATGAGATAGCGAGATTGCCTATCCAGGTCGCGCTAAAGGCAGGTGCGTCAAGCTTGGGCGCTGCGCACTTACTACGCTGCGCTGCGTGCGTGCTTCCGTTGGGCTTGTTGTGTGAATGAAGCGATTCTGGAGCAATGACTTTTTTAAAAGGTTGCCTGTTTAGGTCGTGCTAATGGCAGGTTCGTCAAGCTTAGGCGCTACGCACTTACTACGCTGCGCTGCGTTCATCCGTTGGGCTTACTGTGTGAATCACAAAATGCATCATCTCCGGCTTTTGCGCATCGTTGTGAATTTCTGTTAATTGACTGTTTTTCCAGGGGCAATTTTGTTGAAGTTTCGCGTTGAATTGATGAATACCTGCTAATTGGTTGCTAACACCGCTCAATTTTATTTTTTGCTTTTTTAGCGTCAAGGAATCTAGAACAACATTATTGGGCAGGTTGTTTGCGATGGCTGATAATACCGATAAAACCCCCGTGTTATTTTTTACTGCCAACGTTTTTTCAGCATTAACAAGTTGTAGTTTTTTCAACAAAGCGGCATGCTGTGCTGCATCAGGCGCTAATAGCGCTTTATTTTTATATTGGATTAAATGGGTTTCAGTATTTAATTCTTTTGTTTTTTTAATTAAAAAAAATTTCACAACAAATAATACGGATAGGGAGATTAATCCATATAAAATAAGCCGCCTATTTCTAGCGCGGATATTTTTTTTTCGCCGCACTTCTCGCCAAGGTAATAAATTAATAGCTTGTTCGTCTTCAATGCCAATAGCATGAACCCCTATCTTTTCTTTTTGAAAGCAATTTTGAATATTGTTGATGGTAGGCAAATGCGACGCAAAAGCAGTAATTTTTTGCTTTGCCAAATCTTTTATTTTTTCTTTTTTATAATCAAATGATAATTGTTCCGCTGCGTGGCCAAACACTCTTTTAGCATTTGACTGCAAGAACAATATTATTTCAGCGTCTGATAAACGGGTATCGAGGGTAAATTCATTTGACATGTAATGTGCTGATGGCAGCACAACGGTGATTTGATTGTTTGAATGATATACCGGTTTTAGCTGTTGTAAAGCATGCGAAAGGCGTTCAACACTTTCAAATGGGATTATTAAAGGGGTGGTCACAGTATTTTCCTTACAAAAGAAGGCTATTTTAGCCCTTTTTTTAATATCGGCAATACCGTGTTCTGAAACTGTTAATCGCAGATTCTGAGTTTTGCTTTGTTTGTGCTTTTCTTATGATAGAATGGTTAAAAAGGATGGTGAATCTTGCTACGACAATTCCGACAATTCATAAATCATTTTTTATTATCCCTGATGGTGTTAATGGCCCTCATGGCGATTACTTTCGGTGGGCTGTATGCCTATATGGAATTTGATTTGCCCGATGTCACGGTATTAAATGATGTGCACATGCAAATTCCGCTGCGAATTTACAGTGCCGACAGCCAATTGATTGCGGAATATGGCGCAAAACGTCGCGCGCCCGTCACCATTGATCAAGTTCCCAAGCAATTGATCCAAGCCATTCTAGCAACAGAAGACGCGCGTTTTTATTCACACCCCGGTGTTGATTTTATTGGGATTGTGCGCGCTGCCATTGCTGTTATTGCAACGGGCCATAAAGTGCAGGGCGCTTCAACCATTACCATGCAGGTTGCTAGAAACTTTTTTTTAACGCCGAAGAAAACTTATACGCGTAAAATTAAAGAAATTTTATTGGCAATTAAGATTGATAAGACGTTTAGTAAAGCTAAAATTCTAGAATTATATTTAAATAAAGTGTATTTCGGTAGCAGGGCTTATGGCGTTTCTGCAGCAGCGCATGTGTATTATGGAAAATCATTAAATCAATTGACCTTGCCGCAAATGGCGATGATCGCTGGGTTACCGCAAGCACCTTCACGCAACAACCCCATGAATAACCCCGCTAATGCATTAATACGCAGAAATCATGTGTTAGAGCGCATGCATGAAGTGGGTTACATTAATAAGGCGACATATGAAACAGCCATAACAGCGCCGATAACAGCGCGATATCACGCTGAGCGCCCCGCTGTGCAAGCGCCGTATCTTGCGGAAATGGTGCGTGAATCAGTCATGATGATGTATGGTGCGCGCGGTTATGATTCTGGCGTGAAGGTCTATACGACGATCTCATCTCAATTACAGAGTGAGGCGACACAATCACTGCAATCGGGGTTAATTGCCTATAGTAATCGTCATGGGTTTCGAAAATCGACTGTTAATTTAGGCATTCCCTCCGCTGAAAATCAGGCGGTATGGCAAACATGGCTGGAAAATCAGCCGAAGATCGACGGCATGCAAATGGCCTTGGTGCTATCGACGCAAAATCAACAAGCCACTATTTTACTGGGCAATGGCGATACGGCCATTATTCCATGGGCAGGTTTAGCGTGGGCTAAACCGGCGCTGGCGGGCGGTTATGTTGGTTCAGCGCCCAAAACAGCCAATCAAATTTTAGCGTCAGGTGATGCGATTTATGTCACTTATTTAAGCGCACAAAATCGCTGGCAATTAACGCAAGTACCACAAGCACAAGGTGCGATGGTGGTATTAAATCCCAATGATGGTGCAATTTTAGCATTGCAAGGCGGCTTTGATTTTCACTTAAGTGCCTTTAATCGGGTATTACAAGCACAACGCCAGCCGGGCTCCAGCTTTAAACCCTTTGTTTATTCTGCTGCCTTTGATAAAGGCTATACCTTAGCAAGCACGATTAATGACGCACCCATTATGATTCGGGATTCAGGCGAAAATACGTGGTGGCGTCCTGAAAACGACACGCAGCAATTTTATGGCCCAACGCGTTTGCGTGTTGCATTAGCGCAATCACGTAATTTAGTGTCGATTCGTTTATTGCAAGCCATTGGCATTCCATACACCCTGGATTATTTACAACGCTTTGGTTTTAATCCCAATCAATTGCCGCATCAATTATCTTTAGCGTTAGGAAGTGGTGTTATCACGCCGATGCAAGAAGCAGCGGGCTATTCAAAAAATTGTGGGCGACGACAACAAAATATTATATGAAGCAGCGCCACAACAAGCACAACAAGTCATCACGGCACAAAATGCTTATTTAATTACGCAAGGGATGCGCGGGGTTATTCAATCAGGAACGGCAGAAGCGGCAAAAAGTTTAAATCGCACTGATTTAGCGGGGAAAACAGGCACGACGAATGATCAAGTGGACGCATGGTTCTCCGGATTTAACAGTAATATTTTAGCAACAGTGTGGGTTGGCTTTGATAACAGCAATGATTCATTACGTGAATACGGCGCGCAAGCGGCGCTGCCGATTTGGATGCAATTTATGAAAGCGGCATTGGCGGGACAGCCTGAAGCAACGATGGCGCAACCGGCTGATATCGTGACCGCGCGCATTAATCCTGAAACGGGATTACTGGCATCAGCAAAAGAAAAAAATGCCATTACCGAAGTATTTCAAAAAGAAGACATGCCAAAACAATATGCGAGCAACACTCAGCCTGTTACGTTGCATGGCGTGTCTGGTGCGGTGGTTGCAAACAGCGGCGGTCATGTTGCATCGGGTGAGGATATTTTTTAAAAATTTAATTTAACGAAAGGAATCAATCATGACAAAAAGACTATGGCATTTAGGGATATGGATTGTTGCATTTCAATGCATCGGTTACCTCATCGGCTTGCTAACACAGCAAAATATTCAGGTTTGGTATCAGACTATTCATCAATCCGCATTAACACCACCGAACATTGTTTTTCCTATTGTGTGGGGAATTTTATATGTCGTCCTTGCTTATGTTGGGTGGTCGTTATTTGAGAATCGAAAGCAGGGAATTGTGACGTTCGCATTCGCCGTCTTTATGATGCAAATGCTGTTAAATTGGTTATGGACGCCGCTATTTTTTCAATGGCATTTTCTTGCGGCCAGTTTCTATTTGATTTTAGCGATGATTATATTAACACTGGCAGTGATTTGGCTTATTCGTCGACATTTAAAATACACGTCACTGCTTTTGATTCCCTATTGTGTATGGCTGGTGTTCGCGCTTTATCTGAATGGCTTTATTTGGCTGCATAATTAAATTTAAAACGGAGGATGTCAAATGCAGATTTTTAAATCTATCGTTATTTCAACTGTCGTGATGTTGTTAATGGATGTGCTTTGGATTAGCCTTGTGATGAAGCAACTTTATCTCTCGCACATGGGGGAATTTTTGCGGATTGAAAACAACCCCATTCAATTTAATTTTTTTGCTGCTGCTATTGTATATATTGCGTTAATTACGGGAATTTTAATTTTTGTTATACCGAAAGCAGCCGGTAATCCACTTGCTGCGCTAGGATGGGGCGCATTATTTGGATTCATTTGCTATGCGACTTATGATTTTACCAACCTGGCTATTATGAAAAATTGGCCGTTGTGGTTGAGCGTTGTTGATGTTGCGTGGGGATGTGTGCTTTGCGGCATCACAAGCATGATTACAGTATGGCTTGGATGATAAGCTGGTGACACACAAAAAATTTAAATTATCGTTGTTTATTTTTCGTCGTGATTTACGAATCAATGATAATTCTGGATTAATTGCTGCTTGCAAGGAATCCGACTTTGTTATCCCCTGTTTTATTTTTGACGATCGTCAAACTAAAAATAACGATTATTTTAGTGAAAAAGCATTTCAATTTATGCTGAACAGTTTGGCGGATTTGCAGAAAGCATTTGAAAAGCGGGGTGGAAATTTATATTTTTTCAAAGGAATATCGGAAATTGTTGTCGAAAATCTAATAGCCACATTACCTGTCGATGCTATTTATTTTAATCGGGATTACACGCCGTTTAGTACGAGCCGTGATAATGCGATTAGAGGAATTTGCGATAATGCAGGCAGAAAATGTTTTGCGTATGCCGATGCGCTGCTGCATGAGCCAGAAGAAATAGCAAAATCAAATGGCGCGCCTTACACGATCTATACGCCATTCATGAAAAAATCGCGTCAGGTTTTGGTATTAAAGCCGCGTGCGTGCAACTACAGCAATTTTTATATTCAGCCTATTCCATGCTCCAAAAAAATAATGTTTAATGCGAGCGGCGGACGATCTGATGGGAAAACAGTTTTGAATAAAGTCGCTGAAATAATGAATTATGACGACTATCGGAATTTCCCTGCAAAAAACGCGACAACCCATTTATCTGCGCATCACAAGTTCGGCACAATTTCAATTCGTGAATCGTATAAAGTAATGCTTGAGTCGTCACAGCAAGTATTGATTAATGAACTGTATTGGCGCGATTTTTTTACGCACATTGGCTTCCATTTTCCGAATGTATTTTCCGAAAGTTTTAACCCAAAGTACCGCGCGATTAATTGGTGTAACCGCGATGATGATTTTAAAAAATGGCGCGAAGGGAAAACAGGATTTCCGATTGTCGATGCCGGTATGCGAGAATTAAACCAAACGGGCATTATGCAAAATCGGGTGCGCATGATTACAGCATCTTTTCTCGTAAAAGATTTGCATATTGATTGGCGTTGGGGTGAACGCTATTTCGCACAACATCTTATTGATTACGATCCTGCCGTGAATAATGGTAATTGGCAGTGGGTCGCATCAACGGGATGTGATGCGCAACCCTATTTTCGAATTTTTAATCCCTGGCTTCAGCAAAAACGATTTGATGCTGAAGCACTGTATATTAAACACTGGATTCCTGAATTAAAAAATATTCCTGCGACATTATTGCATTCCCCTGAAAAAATGATATTGCATAATAGTGTTGGTTATCCAAAACCCATGGTCGATCACGCTGTAGCGAGTAAAATGGCCAAGACACTATTTGCAAAATGATTTTAAACGCGCATAAACGCATTAATTACTGGGCGTTGGCGATTGTTTTTTTCGCGATTGTTGGGCCATTCTCAATACTGATTGACGTTCCTGTGGCTGATGAAAGCCAAATAAATGATTGCTGCTACTGCGTGTTGGCGAATATTGCTCTGGTGTCCGTCCCGCATCTGTTTTTGCTTCAGGCGTGATGTTCGACGGTGTTGGTGTTGGTGATGGGGGTGTTATCGTTAATCCCGGGCATTTAGCGCCATTTTCGAACTCAGCGAAATCTTCGATTGACCTAGCTGGAGCGATATTTTTAATCTTGGGATCGTTTGGTGTTTTCACTTGCGCATTCAATAACTCGAGTAATTGCATACATACATTATTTTGCGCATCTAATTTATTTTGAAAGTCATTCACTGATACTATCTTATCAGTTTCCATTAGAATAGATTCAAAAATCATATTTGCGTTATAAGATTTTTCAAGGTTTTGATAGATTAATTTGTGTTCCGGATTTTTAGCGTCATAGCGCGCAAGCTTGCGAGTAGCTTCATATATTTTTTTGTATTCAATTGTATGGGCATGCTGTTTTTCAGAAAAACAAGCCTTTGTTTCAATAATTTCTTCATACGCATTGTAAAACGACCGCTCCACGTCTAAGCACGCACGATAACTGTTATTTAGCTTTTCAGTTAAAGCGGCGACGGAATCAGCGTTGGTTTCTGAGGCAGAAGAAGCGACTAATTTTTGGAATTCTTCGTGTCTATTTTTAAACGACACTAACAATGCTTTCATAAAGTCAGACTCTACAGTTTTTATATCGCCCCATGGCAACTCCAGCTGATCACATCTAACTTTGTAGCTTTTCAATAAGCTTAGTTTTTGCTTTTCAGTTGGTGATGCCTCAACAGGCTTTTTATCAGCTACTGGATGCGATTCTCTAGACATTGATATTCCTCACGTTATGTTATTAATGCAATTAATATAACAGATTTATGTTAAGGAAATATTAGAGATAAAAATTGAATCGTGTTATAAAAGGCGGAAATGCCCCGTTTACACTTAATCACCTCATCAGGTTAAATGTATCCGCTCCATTTTTCATGGTGCTGCTAATATATTATTGCTGTTGCAAGAAGTTATCAGGGATGTCACTGACATCAAGTTATTGTTTATATGGCAATTCACGCCGCAGGGCGATTTCTGTTTTGAGGTAACGCATGCTGATTAGTTTGTCATTTTAGAGCCCAGCTTGGTTTGATATGTCCACAGGTTAACATGCCAATATTAAGAAATAATTAACAGTGCTCTATTTTCCGGAACTATAAACCGTTTAAGAAAATCCCGGAAAAAATAATCAGCCCAACCCATTGATTATTTAAAAACGCTTGAAAACAACTTTTCGGATCATGTGTTTTAATTAGCTTCTGTTGATGTAAAAACAATAAAGCAGCGATAAATATCGCGATAAAAAACACTGTTGAAAATGATAATAAATATCCCAGCAAGCATAATAAAATAATAATCGAAATTTGAAATAATCCGATGATTAATCGATCGTGCTTTCCAAATAAAATAGCCGTTGATTTGATGCCGATTTTCAAATCATCCGCTCGATCGACCATCGCATATTGCGTGTCATAAACAATCGTCCATAAAATATTGATCAGCATGATAAGCAGAGAAATCAAGGGTACGTGATTGGTTTCAGCAGCAAAAGCCATGGGAATAGAAAATGAAAATGCGACCCCTAGAATGAATTGCGGCCAATGCGTGTAACGTTTCATGAAAGGATAAATAATCGCTGTAATAACGGCAAAAAAAGCCAGTTTTATTGTCAGCGCGTTGGTAAATAATACCAATATGAACGCAATGAAACATAAAACTAAAAATAAAGTAATTGCATTTCGTGTTGAAATTTTTGCTGTAGCAAGTGGACGCGCTTGTGTGCGTAACACGTGTGAATCATAATTTCGATCTGCAAAATCATTGATGACGCAGCCTGCACTGCGCATAATGATAACGCCCGCAATAAAAATAAAAAAATTTTTAACGCTGGGAAGTCCGCCTGCGGCAATCCACAATGCCCATAACGTTGGCCATAATAATAATAAAATGCCAATGGGTTTGTTAAGACGCATCAGTTGAATGTATTTTTTTAGAGGCATAAGCCCTCAAAAAAAGCAGGTAAGAAGTTTTCAACTATCAGCAAAGGCTGTCTTTTAAAATAAAAAACACTATGGCGGGCCAAATGACCGTCGGCATTTTTATAAAATGTAAAATTACTGCGCGTTAATGTAATGTCTTGAAATAAAATATCGCCGATGGATTTTTCCTTGATATTTTTTAATTCCTCTGTGTCTTTGGTGATTGAAGTTTCAGGGATGATAACAGTGCAGGGAACCCATGTTTTATTTTCGCATCGCCATTCCATTCGTCGGATCCATGTTCTTGTTGTGTGAGTGATACCCAGTGCAGCAAGTGCTAAATCGCTAGCGATTCCCCAGTCGTCATATAATAAATGATGGGTGATTTTATTGTGCGTGAATTCACGTAAGCGTTTTGTGAGTGATTGTGGGCTAGTAAGCCAGTCGCGTTCGATGTCGTTTAAAGTGTTAAGAATAGGATTGTCCATGTGCCTTGTATTTCTTTTAAAATTTTTGCTGATTGTTGCACGATAGCTGACGTATTGAAAGGTGTCGGGGATCTGTAGCATCATCCTGCATTTAATGATGTCCTGCTAACTGATCCCTGATAATTGATCTCAGATCCTATCAGCGTGAAACAATAACCGTTGTGCCAATATTCAAGAAATCATTGTTCAACCACTTAGCGTCATTAAAAAATAACCGAACGCAACCATGGCTGGCATTATAACCAGGCAATGTTGAGCCGTGTAATGCAAACCCGCCGTGAAAATGCATGCAATAAGGCATGGGTGCACCGCCGTTTGTTTCAATCGGGAATTTTGACGATTTGCAATCCTCACCTTGCTTGCGATAAATTTTAAAACTACCTGTTGCCGTATTGCAGCTGTGTCCAACGTCAGGGCAGTAACCGCGTCCACCTGACACAGGCCCCCAGTGCACTAGATTGCCTTCTGCGTCGTAGGCGCCAAATGCTTGTGATGTGAGATTCACCACTAATTCCTTTTTGCCGCCGGTGCTGCGGTGTTCAGGAAATGGGGATAATGAGTTGTTTGAAATGCTGCTTAAATTGCTAGGAACCACGATCCAAGTCCGATAACGAAGCGGCATATTGGTTCGATTGAGGCGCATGACCAATTCTCTTTCGCGCGCATTGGAGAACATACTCTCCCATGTTGCACCTCGCGTTACTTTGACGCATTTAAAACCATCGTAACCGCATAAATTCTGCCCATAATAACGTTGCGCCAAACTTTCAGTGCTAAATGTGAGGCCGCCAATAAGCAGTGCGGCTGTTATGGCAGAAACGGTTGTGTTCATTTTCATGATTATGCCCTCTTTTTCGTTGTGTATATTCAATACATTTCAGTATAGTGCTTATTTAATTTTTTTCATTTTTATTTCCTTTTTTTTTGAAAATTTGACCTAATTTGGGTCAAAGTGGCTTTGGAGCGTGCGTCAAGTCTGGGTAAAATTCGATCAAATTTAATTTTCTTTAATATTACCTTAAGCTTGATCCAGTACAATGAGGATATTCAAATTTTTTACTTCACAGGAGCCAAGCTACTCATGTCAATTTTTTCTGAAACTATGGTTAAAGCGATTGCTGATTATCGCTTTTTATTGCGCCGCTATTTAAAGCAAGCAGAGCGTATGACAAAACTGCAAAAATTTAAATTGCGTGATATAGCCATTTACGACAATGATTTGGCTTTGTTTGAAACGGGACGGGCGATTATCGCTGATATCGAGGAAAATATAGAAATACCGAGCCAAGGCTATTATTCTTATTCTGGCATCAAAGAATTTCGCCATTATTTAAAATCATTTTTAGAAAACTATCATGTTGAGAACGGTCAGGTGGTGCATCGCGCTCAAAAAGCGTCTCGTGCTTTACTGGAAGCGATTCAGTTGACGACAAATCCACGCGACCAACTCGATGAAGTGGTGGCTCGAAAATTATGTGACTGTAATGTGACGGTTGTCGGGTTTGGTTCGATTGAGCAATGCGAATTACAGATGCAAATTTTAGAACGCTTGCAAGCCAATAATCCGGGGTTTTACACTGACATTATTGCGCACTTGGAATCCTTGATGGCTACGGAACATCCGCTATCTGATGCGGAATGATAAGAACAGTTGTCAGTGTCTGGGATCGGTGTCAGTATAATTACTGATACTATTAAAGGCTTCGCATACAGTAATGAGTCTTGGTATTTAATGTAATGAAGTAGATGCCCAAAAAAAGGTGAATATCATGGAAGATTTCAACCGTCACTGCCTTTTTACACAATTCACCAGTGAATTGCTGTCACACCCCGAATTAAATCAATCCATATATCATCTGCAGCACGCCAGTGGTTTTAATATCAATATTATTTTGTATTTCTTGTGGGTGGCAAAATCACGTTATGGTCGTTTATCGAAACGCAATGTGAAAGAATTGGAAGCGCAAGTGATGTTGTGGCATCAGCGCGTTATTGCGGAATTAAAATATACTTATGCTTTGTTGGGCGACCGAACAGATTCAATTTCCACTAACATTAAGCAATTACTCAAAGAAGAAATTGCAAAAGCGCACATGATTGAACAATGCATGTTGTATGAATCCAGAATTAAAACGCGTGTGTTGCGCCGTACGCCGCAACAACAATTAATGGATGCTTGTGCTAGCATGTTATATTATTGCGAATTAAAAAATGATTTATTGATTGAGGAAGATCAAGCTGCCTTTAATCAATTATTTTATTTTGTGTTTGATAGTTTTTCCCGTGCCGAAGTGGAGCAGGAAATTAGCCTGACGTTTAATCAGTTAAAAATAAACGCGGAAACGCCGACACAATTGATGTGGGAAGCTTTTTAAAGAATTACTGGAATTATTATGACGAAAAAATGGATCACTTCCTTTGTTTGCGCGGGATTATTAGTAGCATTATTTGCTGGGTTATCAGGTTGCGCGCATGATGCCGTTCCTGCCTATGTTAAAGACCCCGTCCTTCAAAATTTAACAGCACATGAGCGCAGATTAATTGTGGATATTGATTCTTCTGGCATTCAAGTGATTAAACAGGGTATGCGATTTACGTTTGTGATTCCAACGGATGGCTTTTTTGAAAATGACACGCGCGAACTTAATCCCGCTCGAGATAAGGATTTAGATCGATTGGCGGAATTTATTGTTCGTTATACGCGTTATTTTGCACATCCAAAAGTATCGGTAACAGGCTATACCGACAAAGTATGGTTAAATCCAACGCGACGAAAATTATCAAGACATTATGCTGATGCGATTACAACTGTTCTTCAAGATGACGGTGTTTCAAGCATTGTTTCCGTGGGCGGCGAAGGAGCAAAACACCCTATCGCCAGCAACCATTATCCGATGGGGACGGCCTTTAACAGACGCGTTGAAGTGACTATTCATTAGTGTTTATGCTCAATCATTGCGTGAAACACTTCAATCAGTTGATCAACCACTTGCCCACGATGACTAATATGATTTTTTTCATCGGTGGTTAATTCAGCGGCTGAGCAATGATGGCTGGTCACATAAAAAATAGGATCATATCCAAATCCATTATTACCGCGGGGTGCGCGCAAAATGGAGCCTTCCCAAATACCATGGCAAATTAATGGCACTGGATCATCTTCATATTCAACGAGTGCTAATACGCAGTGATAACTCGCACCGCGCTCACCATCGTCGACATCTTTCATTTCATCTAATAATTTTTGATTGCGTTGATCTGAAGTCGCATTTTCACCCGCGTATCGAGCAGAATAAACACCCGGCGCACCATCGAGCGCATCAACAACCAGGCCAGAGTCATCTGCAAGTGCAGGTAAGCCGGAGATTTTTGCTGCATGACGTGCCTTTAAAATGGCGTTTTCAATAAATGTTTTTCCGGTTTCTTCGGCATCAGGAATGGAAAATTCGCTTTGTGGAATCCATTCAATGGGTAATATTTTCAGCATAGATTGGAATTCGGCAATTTTGCCTTCATTGCTGGTGGCAAGAACAATTTGAAGTGGGGTTTCTGTTGTCATGATTTTTCCATTTACGTTTTTATTGTACATTACAGCGCTGGACACAAAATTCAGAGTCATTATATACTCGAGCAAAATTTAACATAAGAGTGCCTTGCGATGATAGTAACCCATAGCAAAAAAAGTACGAAAAACAGCGAATGGATTGCTTTGTTATTATTGAGCACGTGTTTTTTTGTTTCCCCTGTCAGCGTTTCGCTGACCAGCATCACTTACTTTGGCGCATTTTTATTTTTGATGATATCGGGAGATTGGCATAAACGATGGGATCAGATTAAAAATAATAAAGCGGCTTTGAGTTTTTGGCTGTTTTTTTCCTTGTTTGTTGTTGGAATTTTTCATTCTACATCGACTTCACATTTTATTATAAAAGACATTCAAAAACATCATTGGATGTTGATGACGCCATTTTTTATGATGATTGTGAATGATGAGTGTTGGCGTCAACGCATGATCAATCTGTTCTTGATCGCTATGATTGTCACCTTGTGTTTATCTGGATTTCAATTTTTTACTCATGTCAGACTTTCAGATGTAATTCATTTGTTGCGTCCGCAATACGATATTTCAAGCGTTTTTGTTGATCATATCGTGCAGAGTTTTATGATGAATGTGGCTGCTTTTATTTGCGCATATCGTTTTCTTTTCGAAAAAAAATTCAGAGTCTACTACGCGATTATTTTTCTATTGATGGCGATAAATATATTGGTAATGAGTCAGGGACGAACAGGCTACGGCATATTTTTCCTTTTGCTGTGTTATTTGGGCGTCATTCGATTCGGTTGGCGTGGCATGATTTTAAGCGGGCTTGCCAGTGTGTTGTTAATCACCCTTGTTTTTTTTACGTCACCTAGCTTTAATTTTCGCGTGAGAAAAATAGAGCAGGAATATACGCATTACAATCAAATGCAGAAAAAATCGGCTGTGTTAGTCCATCATTACGCCGTTGCGCAACGAATTGAGTTATGGCATATATCCAAGGTGATGATAAAAGAGCGCCCTTGGTTTGGTTATGGTACCGGTGGCATTCAAACGCAACTGCCTATTATTATCCCTGCAAAAGACAGGCTTTATAATCCATCGGTTGATTATGTCGAATCTATCTATTTGAATTTTTTATTGGAGTTTGGTGTTGCTGGATTGATTGTTTTGATTATTGCATTTTATATGCAAATAAAAACAACCTTGCAATTACCGCGCCAATACCGTTGTTTGATGCAAGCAACGTTAATTGCATTGCTATTTGGTGGATTATTTAATGGGTTTTTGCATTCATTTTCAGTTTCGCATTTTTACGCCCTAATTTCCGTTGTTTGTTTCAGTTCTCTCCATAAGGCACATTATGATTAAGCATATTTTAATTTCCAGAACCGATAATATGGGTGATGTGATTTTAACACTTCCTCTTGCGGGCGTTCTCAAGAATTCCTTTCCGGGCGTTAAGATTTCATTTCTGGCGCGTGATTATGTTCGATCTATCGTGGAGCATTGCGCGAATGTAGATGAGTTTATCAGTTGGGATGCTTTGTCGTTAAAAAAGGAATCTGATGCGGCTGAAGAAATAAGAGCGCAGCAATTTGATGTGGCAATTCATGCGTTTCCTAAAAAAGAAATTGCGCGCTTGATCAAAAAATCGGGCGTACCTTGTCGTATTGGCACATCTCGGCGTTTGTATCATTGGTTAACCTGTAATGAACGCGTGAATTTTAGCCGTATAAAATCGAATTTGCATGAAGCACAGTTGAATCTTAATTTGCTAAAACCATTAAATATAGAAGTTAACAATGACCTCAATTATTTGAGTGAGCAAATAGGATTGCGATTTGAAAAAAAATTGTCTGCGCATTTACAGTCATTTATAAAACCCGATCACTTCAATTTAATTATTCATCCCTTTACCAGTGGCCACACACGCGAATGGCCCGTTTCACATTTTATTGCTTTAATTCAGCAATTGCCACGCGAGCGCGTCAATATCATTGTGACGGGATCGCAAAAAGAGGCGAATATTATTTACAACCGTATTATGCCGCAGTGTTCGCATGTTATGAATGCGGCAGGTAAGTGTAATTTAAATGAGTTAATGCAGCTGATACGCAGTGCGGATGGGCTGCTTGCCAATTCGACAGGACCATTGCATTTGGCAGCTGCATTAGGTATTCATGCGTTGGGGCTATATCCTTTCAGAAAGGGAATAGACCCCAATCGTTGGAAACCCATTGGGAAGAAGGCTAAATTTTTAGTGACAGATCCCAATTGTAATGTGCCTGGATGTCATGGGAAAAATGATTGTTTTTGTATGGAGTCGATTACGGTGGATCAAGTCAAAAATGTTATTACGCGCTGGATATTATAATGAAAAACCCCATTGGTGTTTTACTTGTTAACCTCGGCACGCCTGACGCGCCGACTGAAGAGGCTGTGAGAAAATATCTCGATGTTTTCTTGTCTGATCCCTATGTGATTACCTTGCCTAAAATACTGCGCGATTTTTTAGTGCAAAAAGTTATTTTACGTAAACGCCCGAAGCTCTCTGCGCACGCTTATCAAAAAGTTTGGACGCCCAATGGATCGCCACTGTTGGTTAATAGTGTCGCGCTTCAAGACGCGGTGGCAAAAAATTTAGGGAGTGATTATGTTGTTGCGCTGGGCATGCGTTATGAAAATCCCAGCATGGCGAGCGCTATTGAATTTCTCAAAAATAAAAATTGCGAAAAGATTGTTGTATTACCCTTGTTCCCACAATTTTCCAGTGCGACAACGCAGTCCGCATTGGATAATATAGATCTGGTTTTCAATGATAAAAATCACTTTCCGGAATTAAAAATTGTCCGTGATTTTCATAATCAAGAATTTTACACGCATTCTTTCGCGGATATAATTCAGACGGCGTTTAATAAAAATAATTCAGAATTTGTTTTGATGAGTTATCACGGATTGCCCTCACGATATCCTGGTGCGCATCACTATCGTCAGCAGTGTTATGTTTCTTCCGAGTTAATTGCAAAAAAGGCGGGCTTAAATCAAAATCAATTCCAGGTGTCATTTCAATCTCGATTGGGTTTCACCAAATGGATAAGTCCTTATACAGATCATGTTATTAAAGCCTTGCGGAAAAGAAATATTAAAAGGCTCGCTGTTGTCTGTCCCTCGTTCGTTGCAGATTGCATTGAAACCCTTGAAGAAATTGATATTCGCTTACGCGCGCAGTGGTTGATGCTGGGCGGTGAATCGTTTGAATTAATTCCCTGCTTGAACGCAGATGAAGTGTGGGTGAAGGCGTTGAGTGATATGATTATCGCAGAAACGCGCCCGGCAGGGTGCGTGTGAACCGCGCCATGAGATTAAATTCATGCGATTCCTGTCGCAAACCTCGAATTCCCTGATAAATCACGGTGATTTTCAATGTTGATGTAATTATTCTTTTTGAAAATTTCCGCAACGGCTAACCCCTGATCAAATCCATGTTCAATAATTAAAAGGCCGCTATGATTTAAATAATTTTTTGCTTGGGAAGTTATTTTGATGATGGCGTCTAAGCCTGTTTTCCCGGAAGTTAAAGCGCTTTGTGGTTCAAATTTTAATGCTGATAAATGCGCATCGTTTTCTGCAATATAGGGCGGATTGGAAATAATGATATCGTATTTTTTATTGGGTAATGCGCTGCACCAATCGCCTAAATGAAAATCAATATTTTTCACAGCATATTTTTTTGAATTTTGTTTTGCAATGGATAATGCCTTTTCTGAAAAATCAGTTACATCTATTTTCCAGTTTGGATTTTCTAATGCAAGTGCGATGGCGATTGCGCCTGTGCCTGTTCCTAGATCGGCGACACGTAGGCTTCCGCCCGCGTCTCCGTACTTTAATATATAGTCAATTAAGCATTCGGTTTCTGGGCGTGGAATGAGTGTGTCGGGCGTGACAATTAAATCCATTGTCCAGAAGGGTTGATGACCCAAAATATAGGCGATCGGTTCACCGCTCATGCGACGCGTAATTAAATTATTTACCGTTGCTTCGTTGGCCGGCGGTAATTCATCGTTAAGTGAAATTAATAATTGCGTGCGTGTCTTCTTTAGTGCGTGCATTAACAGCAATTCTGCATCAAATCGCACGCAGGCTACCGCCCGCGTTTCTGCGCTATTTGATAGTAATTGTTGCGTAATCAGATTGCGATAATGGACGATCTGCATTATTCGCCGCCCAATTCCGCCAATTGTTCTGCCTGAAATTCTCGCGTAAGCGGAATAATAATCGAATTGAGTTTTCCTTCAATGATATCTTCAAGTTGATATAACGTTAAATTAATGCGGTGATCTGTGACGCGCCCTTGCGGAAAATTGTAAGTGCGAATACGTTCAGATCGATCGCCGCTGCCCACCAAGCTTTTACGTTGTGCTGATTGTTCTGCCGCCTGCTTGGATTGCGCTTGATTTAGTAATCGTGAAGACAATAATGACATCGCGCGTGCGCGATTTTTATGTTGTGATCGTTCGTCTTGGCATTCGACCACTAATCCGCTGGGAAGATGGGTGATGCGAATGGCGGAATCGGTTTTGTTAACGTGTTGTCCGCCAGCGCCAGAGGCACGATAAGTGTCGACGCGTAAATCCGCTGGATTAATTTTAATTTCATCGATTTCATCTTGTTCGGGTAATATTGCAACCGTGCAAGCAGAAGTGTGAATGCGACCTTGTGCCTCGGTTGTCGGAACCCGTTGTACGCGATGCGCACCTGATTCAAATTTTAATTGAGAATAAACGCCTTGTCCTTCGATGCGCACAATAATTTCTTTGTAGCCGCCTTGATCGCCATCGCTGGCAGACACAACGGAAAAAGTCCAACCTTGTGTTTCAGCGTAACGGCTATACATGCGAAATAAATCACCGGCAAACAAAGCGGCTTCATGTCCGCCGGTTCCCGCGCGAATTTCTAGAAAAACATTGCGATCATCGTTGGGATCTTTCGGTAATAATAATAATTGCAATTGTTTTTCGAGATCGGCTTGTGACTCTTTTAATGTAGATAATTCTTCTTGAGCAAGCGCCTGCATTTCCGCATCATTTTCAGTGAGCATTTGTTCTGCCGCAATCATTCCTTTTTCGTTTTGTTCGTAATGCGAAAAACATTTTACGATTTCTTCGAGCTGTGCGTATTCCTTGCTGAGATCGCGAAATTTATTTTGTTGATTAATAATGTCAGGATCGCTTAATAATGCGCTGATTTCAGTGAAGCGATTTGAGAGGGTGCTGAGCTTATGCTTGAGTGATTCTTTCATTCGCTATTCCAGTTCAAAAAATGTTTTCATGACCTGCAGTGTATCACACTGCTCATCTGAAGCTGCTTCTCGTAGCTTGATCGTTGGGTGATGCATAATCTTATTAATTAAATGCCGTCCAAATTGTTCGAGCACGATACGGGGATCATGGCCTGATTGCAATTGACGCATGGCTTTGTTTTGCTCATCTGTGCGAATTTTTTCAAGTCGTTGTCGATAATCGGTAATAATATGTCGCGCATGAAAAACACGCATTTTTTGCAGAAAGAGCGAAGCTTGTAAATCAATCATCGTTTCTGCTTGCTTGGCTGCGTCCGTCCTGTTTTTTAAATTGCGTGCGATGATACTTTGCAAGTCATCAATGTTATATAAATAGACGCGATCCAGCTGTGCAATTTCCGGTTCGATGTCGCGTGGCACTGCTAAATCAATTAGTAACAAGGGACGATTTCTTCTGTGTTTTAAAGCACTTTCGACCATGCCTTTTCCCAAGATGGGCAATTGGCTCGCTGTTGCAGAAATGACAATATCCGTTTCCTTTAAATATACAGGGATATCTTGAATTTTTATTGCCTGTACTTGCAGTGTATCAACCAGTGCCTGTGTGTTTTCTGCGGTGCGATTGGCAACAATTATTTTTTTCACACCTAACCCGTGTAAATGTGTTGCCACTAATTCGATTGTTTCCCCTGCGCCAATTAATAATACGCGACATTCTGTTAATTGATCGTAAATATGTTTTGATATTTGTGTGATTGCATAAGCAATTGAAACAGGATGCGCGCCAATGTCTGTTTGTGTGCGAATTTGTTTGCTGGTTGAAAAAACCGCCGGAAACAAGTGTTTTAAATGATTTCCAATTGTTCCGGCGGATTGTGCAATGTGAAAAGCTTGCTTCATTTGCCCCAGCACTTGTGATTCACCGAGCACCATTGAATCTAATCCGCTGGCAACACGCATCATGTGTCGTATTGCCTCTTTATCATGATGCGCGTAGCAGTGATGATGGAAATTATCAGTGGAAAATGTTTTTTGATGCGCTAGCCATTCTTGCAACACAGCAGAGTCTGTTGCGTTAGTGTAAATTTCAGTGCGGTTGCAGGTAGATAAAATAACCGCTTCGTTAACGGCAGGATGTTGAATTAAATGGCGCAACGCATTGGGTAACTGCGTTGCATCAAACGCCAATTTTTCGCGTATGGCGATCGGCGCTGTGTGATGATTGATTCCGAATACCGATGGCATAATACTTTATCTGCGTGTTTTTATGTCTCATTTTTCGGTATGATAGCAACTTCACACCGAGAAACCAAATGGACAGAGGAATGAAAAAATACATATTGGTTTGTATGTTGTTGAGTTTTACCTTGTTATCAGGCTGCGTGCGTCTTCAGGTGCCGCAAGAATCGACAACTTTTCAAGTTCAAAAACCATCAATTCGCCAGGCGCAATTGGCCAAAATAAGCAAATGGGAAATCAGGGGTGCATTTAGCATTCAGCAAACGGGGCAGCAAGCGGAAATTGCAAATTATGCCTGGCTTCAATCCGATTCAAAAAATTATCGCATTGAGATCAGTTCAGCATTGAATTTATATAGTGTTGTGATTGTGCGCAAGGCCAATTTAATGACGCTTTCAAAAAATGGATCGCGTAATATAACCGCAAAAACACCTGAGAAACTCATGCAAAAAGCATTGGCTTGGTCATTGCCGATCAGCGCATTGGATGATTGGATTAAAGGGATGCCGGTGCCAGGAAAATTTAGCGCACAATATGATGTGTATGGGCATTTGATTTTATTGCAGCAAATGGGTTGGACAGTGCGATATCGTTCCTACAAAACAAATGGGGATATTGATTTGCCGCAGATGCTTATTTTGCAACGGCCAGGTTTGTTTGTGAAGATTGTCATAAATCAATTTGACAGAACATGAGAAATAAGTAGAATAGCGTTTCACATTGGGGTGTCGCCAAGTGGTAAGGCACCGGGTTTTGATCTCGGCATCCCCAGGTTCGAATCCTGGCACCCCAGCAATTTGAGTTATCGGTTATCGGGGATCAGTTCTCGGTAATACGAAAACCGATCCCAGATCCCCAGTCCAAAATTCCTGATAATTTATCTGTGTTTTTGATATACTTTTTTTATTTCAAGGAGACCGTTTGTGGCAGAAGTGAAAATTTTCAGTGGATCAGCTACGCCAATATTGGCACAGCGTGTTGTTGAATATTTAGGCACAACTTTGGGCAAGGTCATGGTCGGCACGTTTAGCGACGGAGAAACCCGCGTTGAAATACAGGAAAACGTGCGTGGTCGCGATGTTTTCATTATCCAATCTACTTGTGCACCTTGTAATGACACCACCATGGAATTATTGTTGATGGCGGATGCGTTTCGTCGCGCATCAGCAACAAGCATCACCGCTGTCGTTCCCTATTTTGGTTATGCGCGACAAGATCGTCGTGTTCGTTCTTCCCGTGTTCCCATTTCAGCGAAAGTGATTGCGGATATGATGGCGAAAGTAGGGATTACACGCTTAATCACGGTTGATCTACATGCGGACCAAATCCAAGGCTTTTTTTCGATTCCTGTGGATAACGTTTATGCAAGCCCATCGATTTTGGAACAACAAGGCGTTTTATTTGATTACCCTGATTTGACGGTTGTCTCACCTGATGTTGGCGGTGTTGTGCGTGCGCGCGCGATTGCAAAACGCTTGCATGATACCGAGTTGGCAATCATTGATAAACGACGTCCAGCACCAAATCAATCTCAAGTCATGAATGTGATCGGGAATGTGAAAGACCGTCATTGTTTGATTGTGGACGATATTGTTGATACAGCCGGAACCTTATGTCACGCAGCAGCGGCGTTAAAAGAACGTGGCGCTAAGAAAGTTGCGGCTTATTGTACTCACCCCGTACTGTCAGGCCGTGCGATTGAGAACATAGAGCAATCTGCATTGGATGCCTTGATCGTAACGGACACCATCCCCTTGTCGGAAGCGGCGCAGCAATGTTCTAAAATTAAGCAAGTCTCGTTGAGTGGCATGCTTGCAGAAACCATTTCGCGCATTACGACGAATGAGTCGGTTAGCTCGTTATTTGAAGATTAGTTAAAATTCCACAGAAGCGGGGGCGGGAGCCCTCGCGCGAAAAACGCAAAAAATCATAGCATTCTCCCAGAAAATCGTTAAAATACCCGTTCTTAAAATTAATATTGGAGTACGTCATGTCAGTTTCATTTGAATTCGAAGCACAAGCGCGAGTAGCGACAGGTAAACCTGCAGCACGCCGTTTGCGTTTAGAAGATAAAGTACCTGCGATTGTGTATGGTGCTGGCAAAGAACCGATGCCTATTACCTTGTCTCATAACAAAGTGATTAAAGCACTCGACCACGAAGCGGTTTATTCGCATATTTTAACGTTAAAAATCGATGGGCAAGCTGAAAAAGTAGTCTTGAAAGCATTGATGCGTCACCCTGTTAAACCAAAAATCATGCACATGGATTTTTTACGCGTTAACATGAAAGAAAAATTAACGATGCGCGTACCATTGCATTTTATTGGCGAAGCGGTGTCACCTGGATTGAAAGACCTTGGTGTATTGTCGAAGTTGATTGCACATTTAGATATCTCCTGCTTGCCTGATAACTTGCCTGAATTTATTGAAGTGGATATTTCTGGCTTGGGTATTGGTGATTCAATTCACGTTTCACAAATTCAATTGCCAAAAAATATTTCATTGGCGCATGAATTAGATGCGGACCATGATCAAGTGGTTGTGAGCATTCACGAAGCGCGTGCTGAAGAAGTTGAAGAATCGACAGCGGCACCTGTTGCGGTTGAAACCGTTATTACGGGTCAAAAAACACCTGAAGAAACTGCTGCAGAAGATGCAAAAGCAGCGAAAGAAAAAGCGAAGAAATAAGCTACACGGAAGCGCCCACGTAGCGCAGCGGAGTAAGTGCGTAATGAACGGAATCCACTGCATCGTCGGCCTCGGCAACCCAGGCGCCACTTATGCCAAAACGCGGCATAACGCGGGCGCCTGGTTTGTAGATTACCTTGCAGAAAAAGAAAACGTCTCATTGCGTCTTGAAAAACAGTTTCGTGGCATGCTTGGTGAATTCTCCGTAAACAATCAAAAATGTTTTTTATTTAAACCCACTACTTATATGAATGAAAGTGGTTTAAGTGTTTCAGCCCTCATCAGATTCTATAAAATCCCTATTGAAAATGTTTTAGTTGTCCATGACGAACTGGATTTTGACGCAGGTATTGCACGCCTAAAAAAAGCGGGCGGACACGGCGGACATAATGGCTTGCGCGATATTATGCAACAATGCGCATCGGCCGATTTTTATCGTTTACGTTTGGGTGTTGGCCATCCAGGGAATCGCGACGATGTGGTGGACTACGTTTTAAATGCGCCCAGTAAAGATGATCATAAGAAAATTATGACAGCGATTGAAGATTCTGTTTGTGTTATTCCAGCGTTATTGTCAGGTGAAATTCAAAAGGCCTTCAGCCAACTCCACTCGGATTGATATTTTTGCATGAAACCGTCGATTTTTAACGGTTTCATGCTATAATCTGATTATGAGTACATTACTTGAAGACAAACTTTGGCATCATCCTGCGCTTGTGGTGACAGAGTCTCAATTGGCGCAGTTGCTGGGCGGTACGGCTGACAGTTATTCTGCACGTATCAATCGTGCGGTTACAAAAGGGCAGTTGATTCGCCTAAAGCGCGGTGTGTTCTGCCTCGGGAAAAGACTGGCGGCTAAATCCTTATCTCTCTTTGAAATCGCACAATTTATTTATGGCCCCTCTTATATTAGTTTTGAATCTGCACTGTCATATCACGGATTAATCCCTGAAGCTGTTTATATGACAACATCGGCATGCATCCTACGCAATAAAACCTTTAGAGGGTCGCTGAGAGATTTTTCATATAATCGATTACCTGTTGATAAGTTTTTTATTGGGGTCGATTATGTTGAAGAAGGCAATAATACATTTTTAATGGCATCACCATGGAAAGCATTGTTAGATTATATTTACGCCCGAAAGGAAAATTGGCCTGATTTTTCGCCGGTCGAAGGAAGTCTTCGTATTGAATCATCTGAACTACCAAAAATCACACGAACAAAACTGATTGATTTTAAAAAATATTATCGTTCTAGTCGTATCTCACTTTTTGTTGATGTTATTCCAAAGGAGTTGATTGATGAGTCTTGAAATTATTAAACACCGTTTAGCAACGTATCAGTGTGAAACTAATACTGAAACAGAGCAAGCGCTTCGAGAAATTACGCAGGAAATTATTTTAATGGAATTAAGCAGACATGATTTCTTTTCTAAAGCGGAATTTCATGGAGGAACTGCGCTTCGTATTCTATATGGATTGCAGCGTTTTTCAGAGGATTTAGATTTTGCATTGCTGAAACCAAATGTTAATTTTTCATTGCTACCCTATTTAAATCACGTTACAGATGGACTGCGTGCATTTGGTTATGATTTTGAAATTCAAGATCGCTCAAAAGCAAATAACGCCATTAAAAAAGCATTTTTAAAAGATGATTCCCTTGGAAAAGTATTGGTTTTTAAAAATACTGGACCGGTTAAGAAAATGCTTATTAAATTGGAAGTCGATAGTAATCCACCGCTGGGTGCAATCACAGAAATTAAGCAACTTCTTTTTCCTTCTCCTTTTAGTATTACTGCAAAAAATCCAGAGAGTTCATTTTCCGGAAAACTACATGCGTTATTATGTCGAAATTACGTTAAAGGTCGAGACTGGTATGATTTAATTTGGTATGTATCACAAAAAACAAAAATTAATTATGAATTATTAGAAAATGCGCTACATCAAAATGGGCCATGGAAAAATCAACATTGTAATGTGGATGCACAATGGATTGTGGATGCGTTAAATAAAAAAATAGGAACAATAGATTGGCCGCGCGCGATGCAAGATGTCATGCCTTTTATAAAATCACACCAACAAACTTCGCTAAAATTATGGAGAAAAGAATTTTTTCATGATGTGGTACAAAAAATGCGAGATTATTTATAGTTTTTGCAAGAAGCTTCCTAAAATAGCAAGTTTCTTGCGTTATTTTACCGTCTGCGATTTTTTTAATCGGGACATACACAAACTTCCATAATCCTTCGAAAGGAGTTGTCCGCAGCGGATATCGGAAACGCTTGTGCTACTACGTATCTGGGGTAGCTGAGGTAAGTAGACTCGCGTTTGAAAAATTGTCACTGTCCGTGCCAGCGAACAACCTTTTACGCCATGAAAAATAGAGTGGAGGCATTTAATTTTTCGTTAATAAACGGCTGATATAATTCTCTTATATGATAAATAGGCATCCGCTCCAATTTGCAGGGTGATACCAATACTATTGCTGTTGAGGGAGGTTATCAGGGATCACTTTTCAATCGGAGCAATACTATTTTCGTCGCCTTGAAATTTCGAGCGGATACATAAATAGATACTGGAAATTGAGATCATGCGCGGCATTATCATTGAACATTCAAACGTTACCGACCAAAGAGACCATCAAGAGCATGGCAAATTCCTTATTGGAAAATTAGCCTCTTTTGAATTGCAAGGGACTGAAAAAAGATATTCACTGTGCGCGGGTATCCACATTTGCACATCTCGACTAAGTGAAAAACATCGCCTGGTTTATTCGGAAGGTAGAACGGCAATTGGAACGCGGGTTCTATTTTTGCTTGATGTGATGTGGGAACACGACAATCGAAAAATACCCGTGTTGCAAGAAGATTGCAAAATAACGCAAAAAAACACGCTTGATTACATCAATTCAAAAATTGCAGAAATAGCGTCGCAAGAAGAATATGATGCGCAGCAATTCGCGCAAATTACGGCGCCAATCAAACGGCACTTGAAAGAATACAATGGAAAACCTTGTGAATTAACGCCAGAACAATACGATATTGCTTCACGTAAAACTCAAGGCACTATTCTGTTGGCGCCTGCTGGTGGGGGTAAAACATTTGCAGCATGCGAATGGTTGGCAGCTCGGGCTCAAGAAAATAAAAGCGGCAATATTGTGTATGTTACGCTGTCCCCGCGATTGTGCGCTGAAGTTGGAAAGAATTTAGCGCCTTTTATGCAGGATGATGATGGCGATGACGATGAGCGCATTAAAACCCTTTCATGGGTTGCGCTTGATGAAAAACTCACTGCGGCATTTCCAGTGTGTGCGATAGAAAAAAACGAAGATAAACATGATTTTAGTCCAGCTGATTTTGATGGCTTCTTAAGATGGGCCGAAGAATCCATTACACCCTCGCGTGAAGCAACAAAAAAAGAAAAAAAATCAGCAGTTGATTTAATTCAGTTGTATTCTGAATTTACCCAAGTGATTATTCAGCCAACGCGCAATGCAAAACAACCGTTTTTAAACGTAGCAGAATATGCGGATTTGGGGGTCGATGAGTCTTCATTTAAAAAAGAAGAACGCGCAAAAATACATGCGTTATTTCAAACGTATGTGAACTACCTAAAAGCCAACGGTTATTATGAGCCGCATATTCGAGCGCACCAATTATATTCTGCAGTATGCACAGCAAGAAGCGAAAACACTATTTCAGAGAATTTGTTGATCGATGCGCTGGTTGCAGATGAAGTGCAGCGACTGCATCCGTGGCAGCTACATTTATTATTCTCATTGCTCAGAAATCCAAAAGAAAGCAACTGGTTTCTAACCGGTGATGCGCATCAAAGTGCTTATAAGCAGCGTCGGAGAATGATTGACCCCATTTATGATATGTTGAGACGATTCGACATTAATTTAGATGACACAACTCGCATTTTAGATAGTAGTTATCGAAATGCGTATCGAATAGCGCATTTGGCAAATAAATTATTGTATCTTGAAAATAAATATTGGGGTTCGCGCGAAAGAGAAACAACCTATGGCTTGGTAGGCGAATCTGTTGATTTAACGGGGGGGTTTTCTGTGACCACGGAAGAAGATCAGCAGCAGATTGATGCTATTGCGCGTGATGCCAGCAGCATTATTTTAATTCCTGATTATGTGAATATCGCTGATGTCAGAAATAAATTTCCAGGTGTGGGTGTTTTGCGTTTATCGGAATCCGAAGGATTAGAATGGAATCGTGTTTTGCTTTATGGATTTTTTTCATCTGAAGCACATTCTTTGTCTGAAATAGCCAAATTAAACATGGTTGCTGATGATGGTGAAATGATGGTTTTTAGCCGAAAAAAAGGTCAAGAAACACCGAGCGATACCGCACGTAATTTAATATTGGCGCTATACACCGCCATAACACGCGCAAAGCAGGATATTATTGTCATGGATAATATTATCCCTGAGTTTTTAAAGACATTAATTTTCAGCATTTCCGATCAGCAATCTGAATTAACAGTTGAAAGATCAGCTGAGAATGTTATTTCGACGCCGATGGAATGGATAAAGGTGGTTAAAGGATATTGTGCAGAAAATATTAAAAACGTGCATATTCTAGCGGAAGATATTTTATGTAGCGATAAATTATTTTCATCCACGGAAAGGCAGGGGCAGATTAAAGTAATCATTCAAACGCTTTCGAGTGATGCAGCATCATTGGGAAAACGATTATTGCTTGTGTCTAGTATCATAGAAGCATTGTTGGCGATGTCAGAATCGACACAGGAATCCTGGTTTAATTTAATCGCTGACTGTATAAAAACCGGTAAAACTAATTTTAATTATGGTTTTGTCACTGGCATATTCAATGCTATTCAAAGCAATAAAACGCCGGATGAGTTTAGGGAAACTATTGAGAAAAAGCCAAAAGAAAAAAAACCATCTCCGCCTGTTGAGCAAGTTGTTGCAGCGTCATCTAAGCCCATTGATTTGGCTGAAACCGAGTCATCTGAAGCAGCAATTTTAACTGCTAAGCTTGAAGGTGATATTTTGAATTGCGTTCTAACAGCGAATTTTGATGCCATTAAAGTTATGTCTGAGCAATTGATTAAGCTGACAAGAGGAGGGAGTTTCTATGCGTATCTAGGCATTATTCAATCCATGAAAAACAAAAAAGACGATTGCCTAATTCGCCACCGATGCGAATTGGTTGTTCTTGAAATTTTCAGAAGGAATCCGTTGAAATCAGATACGGTTATTACTGTTTTTATAGAGGCTACCTACTTTTCTGTGGCGGAGTATCATTTCAACAGAGGTGAGTTTGATTTGTCTTCCTCCGCTCTTTCAGATGGCATTTCCTTGTTAGCGATATGCCCAGCACTTTTGTATTTTCGACTATGTATGCTTGGCGGAAAAAATAAATTAACCGCTGATCGTGATGCGGAAGCATTTAAAACCACTATAGGTTCTGTAGCGTGTCATGAAAAAACAAAACAGGTTATGCAATTTTGTAATACTAATATTTGTTCTCTAGGGTATTTCTCCTTATATTGTTTCGTTAATATTTATTTTCTTTTTCAGAATGGCGGTGATGATCTGCTAAGAGAATCCATGTCGATTCTGAATAAAAATGAGTTTATATTACTTGCCAAAGGTATTTCTGATAGTTTTTATCTCAGTGAAATGCTGTTTTCATCGCCATCAGAAAAGGAAATGTTTTTTCAGAGGATCCATGCTGATGATATGTGTTCGGTGAGAGAAAATCCTGCAGAAGAAAAAGAGATAAAGAAAAAGGAGATGGAAGAAATTGAAACGGCACTTTTAGTTTTCTATAGAAGAATGGAATATCAGAATTTGCGATATGAAAAACCCGATTTGAAGGAATTTCTTCAGCTGGTAAAAGAGGCTGAAAAAATTATTGCAGCAGATGCAAGAAATTTATATGCGCATTTGATAATTGCTAAAATCTATTTTTCACACTATCCGATTATATATAAAGAAAAAATTTACTGGGAGAGTCGCGCTTACAAACAATTTGATTGCGCTTTGGGAATATATCAAGCGGAATTTCCGGCAGTTTCTCTTTCTGTAAAGTCAGCCATGTTTGATGTATGTAATGTTTTTATCTTGAGTGCCTTTAGGGTCGGAGACTTCAGTACCGCGATTAAATTTGCAGACGTTATTATTAGATTTGATCCGAAGAACCTTTTGGCCTGTATTTTTCGAGCGAAGGCAAGCAAGGGCTTGGTTAGATTAGGTAGAGCTAAAGCAGAAACAGTTAAAAAAGAACAATCGCGTGCAAAGGAATTGCTGAATTCTTATGATGGAATAGTAACGCTCTCTGAATATATTAACCATGAAAAAAGATTTTCTCAAATTGACGATGGTTACTATTTGTCTTTTTTATATGTTCAAAGAAGTTTTTTATATCAATCCTACATGAAAAATCAGAAATTGAGCTATGAAGAGAAACAGGTATTAAAGGGCCAGATGCAAGAAGATATAAAAATTGTTATTCGTCTATCTATTATGCGTTCCGACCCAGGAGAAGTCGGAAACTTTGCCGCTTTAAAAATGAAAATTCAGACGGAGTTCTGTGAAGTTTTTATGACAGAAGATCGTGATGCGAGTGAAATGCTTCGCTTTTATGATATACAGAAGAAAATCATCGATGAGGAAGAAAGTCGTCTCGTTGCTGCTGGCCCTGCGTTTTTTACTGCTGCAGCTGGTGGTATTCAAGCAGCGCCTGCTGCCGCGTCGTCATCGGATTCCTGCAAACCTGCAGCATTGTAAGTAGATTTTTTTGGAGATGCCCCTGAAGATAGCAGGGTAAACGCATCTTAATTTTGTTCATAACAGCAAATGCGCATTGAATAGAATGTAATGATTTATTTACAAAGCGTGATGCTGCTATTCTTTCGGGCTAGTGAATGCGTACGGAAGCCTCCGCGTGAGCGGAGTGCGAATCGGGGCTTCCGTACTCATTCACTCACTTAATGCAAAAACACGCTATTCGGCTATTTAGAATCAATATACGCTTTCGGTCATGAGCCAAATTAAGATGCGTTTACCCTGTGAAGATAGGGTGTTTCTTTCCATGGAAGCCTGTACCGCGTATACTGCGCGCATTAATCTTAAAATAGAGAGTATATTATGGGTTTTCAATGCGGCATCGTCGGTCTTCCTAATGTCGGTAAATCGACTTTATTCAATGCGTTAACAAAAGCAGGCATTGCTGCGGCTAATTTCCCCTTTTGTACGATTGAGCCGAATGTCGGGATTGTTCCTGTTCCTGATGAGCGTTTGGATAAAATCTCTGCGATTGGAAAATCACAACAAACAGTTCCCACCTCCGTTAAATTTCTTGATATTGCAGGCTTGGTTGCGGGTGCTTCAAAAGGCGAAGGCTTGGGCAATAAATTTTTGGCCAATATTCGTGAAACACAAGCTATCGTGCATGTCGTGCGTTGTTTTGATAATGACGATGTGATTCATGTTGCTGGGAAAATTGATCCTTTGTCAGACATTGAAGTGATTAATTTGGAATTGGCGCTGGCTGATTTAGACGCCGTTGAAAAAGCATTACAAAAAAATCAAAAAGACGTGAAGCGCGGCGATAAAACTGCTTTAGAAACGGATGCATTATTAAAACGCGTGCAAGCACAATTGAATGTTGGAAAATCAGTCCGCGCATTAACATTAACAATCGAGGAAAAAAAATATTTAGATGGGTTTCAATTATTGACTGCAAAACCCGTATTATATGTTGCGAATGTCGATGAAGCAGGATTGCAAGGCAATCAATATTCAGCGCTTGTGAAAAAATTATCGGATGAAGAACATGCGCAAATTGTTTTATTGTGCGCGCAATTTGAATCAGAGTTAATTGATTTGTCTGAAGCGGAAAAAAAAGAATTTATGGAAAGTGCGGGTATTGCTGAGCCTGGATTAAATAAATTAATTCGCGCGGGTTATGAATTATTAGGCCTACAAACGTATTTTACAGTTGGGCCGAAGGAAGCAAGAGCTTGGACAATAGAAAAAGGATTTACGGGCCCGCAAGCAGCAGGCGTGATTCATACTGATTTTGAGCGTGGTTTTATTAAAGCGGAAGTCATGGCATATGAAGATTATGTGAAATACAACGGTGAAGCGGGCGCAAAAGAAGCGGGCAAATGGCGACAAGAAGGTCGTGATTATATCGTGAAAGACGGCGACCTCATTTTATTTCGGTTTAATGTGTAAGGTGTGCTGGAATTCGCATTCATAGGTTGATAATGTGCTGGAATTCGCATAGAATCGTATGAAATGAGCTGGAGTTCGCATTTCATGGCCAACCTACTGTTTGCAAAAGACATCAACCAAGCCAAAAACTTCTCTCGATTATGCAAAGAGAGAAAAATACGTCGCATTTATCGCGGAATTTATACCGATGATCTGCGAATGACGATTGTTGATGTAGTGAAAAAACACTGGATGGATATTGTGTCGTACATTGTACCTGACGGTATTCTCAGTTTTAGAACAGCCGCTGAGTTAAAGTTGATTCCGTTTGAAAAAATATCGATTGTTTTTATCATTAGTACATATAGCAAAACAATTATAGTGCCTGGTTTAATTATTAAAGTAATCAAAGGAAATCATCATGATTATATCGAGCAAGTATTACCGAATTTAGCAAGAAGCAATACAGCAAGAATGCTATTAGAAAATTTAACAGCAGTAAAAAGCCCACATTATAAATCAATTAAAACACTTGATGCTGAAAAAATTGAAAATTACTTGGCGAAAGAATTGCAATTACGCGGTGAAAAATATCTTAGTCATCTGCGTGATGAAGCTAAAGAAATTGCAAATGTTTTAGGGTATCGCACCGCCTATCAAAAACTCAACAAATTAATTGGGGCTCTATTATCTACTCACGCTGATTCGGATATTTTAAAATCACACTACGCAAAAAGTGTTGTTAAAAAAGAACCTTATGACAACGCTAGAATTCAATTATTCGAAAATCTCATTATTTATCTTAAAAAACAGCCATTTAAAAATTGTCATTATCAATATAGTAAAATATCATTTAAAAATGTTGCTTTTTTTGAATCTTATTTTTCAAATTTTATTGAAGGTACTGAATTTATTATCGATGAAGCAGAAAATATAGTTTTTAAAGGTGAGGAAATTAACCATCGACATGCAGATAGCCATGATATTTTATCGCATTTCACTTTGAGTGATGATTTTTCAGAGATGAGTGTAACGCCAAAAAACGCAAAAGAACTATTAACATTATTACAGGAAAGACATGCGTATTTAATGAAAGAACGTCCTGATAAACAACCTGGACAATTTAAGAAAAAACAAAATAAAGCAGGAAATACGGATTTTGTATCACCTGAAAATGTGATTGGTACACTGTGTCGAGGATTTGAATTGTTTGAATTATTAAGTGATGGCTTGGAAAAAGCATTGTTTATGCAGTTTTTAATTGCAGAAGTTCATCCGTTTGATGATGGAAATGGTCGATTATCAAGAATCATGATGAATTCGGAATTGGTAAAATCAGACCTTTATAAAATTATTGTTCCGTCGGTTTGTCGTGATAATTATTTAAATGGATTAAGGCTGGCATCTCGCGATGGTAATTTCCATTCCTATTGCAAAACGATGAATCAAATGCAGGCATATACAGCGAGTATTGATTGGTCGAATTACAGCGAGGCGCGTGAAAAAATTGAAGCAGATTGTGCGAATTTTACGTCTGATGAAGGCCTTCCTTTTTTTAATCGGGTGTTGAGGGAACTAAAATGATGGCTTAGGAACATGTATTATTTAACTTTACGCGTCATTCGCTGCCGCACATACATCGCCACTGGCAGTGCCACCAAAATATACAAACAACAAATACCCGCATAAGACAGTGCTCGAATAAAAATAGCAGGGTCGACAATCACAATGATTGTCGGCGGCAAAAAAGCAATCGCCGAAATCCAAATGCGATCGGGGCCGTGTTTCTCACGCTTAAATCCATCTGTTAATACATCCACCAATGACAATGAAACACTTAAAAAGCCTGTAACAGAGCATATAGAAATAAAGGCAATGCTGATTGATTCAATAATAGCGTGATGCGTTAATGCCGCCATTTCGTTCATTAATAACGAACTGGTGTTTGGTGAATTATTCATTGACACTAAACCGTGTGCGCCAAAACGTTGTAAAGAGCCTTGAATAACCGCAATCCAAACAAAATATAAAATCATCGGAATAATGCTGCCAATTAAAATAACGCGGGATAATTGTTTTTTATCATTGTCTAAATAATCACGAATGCTGGGTAAAATATTGGCGTATCCGAATGAGGTAATCACCACAAGCCATGCGCCAAAGGTAAAATGCCAATTACCTGCAGATAAAGACTGTAAGTGGGTAAAGGGAATGACTGAGCCGATTAATAGCATGCAAATAATAAATTTTGTGCTCATTAAGAATCGATTGACGATATCGACGGAGCGAATGCCGCGATAAACAATTGCGCCTAAAATCACTGTGGAGAGTGTCGTTGCAGACCAACGGGGAATCATAATATGCATGTCGCGAAACAAGGTTTGCAATAAATCACCGGTGGCACTTAAATAGGCGCAAATCAAACTGTAGAGCAACATCAAATAGGCGAACCATGTGATAACCTTTGCTGTTTTCCCCAGCATTGCTTCTGACATACTGATGAAATTAGCGCCCCTTGGCATGGTCATATTGACTTGTAATAAGCACCACGCTCCCCCGGACATCAGCAGCCACGCAGAAACAATCATGATGGACGTTAATGCGAAATGATATTGCGCCGTCACGATAGGTAAGCCGAGCATGCCTGCAGCGATACAGGTGCCCAGGATGAGATAGACGGAGCCGAATTGCTTAAGCATAAAACCCTCGGTGACTGATATGATGTGCACTATATCAAACACGGTCATTTTTAACTAGAATAGAAATATGTTCAATTCAATGGAGTGATGCACATGACCTGGGTATTATTATTAAATTCAAACGAATGTCGCGTTTTTTCCTTTTCTAAAAAAAATCACCAGCTTGATTTGCTAGAAGAAATCCATCATCCTGAAAATAAAGGTAAAAATAAGGACATTGTTTCAGATCGTCCAGGCCATTATTCTAATGATCACAGCGGAGGCGGTTCCTATGCGCCACACACGGACCCCAAAGAAGTTAAAATTGATCAATTCGTTTTAGAAGTATGTCATTTTCTTGACGAAGCGAGAACGCATCAAAAATATCAAGAGCTGATTGTTATTGCAGATTCCAAAATGCATGGCCATTTAACAAAACATCTTAATAAAAACGTTGAAAAATTAATTATTCAGCACATACAAAAAGATGTTGTTTTTCTAAAGCCGCATGAATTGCTGGCGTTATTGTTGGCGAATCCTGTTTGAAATATACATCGCTATGGGCAGTATAATTAAAACATATAGACAACAAATTCCAGCGTAAGAAAGGGCGCGAATAAAAATAGCAGGGTCAAAAATAACAATCAATGTTGGCGGCAAGAATGAAAACAATCCCAACGCCAATTTATTTTTGCCTTGCTTTTTAATTTTTGTGCCGTCGGATAAAAAATCCATTAAGCATAATGAAACCCCTAAAAATCCAGTGATTGAGCAAATGGAAATAAATATTACACTGAGTGACTTTACAAGGCCGTGATGCGTGAGCGCTGCAATATTTGTCATCAATGAAGAGTTGGTGTGCGCAGAATTATTCATCGCAATTAAAGCGGAATGTGATAATGCACCTTGAATAACGGCAATCCATACAAAATATAAAATCATCGGAATTAAGCTGCCAATCATGACAACGCGGGTTAATTCTTTTTTGTCGTTACCCAGATAATCACGAATGCTTGGTAAAATAATTGCATATCCGAACGCACAAATGACCACAAGCCAGGCATTGTTGCTCCATTGCGTGTTGCCTAATGTTAAATTATGTAAGTGCGAAAAAGGCATGACGGAACCAATGAGCAATAAACAAATAATTATTTTAGTTGTCATTAATCCGCGGTTAATTAAATCAACCAAGCGAATGCCGCTGACAACAATTGAGCCCAAAGTAACAGCTGCAATAATGGTTGCAAGAAAGCGGGGGATGTCGATGTGCGCATCATGAAATAAATGTTCCAATAAATCACCACTGGCAGCAAGATAGGCGCAAATTAAACTGTAGAGTAAAAGTAAATACACGCCCCATGTGATATTTTTAACAGTATTGCCCAATGTCTTTTGTGACATCGAAATTAAATTTGCACCAGTTGGCATGGTTAATGTCACTTGCAATAAACACCAGGCGCCAGCGGTCATTAAGATCCAGGCGGAAATAATCATGAGCGAGGTAATGGCAAAATCATGCTGTGCGGTGACAACGGGCAAGCCGAGTAATCCGCCGGCAACACAGGTGCCTAAAATAAGGTATATCGCACCAAATTGTTTGCCCATTGTAAGATCTCCTGAGATTTTGATTTAAAAGACGCCGCAATTGATGATGGTGCTTGACATTGCCGGCGGGAATCGCCAGAATTTCGTTCTTCAATTAAGGCTATGTAGCTCAGCTGGTTAGAGCACGGCATTCATAATGCTGGGGTCGGTGGTTCGAGTCCACTCATAGCCATTCTTAATGATTATTTTCCGCCTAATCCTGGCACAAAACTCGCAAGGTAAGATCCCCAGCCTTGAGTAGCTGCAGGTTTCGCTGGTTTCGCAGAAAAAAAGCCGGTATTGACGGCTGACGAAGTGGGCTTCGAAGCGAAAGTTGCCATTGTATTCATCATGTCAAATTCGCCATCATTTGTAGGGCCATTCACCTCAACGTATGATGAGCAATTTGAATTGGTTGGTGATGGTGTTCGAGATGGATTCCCGTTGTATTTTTTTAATGCTGCGGTAAATTCAATCCCTTTTTGTTGTTCTTGTGCTTTTATGAGGTTCTTCGCGTCTCTTTCTTTCTGCGCGTTTACATTGCCATATTTGTTTTTATTTCTAGTGCTTGGCATGATTCTCTCCAATGGACTGTTAATTGCTTTATGTAAGGATACCGAGAAAAGCCAATGTTTTGCTAGCGAAAAAGCGCTATTTCTTTGTTATCTTGTTAGAGCGGTGCGGGTAACTTGTACAAAATCGTCGTCATCAGAGGAATCCTTGTCGGAAACATCCCAACCTTCTTCTTTTGATTGAATGGCATTGCGTTTTGCCTCTTCCTTGTTGGCCAATGCGCTGCGCTTTTGCCATTCTGTGGCAAGTAGCGGCTGAATACGTTCATGAAGCGCTTGTTCATTGAGCTTCGTTCTTATTGTTTGCAGATGGCTTTGATGCGCCCTGAGCAACGCTTCTGCTAACGCTTTTCGTGCACTTGCTTCTGCAAGTTCGGCACGAAGTGTTTTTTCGAGCAGTTGAGCTTGTGTCTTGCGCAAATCGTCCGCCCGCCTTCTTTCGGCATCCTGCTCCTGAGCGCGCCGCAATGCATTGCGATACTGGTTTGCTGTTGGCTGATCTCCTTCTAGCGCAAGTGCAATGCCAGTAACCCCATTTAATAAAAAGTCCGCTACATCTCTCACTTCACGCACTCCATTGATGAGACTTCGAAACATTCCTTTCCCCTTCCTAGTGATCAGCATATCAGTTTTGTAAAAAAACAGGCAAATCCTTTGACTGCCCCATGGCGATGGGCATAAGTTGATTTTTAATAGGTGAGCATTGATTAAGCGTGTTGACGCCCAAGCTGCGAATAAAATTAAATGAGGGCGTGTTAACAGAAAAAATTTCTTTAAGGGCGCGCATTGCTGCAATCACAGGCGTGTTTTCAGATTTGCGCCACCGTGCATACCGCCGCAATATTTTTAAATCGCCTAGCGATTTCTTATTGTCGCGGGCCTCGGTTAATATTTGTGTTAGGCATGCGGCATCCATCAATCCCAAATTAACACCCAAGCCCGCCAAAGGATGGATCGTGTGCGCCGCATCACCCAGCAATGCAAAACCCGTTGAAACATAGTCTTCTGCGTGTTGCATGGTTAATGAGAATTGACTGCGTTCAGAAATAATTTTTAATTTCCCTAATTTAAAATCCGTGCTGTCGGCGAGTGCGCGCGAAAAATAATCTTGTGTTTTTTTCATTAAATCATCGCTCACATCATCATCCGCAGACCAGACCAGTGCAGTGTGATTCGCTTGAAACAAGGGTAATAATGCAACAGGACCTGTAGTTAAAAACTTTTGATAGGCGATATTGTCGTGTGGATATTGTGATTCGATAACGGCAATAATCGCCTTTTGTTGATAGGAGCGTGTTTGCAATGTAATCGGCATTTGTGAGCGCACCCAGGAATTGGCGCCATCCGCTCCTATCATTAAATTGGTTTTTAATTGGCTGCCATCATCTAACGTTAATATATTGCTTTCAAATTTAAGCGGTTTATTAGGGCAATAAAAATCAATACAAGGATTTTTTTGCAGTTTTTCCCATAATACTTTTACAATTTCGCGATTTTCAATAATCCATCCCATTTGTGATTCATTTACATCACAACTGTTAAAATGTAAATTAGCATTTTGGGTGTGGTCCCAGATTTCCATTTCACGCAAGAGCGCATAAGATTTTTGAGTTAATAAATCCCAAACTTCCAGATAATCAAATAATTTTTTTGAAGTGTTATGAATGGCGCTGACACGCGCCGTTAAATCATTTTCATTCCAGCTTAATTCAGGTTTTTTTGATTCAATGAGTGCCACTGAAAAATTATTTTTTGCTAATAAGGCAGCAAGCGATAATCCTACGATGCCAGAGCCGATGATGATTATGTCGTATGATTTCATGACTTTAGCCCCATCGTCCTTTTCGCCAATCTGTTTTTAAGGGGGTTAATTAAATCCATCGATAATAATCCTAATCCGCGAAAATAGCCAATCAGCGGCAAATCAAACAAGGGTATTAATTTATTAGTAATACACAAAATAGCGTCTTGATGTTTTTTCACTTCCGCTTCATATTTTTTTAGCACATTAAGGTCGTTGATTTTCTTTTTGCTTTTCAAGGCATCATTTAAAATATCCACTAATGTTGAAACATCGTGCAAGCCCAAATTAAATCCTTGCGCGGCAACAGGGTAAATCGTATGCGCGGCATTTCCTAATAAAACAGCAGATTCAGCGATTTGTTTTTCAGCCAATATGGTTTTCAATGGAAATTGGGCTGATTTTTTAACGCTGGTAATTTCTAATCGCCCTTCAAATGTATTTTGTAAGAATTCTAAAATAGTGTCGTCCGTCCAATTTATTATTTTTTTTGAAATTACAGGCGTGGCTGTCCACACCAGCTGTGCTTTAGTATTTTCAAATAAAGGTAAAACAGCCAGCACACCTAATTTTGTAAACCGTTCATACGCGATATTGTTGTGATTTTCAGATAATTGTAATTGATATATTTTCGCCACATCGCCACTGTCTTTTTCAGTGTGTGCAATTGACAGTAAATCCCTGCAAGTGGAGTGGGTTCCGTCGGCAGCGATGAATAAATCAGCGTGAATTACTGATTTTCCTGTCGCAGAATGAATGTGAATGAATGCGCCGTTTGAATCAGATTCTATTTTTTCAATCGATTGAATTGAGGTGAGCGTCATATTTTCTTGAATGGCCGCTTGATGATACAAAGCAGATTGCAACCGTGAAAAAGGTACAACGTAGCCGAGCGCCGGGACTTTTTGTTCGGCAGCAGAGAATTGCGTGAAACCAAATTTCCCCTTTTCAGAAACATGAACGGATAAAATGGGGCAAGCAAATTTTTCTAATTCATCCCATACGCCAATTTTCATTAGCGTGCAGACGCTGCCGTAAGATAATGAAATCGGGCGAGCATCTTGGTTTGATTGCGTTATAATTTCAGGTAAATGATTTTCAAGAATTTGAATTGATACCGCGCTGTTTTTTAGGCTCAGTGCAAGGCTGGTGCCAATAAGGCCGGCGCCGGCGATAACGATTTTATTTTCTGTTGTCATGATGTGTACGTTATATAGTAATATTTTTGGTTATGGTAACATAATTTTTCGTTATAAAATAAAGGGTCGCTCAATGACATCTGTTTCAGAAAAACTCGAAAAACTGCGTCGTTGCATGGTTAACCATGCGGTTGATTTTTATTATGTGCCGACAAGAGATGATCATAATAATGAATATGTCCCGGCGCATTGGCAACGTCGAGACTGGCTGACAGGTTTTACAGGCTCATATGGTGAAGCGCTAATTGGCCTCGAAAACGCCTATTTATGGACGGATCCCCGTTATTATTTACAAGCCGAACAAGAATTAGATCACGCTGAATTTCAGTTGATGAAACAAATGCAGGGCATTTCTGCGCCTGTTTCAACTTGGCTGGGCGAGAATGCCTTTAATGCTACCGTTGCCGTTGATCCTAAGGTTATTGGTATGTCGCAACGCCGTCAATGGGCTGATACTTTATCCCGCGTGCATGGCACATTAACAGCGGTTCCAGAAAATTGGGTTGATCAAATTTGGGATGATCAGCCTGCGCCTGTATGCCATAAAATCCACGTCCTGGATGAAAAATACACGGGGTATTCTGCAGCAGATAAGTTGTCCCGCCTGCGCGTTGCGATGAAAATGGCTGCCGCAGACGCATTGGTTATTTCACAGCTAGACGAAATCGCATGGGTTTTTAATATTCGCGGTAATGATATTCCTTTTAATCCGTTGGTGATCAGTTATGCAATTGTGACGATGGATGAAGCGACTTTATTTGTTGATTTAGACGGTATTCTTCAATCTGATTTGGCTTATTTTGCAGAGCAAAATATTACTCTGTTGCCGTATGATCAATTTTGTGAATCTTTGCGTTTGCTAGATTGTGCCGTGTGGGTTGATCCTGCAACCACCAGTTGGTGGGTGGAATTACAATTGGATCAAGCGGTTTTAATTGAAAAGGCATCACCCATTTTATTGATGAAAGCGATAAAAAACGCAACGGAATTAAAAGGGATGCGTGAAGCGCATCGCATTGATGCAATAGCAGTTGTGAAGTTTTTACTCTGGATTAACAATCATTGGCGTGATGGGGTTGATGAAATATCAGCGAGCGATCAATTAGAAAAATATCGCCGTGAAGATCAACGCTGCAAAGGGTTAAGTTTTTCTACGATTTGTGGTTTTGCCGATCATGGCGCCATTGTGCATTATCATGCAATGCCCGCAACAAAATATAAAATAACCGATCAAAATATCGTGTTATTAGATTCGGGTGGGCAATATTTTGAAGGGACAACGGATATTACTCGCACATTTCATTTGGGCGTGCCAACAGCAGAGCAACAAAAACATTATACTCTGGTTTTAAAAGGACATTTGGCGTTGCGGCACACACCCTTTCCTGATGGCGCGTGCGGCGAACATATTAATACGCTTGCACGAAAACCACTATGGGAAGCAGGCATGGATTTTGGTCATGGTACAGGGCATGGCGTTGGTAGTTATTTGTGTGTGCATGAAGGCCCGCAACGAATTGGCTATGGCGCAAGCGGTGTGCCATTAAAGCCAGGGATGATTGTGAGCAACGAACCGGGGCTTTATTTTGCGGGGAAATATGGCATTCGTATCGAAAATTTATGTGAAATAATTGAAAAAATGCCTGCTAAAGACAGTTTAACGGGAGACGGCCCATTTTATAGTTTGAAAGACTTAACCCTAGTGCCTTATGCTCGGGAATTAATTGACATAAATTTGCTGTCAACGAAGGAAATTAAGCAGATTAATGATTATCATCAGGAAATTTTTGCTAAACTATCCCCTGATTTGTCGTCGGATGTGTTGGCATTCTTGAAAATGATGACGCTGGCGTTGTAAAGTTGCATGAACTACTAAGTATAAAATCCAAGGACGATATATGAAAACCGTTGAACTCAATCATCTTGAAACTCAGGTTGATCATTTGATGCATTTAATTGAAACATTACAATTCGAAAATGTATCGCTGCGCCAAAAAATGGCGGTCCACATAAAAGAACGTACGCGATTACAGTACAAAAATCAGCGTGCATCCAAGCAGGTTAAGCAAATCATCAAAAACATAAAGGAAGAATTATCATGAGCAACTCGGATCAGCTTATTGCTATTACAATTTATGGTCGTACGTATCAAATTAAATGCCCGCCTGAAGAAGCGGCGCAACTACGCGGATCTGCCGATTATTTGGACTCACAAATGAAAAAAATGAGTCAGAGCAGCCAATCTAATAACGTTGAACGCTTGGCAGTGGTGGCGGCATTGAATGTGACACGTGAATTAATGACCTTTAAGAATCAAAATAATAATTATATGGATATGATGCACGAGCAAATCAAATCACTGCAACACCGTATTCAAAAATTCATTGGTTCGAAAGAGGAAATGACTGTATAGCATTTTTAGCGAGAATGCGTATAATTTGCGTGTTCTCCGTAATTGTGTTGTAAGTTCACGCATTTTGAACCGATACGCATATGCTCGGAAGTTTACGGTGGCGCTGTTGTGATTTTGTCTTGTACAAAAACCTGATGCAACACCCCGATTTCCATTTTTGAACCCAGGGTTCACAAATCGGCGCTTATGATGTGACTGCGGAGAACACTTCTTATGTTGTTTCAATCTGATTGCCGTAAATCAATTCGCATGGAACGCAAACTATTATCCCCAGATGATGTGATGGATGCGTCTTTATCAGTTGCAGAAAAAGTTATTCATTTGTCTGAATTTTTAAACAGCAAGCATATCGCTTATTACGCGCCGCATGAAAATGAAATAGATGCGCAATCCATTGCGGAATATGCACGTGAATTAGGTAAAATATTATATTTGCCTGTTTTTTCAGATGACAATAATTTATCTTTTTATGCTGTTGATGACTATATACAATTTAAAAAAAATAAATGGGGTATCGCAGAACCTGTTATTGTTGGGCAATCATCGATATCTGCAAACAAATTGGATCTTATTTTGGTGCCATTGGTCGCGTTTGATGTTCACTGCAATCGATTGGGTCGTGGTGCAGGATGTTACGATCGTTATTTAGAATTTACTTTGAAAGCATTAAAACAAAACCGTCCTGTGTTAATTGGCCTTGCATATGAGTTTCAAAAAATAAATGATATTAATCCAGAAAGTTGGGATGTGCCGATGGATTATATTGTCACTGAGAAGGCTATGTATTTGGCTCAGCGCCCCGAGCGTTAGCGAATGGCGCGTAACACACGCGTAACATTAAAATTAGCGCAGTCGTCCACAACAGCGATCCCACAGCCGCATTGCGTAAAAATGGCAATGCAGCAATATAGCAATTCATCAAGCCCAATGTCGTATGCGCATAAATCGTTGTTGTGCACCAAGTGCCAAAATTAGTCCACAACCAAAAAAGAAATGAAGAATACAATGTAAAAGAAAGCGCACGAAGTATGCCGGGGTTTTTCCCGAGAAAAAATCCGAAGAGAATAACAGCCAACCAGCCAGAATAATTAAACAACGTCCAATAACCGAATACAGCATAGTGAAAAATAAAATGCAAACAAAGATCTGATAAAAATAAAACAGATAATATAATCAAAAATGAATTTCGTCTTGAAAATACACTGGGGGCGAGCAAACAAAGTGACGTCAGCGGTGTCACGTTAGGAATATGAATCACTAAGCGACCCAGCATACCAAACAAAATCCAGAGAATAATCATAAACAACCTTGAGAAATTATTTTTTCTTTGCAATTAAACCAATCACAAACATCAGCAATAATAGCGGAATTAAAATGGGAAACAATAATGGAAATAAGGCGATCATTAGCATTGTCCAGATAAAAACACCCAGGCCTAAAATAAAAACACCGATGCCGGTGAAAATAAAAAACAACAGTGTCGCAACGCAAATAATAACCACGCTTCCGACAGCCACGCCTAAGATATCAGCGGTGATATCGACAGAAATATTTAATAAAGGAAAAATGAAGTGCCACGCAATCAGCAGCCCCAGCATTACACCTAAAGTAATGAGCACAATTCTTTTGAACGTACTTTTTTCGTTGGCTTGCGGTGCTTTTTTTAGCTTGACAGAAGGCTGAGTCACTGTAATATTTCCTCCAATATTGAGAATGATGTAATGGTATCACAAAGATTAACACAATAATAAAAAGGTTTTTTATGGTGATCAATCCAAGCAATTCTTATGATATTAGTATCAATATGCAGCAGCATGGCAGCGCTTTTCCTGAGGTGTTAACGACAATCAGCCATATGGAGGCACGGATAGGTGCAATTGATATCGTTAAAATTGAACAAGGCATCATAACGCGCGATGTCATTTTTGACACAATGGATGAAAACCACGCACAAGCGATTTCGGATGCGGTCGCTAAGATTCCTGAAGTTAGCGTTCGGCATTTAACTGATCGTACCTTTATGCTGCATTTGGGTGGGAAAATTGAAATTAAAAGTAAAGTGTCACTGAGTCACCGCGATGATTTATCAATGGTTTACACGCCAGGTGTTGCCAGAGTTTGTATGGCGATTCACGATTCTCCTGAAAAGGCCTTTAATTTAACCATCAAAAAAAATATGGTCGCTGTTGTGAGCGATGGAACGGCGGTTTTAGGATTGGGTGATATTGGCCCGCTTGCTGCAATGCCGGTGATGGAAGGTAAGGCGATGTTGTTCAAGAAATTTGCCGATGTTGATGCTTTTCCAATCTGCTTAGCAACGAAAGACATAGAAGACATCATTAAAACAGTAAAAAATATTGCCCCCACGTTTGGTGCGATTAATTTAGAGGATATTTCAGCGCCACGGTGTTTTGAAATTGAAAAAAGATTAAAAGCAGAATTAGATATTCCTGTTTTTCATGACGATCAACATGGTACGGCGGCAGTATTATCTGCTGCATTAATCAATGCATTAAAATTGGTTAATAAAAAAATGACTGATATTAAAGTTGTTTTTAATGGTGTTGGTGCTGCAGGAACAGCGTGCACGAATATGTTAATGGAATTAGGCGTCAAAAATATTGTTGGTTGCGACCGTCGTGGTGCGTTGTCGCATTCCCGAACTGATTTAGATGCTACAAAACAAGAATATGTTCAACGCACTAATCCCAATAATGAATCAGGATCATTGCAAGAAGTCATTAAAGGGGCCGATGTATTTGTGGGCTTGTCTTCCGCTAATATTTTAACGGTAGCTGATTTAAAAAACATGAATAAAGACCCGATTGTTTTTGCGATGGCCAACCCGGACCCTGAAATTATGCCTGAAATTGCCTTGCCGCATGTCGCGATCATGGCAACAGGTCGCAGTGATTACCCTAATCAAATAAATAATCTACTCGCATTCCCGGGTATTTTTCGCGGTGCGCTGGATTGCAGAGCCAGCGACATTAATGCAGAAATGCGATTGGCCGCAGCGCATGCGATTGCAAACTGTGTTGACCCTACTGCATTATCGCGCGACTACATTATCCCCAGTGTTTTTAATGCGGATGTGGCACCTGCGGTGGCTGCTGCTGTGATGGAAGCGGCGAAAAGAACGGGCGTTGCGCGTAAATAAAAACAAAAATGAAACGCGATGTTCTAGTTTTTTCTGCGGCAAAAGACTTAGATCAGACGTGTCATTTTATTAAACTGCTCGGAAGCGCGGCCGGAAGACTCCGTGCGAACGCGCAAAATATTTCTTATTTTCATCATGGTTAATTTTACAAAAACCAGCTGATCATTCTCTCGCTCGTCAAGTGCGTTGCGCTGTGTGCAAAC
>JAPLRF010000027.1:0-24534 GCA_026399315.1 Gammaproteobacteria bacterium
TTTGGCGCCTGTGAATTTTGATGCGTTGTATGAACAATCACAAAAAGAAGCGAAGCACTAGTTGGGGATCAGTTATCGGGAATCTGCAATCAGTTAAAAAAACATCATTAATTGCAAAGTTATAGTGACGATAATTAAACAGGAAACGTTATGGACAACAATTACGCTTCACCCATTGCCGTTCTCGGCGCAGGCGCTTGGGGCGCCGCGATGGCGGTTTTATTAGCGCGTAATGGTCAAGCAGTACGATTATGGGATCACGACACGAAGCGATTATCCATGATGCAATCTGAACGCGCACTTTTGGGTGTCGCATTGCCTGAGTCATTAAAAATCGAATTAGATTTAGAAGACGCTGTTCGTGATGTAACAGATATTTGTCTGGTTGTGCCAAGCCATGCATTTCGTGCCGTATTAACACGCTTAAAAACAATGGTGCCGCCGACGGTTCGTGTGATGTGGGGAACGAAAGGATTAGATCCAGACACGGCTGGATTTTTGCATCAAATTGTTTATGAGGTGTTTTCACCCAAAACACCCATTGCCATTTTATCAGGTCCGAGTTTTGCAAAAGAGGTAATATTGAATTTGCCGACGGCGGTGAGTTTAGCGGGCAATGATCGCGATTTTCTAGATTCGCTTGTTCAGCGTTTTCATAATGCGTATTTTCATGTTTACCTCAACAGTGATTTTATTGGTGTGCAATTATGTGGTGTTGTTAAGAATGTGATGGCGATTGCTGTCGGCATTTCAGATGGTATGGGCTTTGGTTCGAATACCCGCTGTGCATTGATCACCCGTGGTTTATCTGAAATGTCGCGCTTATGTGTTGTGCTGGGTGGCTTGCCTGAAACAGCGATGTCCTTGGCGGGTGTCGGTGATTTGATATTAACCTGCACGGATAATCAATCGCGTAATCGCCGTTTTGGTTTGGCAGTTGGGCAGGGCGCATCTGCTGAAAAAGCATTGGCAGATATCGGTGAGTCGGTTGAAGGATATTACAACGCGAAACAGCTATATCAGCTGGCGCAAAAATACAAAGTATTAATGCCGATTGCAGAGCAGGTGTATGCTGTGCTCTACGAAAATCGTTCAACACAAACAGTGCTGAGTGAATTGTTGGCGCGCGAATCAGGGAATGAATGAATACACCCCAATCAAGATTGATCAAACAGCTCAGAAACGCAGCCGGAAGGCTGCGTGTGAACGTGCAAATTACGCCTTCTCTCGCGCATTAACTGCATCGCAATGTGTGCAACCCACATTACCGCAGGGACACCCTGAGACTCACGATTTCGGTTGTGGCGGCAAGTCAGCGGTATTTTGTGATCCTTCTCCAGGGGATGCCTTAAAAAAGCCCTGTGCATTTGCAGCTGCTCGCGCTGGCGTGTTGTTTGTAATGAACTGCGCTCGTTCCGTTTCGTCTGGCATCCACTTTTCCAGCTTTTCTTTCCCGATCGCCGACAAAATAACGCTGCGCTGCGCTAGCGTTAATTTTTCAGGGGGCAGCAATATTGATAGCCATATCAGTTTTTGCAGATGCAAGGTCGTAGAAACTAAAATAGCTGGCACTTGCAGTAACATCCGGACATAAAGTGCCATGTGTTGTAGGATTCCGAATTGATAGTGTCAGTGGACAGTGTCGGCCGACAGTGTCAGTATAATAAAACGAAAACGCACACTGATTCTGATACTGTTTAAATGGATTTTCGATGCCTGACACCTCTCCATCAACGTCGACAACACGCAATTTAATGCTATTGCTGATTGCGATTATCATTATTTTGTTGATGCGCGTCGCTTTCGGTATTTTCTTTCATAAAAAGCCAGCAGAGCAAGCAATATCAGTCGCCATTTCAGCCGTTAAAACACAAGACGTCCCCGTTTATTTTTCCGCAATTGGCACTGTTAACGCAGTTGCAACTATTACCGTTAAAACGCAAATTAACGGCATATTGCAACATGTGTATTTTCAAGATGGTCAGATAGTAAAAGCAGGGGATGTGTTAGCCTTAATTGATCCAAGACCGTATGAAGCCCAAGTACTGCAATTTCAAGGTCAATTGGCTCGAGACAATGCCTTGCTTGATAACGCAAAAATAGACTTAAAGCGTTACATTAATTTATATCGCACGCGCGCTGTTTCACAACAAACACTTGAAACGCAAAAATCTTTGGTCAAGCAAGATCAAGGGGCAATTAAAATCGATCAAGGGCAATTGGATGCAGCTAAAACCAATTTACTGTATTGTAAAATAACCGCACCTGTTTCAGGTAAAATTGGTATTGGCATTGTTGATCAAGGCAATCTTGCGCAAACATCCGACACGGCAGGTATTGCTGTTATCACTACACTTGAACCCATGCAGATATATTTCCCATTAACGGAAGATGATTTGCCTGCAATCGCAAAAAAATTCAATGCAGGAAAAAAATTAGAAGTGGATGCTTATAATCGCGATAAAACTCAATTATTAGCGACAGGCGTACTGGTGGCGATTGATAGCCAGATCGACACAACAACAGGCACAATTCAGTTGGAAGGGGGGGTTGAAAATAAAAACCATCTGTTATTTCCCAATCAGTTTGTGAATATAGATTTGCGCGTTACCACATTAAAGAACGCATTGCTTATCCCAACTGCAGCAGTCCAGCAAGGCGCAACGGGACCTTATGTCTATCGCTATAATGCGAATCACACTGTGAGCAATGTACCAGTTAAAACAGGCGTAACTTACTCAGATAATACAGTGATCACATCAGGCTTAAGTGCGAACCAAATAGTGATTACAGAAGGAACGGATAAATTATACGAAGGTGCGAAAGTGAGTATATGAACCCTTCACGTCTTTTTATTCTTCGCCCTATTGCCACTGCGCTCTTAATGATTGCGATTGTCTTGACGGGCATGATGGCTTATTTTTTATTGCCTGTTTCATCATTGCCACAAGTGGATTACCCGACCATTCAGGTTGTCACAACCTACCCGGGTGCTAGCCCGGACGTCATGGCATCACACGTGACAGCGCCACTCGAACAACAGCTTGGCCAAATGCCAGGTTTAAATCAAATGACGTCAAGCAGTTCAAACGGCATGTCATTGATCACGTTACAGTTTGCTTTAAGCTTATCGCTAGATGTTGCAGAGCAGGAGGTGCAAGAAGCGATTAATGCATCGGCAACCTATTTGCCCAGTGGGTTGCCTTATCCGCCGATTTATTACAAAGTGAATCCCGCGGATGCACCCATTATGACACTCGCATTAACGTCGAATAATTTTCCCTTGCCGCAAGTTGAAGATTTTGCAGATACCCGATTAGTGCCCAAGATTTCACAATTACCTGGCGTCGGCTTGGTGAGCATCAGTGGCGGACAGCGTCCGGCGATACGAATACAAATGAATCCAGCAGCGTTGGCTTCCAATCATATTTCATTAGAAGCCATTCGTTCTGCCATTGAATCTGCTAATGTGAATGCAGCGCAAGGTAGTTTTGATGGACCGCAATTGGCGTATACCATTAATTCAAATGATCAATTGCTCACGCGGGATCAATACGCTTCTTTAATTGTGGCTTATAACAGCACGAATAATTCGCCAGTCTATTTGAAAAATATTGCAACAGTGGTAGATTCAGCGGAAAACGTCCAGCAAGCAGCTTGGATGAATACAACGCCTGCCATTATTCTTAACGTCCAACGTCAACCGGGTGCAAACGTGATTGGGGTTGTTGATGAAATTAAAAAATTATTACCTGCGTTAAAAGCAACTATTCCAACAGCGATTGATTTAAAAATAATAACAGATAGAACTCAGACCATTCGCGCATCAATTGCCGACGTAGAATTTGAATTGATGTTGGCCGTTGCGTTAGTGGTAATGGTTATTTTTCTTTTCTTGCGAAATTGGCGCGCAACCTTTATTCCCAGTATTACTGTCCCTGTGTCATTAATTGGCACATTTGGCGTGATGTATTTATTGGGATTCAGTATTAATAATTTAACGTTAATGGCCTTAACCATTTCAACGGGTTTTGTTGTTGATGATGCTATCGTGATGATCGAAAATATTTCGCGTTACATTGAGGCGGGTGATGCGCCATTGGAAGCAGCGCTCAAAGGGTCGCGTCAAATTGCTTTTACGATTATTTCGTTAACCGTATCTTTAATCGCAGTATTAATTCCGCTGTTATTCATGAGTGATATTATTGGTCGATTATTTCGTGAATTTGCAATGACTGTTTCCATTACGATTTTAATTTCTGGATTTGTATCCTTAACATTAACGCCGATGCTGTGTGCACGTCTGTTGCATAAACGGGAAGAAAAAGAAATCAGTGTGTTTGAACGGCATAGCCAACTTTATTTTGATAAATTATTATCCGCCTATGATTCTTCTTTAAAATGGGTGTTAAAAAAACAGAAATTCATTTTGCAAATTGCAGCAGCGACATTATTTATTACTGGATTGTTGTTTTATATTATCCCGAAAGATTTTTTTCCGGTGCAAGACAATGGCATTATTCAAGGGATTTCGGTGGCGTCGCCTTCCATTTCATTTGAGCGTATGGCGCAACGGCAACAAGCCTTGACGAAAATTATTTTAAGCGACCCTGCCGTTGAAAATTTGTCGTCGTTCATTGGCATTGATGGTAGCAATGCAACGTTAAATAGCGGACGCATTTTAATTACCTTGAAACCAATCAATGAACGTCATGCCAGCGCTTCAAAAATTATCCAGCGGCTGCAGGAGAAATTAAATAAAGTGGTGGGTATTTCACTTTATTTGCATCCTGTGCAAGACATGACGCTAGACGACAGGCTCAGTCGAACGCAATATCAATACAGTATTTCATCGCCTGATATTAATGCTGTACATTATTGGACGTCATTAATAGAAAATAAATTGGTAAGAGAAAAAAAACTAGCGGACGTTACCAGTGACCAACAAGACACCGCATTACAAACCAATATCGTATTTGACCGTGACACAGGATCGCGCTTGGGCATTACTGCGCAAATGTTTGATGATACTTTGTATGATGCATTTGGACAGCGACAAATTTCGACAATGTTTACGCAAAGCAATCAATATCATGTTGTTTTGGAGGCCTTGCCGAATTTACAAAAAACACCTGATGCGTTGAATAGTATTTACATCATGTCCAGTGCAGGTAATCCCGTCCCGATATCAACACTCATGCAAGCGTCCCAAAACCTTGGACCTCTCGTTATCAATCGTCAAGCACAATTTCCAGTTTCAACGATTTCCTTTAATCTTGTGCCGGGTGTTGGATTAAGTGATGCCATCACAACTATTTTACATACTGTTAAATCATTCAATATGCCGGCAGGGGTTGAAGCAAGTTTTGAAGGAGCTGCTAAAGTATTTGAAAATTCCTTAGATAATGAAGCGTGGTTGTTATTGGCTGCTATTGTATCTGTTTATATTATTCTCGGTATTTTATATGAAAGTTATATTCACCCGTTAACGATATTATCAACTTTGCCTTCTGCAACGATGGGGGCATTATTGGCGTTGTATTTGTCGAATAATAATTTAAATGTCATTGCATTAATTGGTATTATTTTATTAATTGGTATCGTGATGAAAAATGCAATTATGATGATTGATTTTGCATTGGATCTTGAACGAAAAGAAAATAAGGCGCCGAGCGAAGCAATTTATGAAGCTTGCTTGCTGCGATTTAGGCCAATTTTAATGACAACGATGGCCTCTTTTTTCAGCGCTGTGCCCTTGGCGTTTGGGTTTGGAATGGGGGCTGAATTGCGCCATCCGCTTGGTATTGCGATTATCGGCGGATTAATCACCAGTCAATTGTTAACGTTATACACTACGCCTGTAGTGTATTTGTTGTTTTCTAAAAAATCAGAAAAGAGTGCGATGTGATGGTTTCAAGCTAGCGGGTCAATGGCACTACCTTAATAAAAAAGCATTATGAATTTGCGTGGCTGATTGTGAGCGGGGTATTTTTGAAACCCCTTCAAGCGGTAATATCCCCCGTCATTCTCATATCCGCTCACTACATCATTGCTTTAAGGTAGTGCCATTAGCATGCAGATGAAACAGGCTGGAAAGTATTTGAGTCTAAAGAAGGAAAAACAAATAATCGCTGGTTTTTGTGGATTTTCAAAAATAAAGAAAGTGTTGTGTTTAAAATTAATGGTAGCCGTTCATCAAAAGTTTTAATTGAACATTTTGGAAGATTAGTTTTAGTGGTCTCATTTTGTGGGTCCATTAGGATCTCTAGAATCTGTTTGGATATCCCTAGAAACTTGGGGGCTTTCATTTGCGTTAAAAAAAGTTATCCGGTTGCCAGGAGCGTAATTTTTTAAAGCGGCCTGATTTATGTCGGGATTAATGCCATGATGGGGGGCCGCCTGAAGGGAAGCATTGATACTTAAAATTGCACCACGCAAACCAGTCTGACCCTCTGATTTGCGTTGAGCAACTCGGCGAGAAACATCGGGTATTTCAGGATTAGTGTTGTGTAAAAACCTTACATTAGACCAAGAGGTTTTACCTGTGTTTGAATTTTTTGTTTTTGCAAACGTCTCAACCGGCGAAGATTCCTGTAAAGATAAGGCTGATTGTGCGAGTAGCTTCCCATCAAAAACCCAGCACTGCCCCCAATGATAGGCAATAAATTGTGTATTACCCCCTTTATCCTTAATATATCCTAATATTGTCGCTGCATGCTCATTGTAAGATTCTGTATTCACACAAGGCATTCCGACATCATTACCCTTGGTATTAACATTAAATATGACTTCCGCAGCTTTATTTTGATCAATCAGCTGCTTTAAATGCGCTATATAATCATCTTCATTAGTCGCAACATGGGCCGTCATAGAGAAGCCAGCTATCTCAGCTGTTTTTTTAAGCGCATCAATTGAATACATTTCACCTACTGTTGAACCTGTATGTTTTTTTGCAATGGCACGTAAAGAATGACCCTCGCGTTTATTCTTATGCAAAAAAGGCTTAGGGTTAGCATGCGCTGCTGAGTCTACATTTAATGAAGCTGTTTGTTTTTGAATATGATGATCCATCAAGCATGACAACGCAAATAACTTGCAAGTTTCGCCGTGCTGTTCTGTGTCTGATAATGCGGGCAACGGAGAAATACGGCGAAATTCCGGGTATTTTCTACAAAAATCATCTAAAGATTCACTTCCTATTGTATATTTTTCTGCCCTATTTATTTCTATACTGAATTCATGAGATGTTAATTTATCCGCTCTTAGTTCTTTCAAAATCAGTCTATACAACAAACCGGGTAATTTGGAATGATCGCGATAAATCAACATAAATTCATGCTGTGCTTTTGACAATCCTAACTCGTTATACTGTTTGAATTTATTTTTAAAATAGTCATCAGCAACCACATACAAATCTCTAAAGGTAGGGGGTGATTCTTTATTCGTATTTTGCTCTGTTAAAAATCCATCAATCAAAAAGGCAATAATGTCTTTCTGTAATATTTGTTTATCGCCAGTCACTTCAGCTGGCGCCACAAATTTCGCTTCCAACACTTGAATCAATTCATCGCGCGAATATTCATTAAATTCAAGCGCCATCATGCGAGATAAAAGAGGTTCTGATAAAGGTTCTCTTCCCTTCATTGCAGCGCCATTAGCAGTCGACAAAATCGTAAAGCCTGTTTTTTTAGCGCGATTACCATTGATATCTTCACCAACCAAATAGGCATTTAAATATTCTTCTGGAATTTGACAGCTGTCAATTTCATCGATAATTAAAATGGCGCCCTTGTGAAAAGCCTCATGCAATATTTTTAATTTTTGGTCAGGAGACACAGAAGCACGTAATCGATAATACACCTTACCCGATTCAATTAAGGCGATAGGGGTTTCATCTGTAACTTCACTATAATATTCATCTTGTAAGATTGCTTCAAGAAATTCGCTTTTGCCAACACCGGGCGGACCTTGCAAAACCAAACCGTTGAAACCACCGAATCGCGCACCATCTGGTGCAGTTTCAGGTAACGCGCGTTTAAATAATCGCGCGCTTAATAAGGCTAATACATTGTGATAAGGTTTAACGCGATCAGTTGTTAATATAAAATTTTTTTTGCCAAAACAGACTTCTTTAGTGCCCATTCTTGGTTCAGGCGGAAGCGGATTTTCGTGTAGTGCACATTCAAAATTAGCCCTGGATACCAAATCACGAATACTGCGCATTGCGTCAAAATCACTTTGTACGATTGCTTTTGCGCGGAGTTCTGCTTCGACAAGATCAAAAGTCGTTTCAAAAATCGGTTTTAAAATACGATGTAATATAAATGCAGGCGTCATTTGCTCAAACTGCATTTTACACTCTGGTAAATCCTGAAATAATTTTGGTTCGTGTCGATCACCACCATAATCAAGTGGGTTTTGTGCATACATAATTTTGCAGTTTTTACTTAAATAATAATGCTTACCGTTTGCAAAAATAGAAGGCCTAGGATTTAACAAATCACGATCTTGTGAACAATCCGAGCCACGTAAATTGATTTCATCTCGAAATAATATTTTTTTCCGGAAACCTTTTTCTGGATCGCTAGGATCAATTGATTCATCAGGATCAGTCGCCCATTTTTCAATATCATTTTCACGGTAAAATTTTATAGTACGGTCATTTTCCAGCGCGCGTACAAAATAACTTTTACCAACGCCTGGCGCACCTTCTAATAAAACAAAAGGCGAGTAGGATAATATGTTTTTAACTGATGAAAGACGTTTTAACTCCAATGCTTCACAGGCTTGTAGCGATAAATCATCTAAAGCCGGCGAGGCAAATAAATCTAAAACGGCCTGTTGTTTTTTTTCTTTTTCAAATTGCAGTTGAATAAAAGGTTTATTATAAGCATCTGCATCAGCTAATAATTCAAGCATTCCCATTTTCTGTTTGATGCCAATCTTTTTTTCTTCTACGTTAAGCCATGCGGGCAGTTTTAGGGAATCATCCGCAACGACAATTAATTTTCCGCTGAAAGTATGTTTTTCGCCTTCTGTAAAAAAATAGGAGTCAGGTGAAAACAGCGTCGAAAGATAATTTAACATCTCAACTGAGCAGCGGCCTTTTAAAATAACCGTTTCACCATTTTCTAATGCGCGCCATACATCGCTTAATTTTCTATGAAATTTAAAATTTCTATCGGAAAGTGAATAATCAACCTTGCAAAAAAGATCATCTAAATTGACTTCAGACAGGTCGATTATTTTGACAGATTCCTTCAATTCCTTTTGAAGCGCTGAAACATTATATTCCACATCATCTGAAACAATAAATTGGTTGGATGTTTTTTCTTCAAAATCATCTAAAGCAGGGAATTCAATAAATTTAATCTCCGCAGGCAGTTTCACGTTATTCGTAACAGATAAATCTAATGTGACGTTATGCGCTTTTGCCGTTTCCAAGAGTAATGACCATTGTGAATCACTTAAATTATCGTGCAGGCACAATTTCAATGTTTGATTGGCATGTGCCGCCAACAAGCCTTTTTCTGTTGCCAGAAAACCTTCAATATTAATTTTTTTACCGTGTAAGCATTGCTCGAATGTTGAAGCATTAATAATAAAAGCATCTTTTTGTAAACTCGAAACGTGCGTTACATTTAGTGTTACGCCTTCAGTAAATTCAGGTTTTTCAATAATCTGAAGTGTGTATTTTCCAGGTAAAGCTATCGTTTGATTTAGAACGGTTAAAGGTAGGCCGGCACGGAAATCGGCAACAAAATTATTGAATACCCTGTCATTAAACGGCGGATTAATAAATTCTATCTGAGAAATAGTAAGATCAGAGAGTATTTTTAAAAGCTGGCCATCTTGCCAACATAATTTATCTTTGTCGACAAATGCTTTTCCGATTAAAATATCCAGCCATCGTGGCGAACGGTGCAGATTAATTCTCAAAATACCGCTGACTGCCGCTTCGGCACTTTCTTTTACTGGCAATAGTGGCAGCAACGCTGACGTTAAATCATGAACGCCGCCCGTTGCATGACGAGATACGAATGATGAATCTCCCAATAAATCCATCATTTTTTCATTGTGAGAATGAAGGCCAACGATGGTTGCGCCTTTTGGAATAGGTGTGTTATCAACTCGACGGGTATCAACATCAATCACTGAATTAAATTGCACTATATCTGAAGGCTTAAAATTATCCCAGTTGATGATAATAATAGGTGCTGGATCACTTTTTTGATGCGCTATTAAAAAATCATGTAATAATCCTGCTGGCGGGTCAATGATGTCACATTCTGTTCTCGCATCATTTAATTTTAGACGCTTAAGCGATGTACGCAATTGATCCGGGGAATCGACATAGAAAATAGGGCGTTTATCGTCTGTATCCTGATATAAATTTCTGATATGGGATACGCACGCATAAATATCTGATGGGTCCTTCAAGCAAAGCAAAGTATTTTTTCCGCGGCCTTTGTCGATTTGCTTCAGAATGTTTGAAAAAACAGGCTTTGGTGCATCGACTGATTTTTTTGATGAAAAACGCATTGGCGGAAGTGCGGCATCAGTATATTGTTCTTTTGCCTCATAACCGCCTAATTCTAACTGTTCAAACGTTTTTCCCCCATCAACGGAAATTTCAATATTGGCATGAACACCGCCTCGGCCGATACCACGCGCTTCGATTTGTGTATATTCCTGTGGATGTGCTGCTTTTAAGAGCTGTAATTGATGTAAAAAAATAGCAGTACGATGGCGACAAGCTGCTTTTTTTTGATCATACATCTTCTGTAATTTTACATGTGCGGTTTCGTTTTCTAAAACATCCAAGGTATCCACACCACTTGATGGAAAAGTTTTTATATTTTCTATTATCGCTTGCAACTCAGGCGGAATACTATTCCAAATGCTTTCTCTTTCAGGAGGCACATCCATGACATAGGTAAGCGACCCGTTTAATGCTTTCTTTGTTTTTAAGCTGTAAAACCCGAGCTCATCTTTTGTTAATTCAATGTCATCACTGCTTAATGCTTTCCCATTTAATTTTAATTGAAATAAAATATCATCTGAAGAAAGCGAATCGAGTCGATAAATATCATTAATATTTAAATTAATTTTTCTACTAAATTCATAAAAATCACGTGATGAATGAGAAGGTAATTGACCTGCTTTTTCTGGCACATTCATTTCTATTTTAACATGTGAATTGACAGGAATAATGCTACCACTAACATCAAGCTGATATACGCCATCTCTTGTGTATGGGAAACGATTTTTTTTACTCGCTGTCAAATGTTTGCATGCCACTTCCATCGTAAAAGTACCTTTAGGATCGTGCTTCACATCAAAGTCAGATTTCATTTGGTGAATATGCGTAGATTGATACGTTGTATTTTCATCGCTGCCCTCATCCATATGGTTGGTATTATTGTCTTCTGCTGGTTTCGATGAATTTCTAGGGGGTAATGCCATTAGCGGGTTAGTGCCCACTGGCCCTTTTTGTAGCGCATTAGGAATTCTAGAAAAATCAGATCTACTTTCTGCAAACCGATCATCAGCTCCTGGAAGGCAAGGTCTATCTTCTGTGTAACGAAATAAAGCATTCGCTCCGAAGGCAAGGCCGGGAAATTCATTGCTTAGGGAGTGAATTTTCTCAATCTCAATCGGGTCGATTAAGACAACTGATTTTAATTTCGGTGAATTTCTTATTAAATCATGCAGCCATTTAATTTCTGTCAATTTCCCGCGTATAATCAGCTCAGTAAGGTTGCTATTGAAATTATTAGAAAATTCAATAGTGATGTCCTGCTTGCAAACAGTTAGCGCTAATTTATTTAACGACGGCAAACCAGAAAGTTCAATTTTACAATTGTTGTAAATATCAAGCTCTAAATAAATAAGTTTTGGCGCATTTAATGCCTGGATTTTATAATCATACAGGTTGTTGCAATGTAATATTTTTAATCCAGGCAGCATTTTAATTAAATCTATAATTCTATAGAATGATTTGGTATCGATGAAATTCAACTCTTCTAAATTACTTTCGTTTTTTATGAGTTTTTCAATTAAGTTAGTGTAATTATTACCATGCACTGTTATTTTATATAAATTGGGTAGTGCAATTTGTTCGGATTCAGGTAAAGATGAATCTAGCTTTTTCATTTCTGCATTGTGGTGTTTTTTGAGTGTTAGGTAAAATTCCTTGAATTCCAGATCGCTGAATTCTTTTTTGGTGTCAGGCGAGTCAGTATAATCTATCATGCGTTGTTGAAGTTTGGATATCCCCGATTTTATAGATTTTTCCACATCAAAATTAGCAAGAGACCTACGAAGATCAGATCGAAACATGACATTATCGTATTTTAATACATTACTCAAACGCGAACTTAATTCATTAAAAATATCATTACGTTTTATTAAGTCTAAATGCTGAAGATGATCACCTAGCCCTGCATTAAAAGTAGCTATTAAAAAACCCAGTAAACTCGCTTCTGTAAAATCAGTTTCCTTTAAGAATACATCATTCAAAACTAAAGCTATTTTTTCTTTTTTATCATGTTCGTGCAAATCAAAAATTTCACCAATATCATCACATAAAATCCGACCTTCCTCTGTATCATGAAAAGGTAAAGCGCAATAATTTTCTGCTCGTGTTTTTCCATTTTGTATTTCAGAAAGTTCAATGCGTTCAAAATCACAATTCATATTATATAACGTATCGTAATCCAACTCTTTTTTTACATCATCAATGAAAAATAGTTCATCGGCTGAAATGTTTTTTGTTATCGCCATTTTTTGCATTTCAGCGCGTGATTTATCGCCAACATTAGCAATATGCTCACGATCAAATAATTGCATATCATATTCTTGCAATTCATCATTGACTGGGATCAAAACTGAAAATCCTGCGCGTTTTAGAAATCGTGCGGCTTTATCAATTTCTGCTGACTCTGAAAATGTCAAATTTTCTAAATCTTTAAATGAAATGACAACTGTTTTTCTCTTTGGTGGAATTTCGCGATTGCCGTATTGACCCCATGGGTTTCCATTGGGATCTGCCAATGCTGCGCCAGGTAAAAATTCAGCAAATAAGGTCGATGTCGCTTTTGTATTTTCGCCACCGATAAACAGGTCGGGATATTTTTCTTGTAAGCGTTTATATATGTTTTCTGGGATTCTCATTTTTTACCTACATGCGTTAACGCTATAAAACCAGAACGAAATAAAAGGCTTTACCCAATTACGCGTAAGTATAGTAGAGATAATAGAATTAATAGATTACGGTGCTAAAAAAAGTTGCAGTTGTAATGATTTGATTTTTCATGTTTTTTAAGAAAGCTGACCCTGTCATCATCGCGAATTTGTTGTGACGAGACTTGAAAGTTCAGTTGTCAAGGAAATTATTTTTAACGGGTCAAATTGCATCACGACCTTCAGAATTCAGTCGAATACTGATTTACAAATGAATTTTATCCAGCCGTCTTGCGTTAATCCCAAGCTCGTAGGTGTCTTTCATACGGAGTGCCGTAGCACAAGCAATTATTAAAAAAACAGGAATGATGAGTAAGGCAACTTGATAATCACCCAGCGAATAATGCGCAACTTTGTGATCTGCTGATAATACATTTAAGCAATACGCAAATAGGGGTTGAATAATCATACCGCTCACCATGACGCAAGCATTCATAAAACCCACTGCGGTAGCGGTTAATCGTAATTCCACTAAATCACGCGCAATGGCAAAGCAGCTGATTTCGGCGCTTGAGAAAAATGCAAATAAAAATAATAGTACTGCTAGCATCCAGTGTGGCAAATATTGCGGCATTAAAATAATCGGTAACAAAGATAAGCATGATAATACACAACCGTAAAATAAAGTGCGGCGGCGTGATCCAAATTTTTCAGATAAATAACCGTGCATAGGTGATCCAATAAACCAGCCTAAGAAAATCATGTCAACATAATAACTCGCTGCTTGAGCATTAATATCCAGGGCTTTTTGAAAGTACGTATTTCCCCATTGTTCCGCCAACAAAGACAATGACAAATAAAGCGCGCAGCCAATGAATCCCGCTTGCAATATTGTTTTTGAAGACAATATTTTTAGTAATGAAGACCCTAATACCTTAAAATTTAACGGCTTAATTTCACGTATTTTACCGCTAAATTCATGTTTGTCATAAACGCAAACTAAAAATATCCCAATTAGCACAAGGCCCAACCAAACGCTGTCTGCAATAACTGGATGCCAGCCTAAATGATCAATAGTCCAGCTCATCGCTGTTTCGCCAAACATAGCACCTAACATGCCAAGAGAGGTGCAAAGTCCAACGAAAAGGGAAAAATAGTGCCGCGGCAACCAATCGGCCGCCAATTTTAAAGCGCCAACAAAAGCAAATGCACTGCCCATACCAATTAAAAATCGGGCGGCGCTGGCGACAAGATAGCTGTGTGTTAGACCAAAAATCCAGGTGCCAATAACGCAGGCGATAATAGCGGAGATTAGCACGCGACGCGCGCCAAACCGATCGGTCACTATGCCGACCACCAATTGCAATGGCGTGTACGCCCAATAGTACATTGAGGCGAGTAATCCTAGGCCGCCATCGCCAACGGCAAAATAAAGACGCAGTTGCTTGACCATAATGCCCGGTTCAATGCGCAACAAATACTCATAAGTGTAAAATAAAGCGGCGAGGGCGCACACAAACCAGGCGAAGAATAGGGATGAATGTACTTTTGAGGGGATAAATTTTTTCAAAGGATTTTCCTGTTTGTCTTTAGCCTGAAAGTTTCTCACAAACGGGCAGTTTTTTAAATGATTTACGCTTATTGCTTATTCGCGTGAGGGTTACCGCCCCCAGTTCTGTGCTATTATATTTTCTTTAAGATTGATGCAACTTTCTACAGCAACGTGAGCAGAAATGACCTCAGCTTTTATCCATCTCAAATCCCACTCTGAATATTCGCTCGTCGATAGTATTCTGGATATTGATTCGCTCGTGAAAGCGGCGGTTGATAATAAAATGCCGGCAATTGCGATTACCGATCGCGTTAATTTATTTGGTCTTATTAAATTTTATAAAAAAGCCTTGGAGTCAGGAATTAAGCCGATTATTGGTTCTGATTTAATTTTAAAAGAAAGCAAAGAACTATTTTTGCTGACGGTCCTTTGTAAAAACAATAAGGGCTACGCCAATCTGCGTGAATTAATTTCCAAGGCGTATTTGCAAGGTCAAATTAATAATATTCCAACCATTTCATGGGAATGGTTAATGCAACATCGCGAAGGATTAATCGTTTTATCGGGTGGTCGACACGGTGACATTGGAAAAGCCTTTTTATCAGATGACGCAGCCTTAGCGCTGCAACGTATTGAACGTTGGAAAACCGCCTTCCCAAATGATTTCTATATAGAATTACAGCGCACAAATCGCGATGGTGAAGAACGTTATTTGCAATCTGTTATTAAATTAGCAGAGAAATTTTCTGTTCCAGTAGTGGCAACCAACGATATTCGATTTTTAACACGCGATGATTTTGATGCACATGAAGCCCGCGTGTGCATTCAATCCAGCAGAGTATTGGGTGATTCAAAACGGCCGAAAAATTACAGTGATCAGCAATATTTTCGCACAGCAACAGAGATGGCGGAATTATTTTCGGATATTCCAGAAGCACTGCAAAATACTGTTGAAATTGCAAAACGCTGCACAGTTGAATTGCGACTAGGTGAAGCTTTCTTACCCCAATTCCCCTTGCCTGACGGCGTTCAGTTAGAAAAATATTTTGAAGATCAAGCAACGGAAGGCCTGCGTGGCAGACTTTCTCCTCAGACTGCTATTCCTGTCGCTTATGCTGAACGTCTACAGCACGAACTTTCAGTCATCAATAAAATGGGCTTTGCCGGCTATTTTTTAATTGTTGCTGATTTTATTCGTTGGGCGAAAGACAATAATATTCCAGTTGGTCCAGGTCGAGGATCAGGTGCTGGTTCTTTGGTTGCTTATTCAATGGGTATTACTGGTTTGGATCCGATTGAGCATGAATTGTTATTCGAGCGATTTTTAAACCCAGAGCGCGTGTCGATGCCGGACTTTGATATCGATTTTTGCATGGATAACCGCGATCGCGTGATTGAATATGTCGCAAAAAAATATGGTCGTGATGCTGTTTCGCAAATTATTACTTATGGCACGATGGCAGCGAAAGCGGTAATTCGCGATGTGGGGCGCGTGTTGAGTTATCCTTATGGATTTGTTGATCGAATTGCAAAATTAATTCCCTTTGAAATTGGCATCACATTAGATAAAGCCTTAGAGCAAGAAGCGGAACTGGCAAAGCTGTTTGCAACCGACAATGAAGTCACGATATTAATTAATTTAGCTAGAAAATTAGAAGGCTTGGCGCGCAATGCGGGAAAGCACGCAGCCGGCGTCGTGATTGCGGCAGGTAAATTGACGGATTTTGCGCCGCTTTATTGTGAAGCGGGTTCAAATCAAATTGTGACGCAGTTTGATAAGGATGATGCTGAAGCAGTTGGCTTGGTAAAATTCGATTTTTTAGGATTGCGCACATTGACAATTATTCAATGGGCTGTGGATTCTATTAACAAAAATCTACTTTCTTCCAAAGGTAAAATTTTAGATATTGAAAAGATACCACTGACAGACCCAAAAACTTTTGCGCTTCTGCAATCCTGCGCAACAACAGCCGTATTCCAGTTTGAATCACGGGGCATGAAAGATTTGATTCGTCGCATACAGCCTGATTGCTTTGATGAATTAACAGCCATTGGTGCACTATATCGCCCCGGTCCTTTAGAGTCGGGCATGGTGGACGATTTTATCAATCGCAAACAAGGTCGCGATAAAGTGCATTATTTTCATCCGGACATTGAATCCATTTTAAAGCCGACTTACGGTGTGATTTTATATCAAGAGCAGGTGATGCAAATCGCACAAGTATTATCGGGTTATTCACTTGGTGGTGCTGATTTATTGCGCCGTGCGATGGGTAAGAAAAAACCAGAAGAAATGGCAAAGCAACGCGACTCTTTTGTGAATGGCGCAAAAAATCGCGGTGTCGAGGAAAAAATTGCAGCGCATATTTTTGACATCATGGAAAAATTTTCGGGCTATGGATTTAATAAATCGCACTCCGCAGCTTATGCCTTAATTTCATACCAAACTGCTTATTTAAAAGCACATTATCCTGCAGAATTTATGGCGGCGGTTTTATCGTCTGATATGGATAATACGGATAAGGTGGTCGGCTTTTATCATGAATGCCAGTCCATGAAATTAACTGTTTTAAAGCCAAATATTAATAATAGTGATTATCAGTTTAGTGTGAGCGTGAGAGATAACAATCAGGTTATTAAGTATGGCTTAGGCGCAATCAAAGGCGTAGGCGAAGCAGCGGCAAAGCATATCGTGGACGAACGTGAAAAAAATGGCCCTTATAAAGATCTGTTTAATTTCTGTGAACGGTTAAATTCACATACTGTTTCACGTCGCACAGTTGAACCTCTTATTCGCTCTGGCGCAATGGATGATTTTAATGTGAACCGTGCAAGCTTGTTGGCATCAGTTGATAAAGCAATGAAAGGGTCTGAACAAAAAAATAAATCTCAATCAGCAGGACAATTTGACTTGTTTGGTGCTATTGCTGACGATGAAAGCGCATTGCCTGACTATGTAATCATTAAAAATGAAGACACACTTGTTAAGCTTGAAGGTGAGAAAGCGGTATTAGGACATTATCTTAGTGGTCATCCTATTAAAATTTATGAAAATGAATTATCGCATTTAACCACTGCGCAACTTGGTGCGCTCTCTAATCACATTGGAAAAACGGTGACGGTCGCTGGTTTGTTAATTAATGTAAAAAGAATTATCACTAAATCTGGTCGACGTATGGCGATTTTATCCCTGGAAGATCGCACCGGGGTTGTAGAAATAACCGTATTTAATAAATTATTAGAAGAAGTGTCGCCGTATTTAGAAAAAAACTATATTTATATTATTCACGGAAAAGTGGAAGAAGACAGCTTTAATCAGAATGTGCGAATGCTGGCAGAGTCGATAGAGCAGCTCGATACAAAGCGCGCGCAATTGGCTAAGCGTTTGGTGATTTTTGTGGATTCAGAAAATAAAGTGACCCAGTTGTTAGAGGATTTAGCGCCTGTGATGCAAGTTTTTAGCGGAGGCGATTGTCCGGTGGAATTGATTTATAAAACTGATACGGCTAAAGCAACTTTGAAAATGGGTGATAAATGGAGTGTGCATCCTAAAAATACATTGCTGGCGCAATTAAAACAATTGTGTGGTGAAGAATTTGTGAAAGTGGGGTATTAGCCTCAGAGCCCCGAGCGTCAGCGAGTGGAATCATAGCAAAGCAAAATAACTAAATTCAAAGCGCGCTTCGTCGTTACCCTCCACTCGCTGACGCTCGGGGCTCTGAGTCAAAGTCTTTTGTAAATTCAAAATCCATTAATTTTCACGGATGAATCTGAGCAGCTTGTCCGAAACTGCCGCTGATTTTTTCCAGCATTTCCGAATTAAATTTTTCTAAATTTTCAGGAGCAAAACAATCTTCCTCGTCAAAATAATCTGTGATTGTTTTTAATGTTACTTCAGCTTCTGCTTTTTTTATTTTCCCTTCCGTATTCATGTTGATGAGAAATAGCGGGCTTGAAAAATAGGTGATATTTTTTTTCACTTCTTTGTAAGCGATAATGGCATTTTTAATTATGTTTATAGCGTTTCTTGGTGTTGAATCAGGTATTTTTAAAATAAGTGCTCTTGTATACGCGCTCGACGCAATGAATTCAAAGTCGGATTGATGATTAAAATCGAGACGTGATAATTTTTGCGAAAAATCTAAAACCGTTTTTTCATCCAGCATAAATTCAGAAAATTTTTCATTGGCAATATATGCGTTTTTTTCTTTCTCAGCAGATGAGAAATTGATATCAAAACGTTCAAAGAAATTCGGCAAGGCGTTATGTCTGTTGTTGTTTAAAGCAGTATGAACAGCGCTTCTTGAAACGCTGGATGCTGGAACGAATAAATTTATTTTAGCGGCCACATAGGCGAGGCAATAAATAATGATATTGTATAGCGGTCGATTAACAGGGTTTGGATCTTTCATCGCGCGAATAAGCAATAATAATTTACTTTTTTCATGGGCAAAGCAAGTGGGAATTAAACTGTGAAAATCCGCAATAGTCTCACCCAGTGCAAATATATCCGATGCGAAGCTATATTGCGGATTTGATTTTACAGGAATATTTTTATCGTTAGGGTTGTAGATTTCAGGTGCAATATAGTTCATTGTACCGCAAGCTTTTGTATTGACCAGCAATTCCTTTTCTGAATTCATCATCGCCATCCCATAATCAGCGATTGTTGGGGTGTTGTTCTCGTCCAGTAAAATATTGGCCGGCTTAATGTCGCGATGTATAATATTCAAACTATGAATTTTACGAATATTTTTGGTTACCTGAATAAATATTTCAAGCATATAAGCGACCATTTGTTTTGGAAAAATATTCTTTATTATGATTTGCTCGTAAACGCTTTCCAGGTCCAGCGGAAAATAAGGCATAAAAAAATAAGATTTATTTTTCTCCCTTGATAACATAAAAAATAGTGAGAGCTGTGTCCGTTCTAAAAAATGATGTTCTTTTTTCAGCGCGTCTAAAACATTGTGTTTTCCATATTCAAGCCAGCATTTTTTGACAGCAATGTGATCTCCTGCTTTTCCTTTCAGGAGCTTAACAATACTAAAGCCACCTTGCGCTAAAAGTGTGCGTGGCGACATAGCGGCGTAAATCAGAGGCGTGTTGGTGTGGCTAATATTATAAAAAGAATGCCTGAGAATAACTGTTTCCTCATGCCCGTCATTATTTTGAAATGTTATTTCCTTAAAAACCTTTTCATTTTTAAGCAGTTTGCTAAGGTTCAATCGATCGGAAAGATAATGTATGCCGATTTCCCAGTGTTGCGCCCATCTTTCTTCTGAGACGCCTGATGGTTTTTCATCTGCAGGCAACAATTTTTTACGACCCTCTTCTGTATACGCTAAAAATATTTTGCCTTGAAAAACCGTTAATGCGTAATCAAGGCTGAGCTTTTTTTTCGTAGAAGGAAGTGTGTAGGTGTATTGATTAACTGCATTCGCTGTTGTGCAAGTTAATTTAAATTCACTTGGGTGTATTTTAAAATAGGCTTCTGCAGCGGCAAACTCGTTTGGCGTAACATTAATATTTTTTTCAACGCGATACCTTCTGCTGTGTGGTTGTGGATAGGATAATTCAGCAGAAGGCTTTACTTCAAAAGGCATTACTTTATTTCGCTTATATATTATGTGTGAACCAGGCTGCCGTCATTTTGAAATTCATTAAAACAGATATCACCCAAATCACCAGTGCTTTTTATACGATGCAACTCTGTGGCAGGTTCGCTTTGCTTTGCTATAGCATTAACAATATTGCTCAATAAAGCAAAATCGACCCTACTCCGACTGAATAGATGCATGCTTGGAATAGTCTTGATTCTCTCATTGGCACTGTTGATAGCTGCATCGTATTGCTCGGCAGCCTTTGCTTGTTCTTCATGTGTTAGGTTTGGGAATCGTTTTTCTAGAACATCAGTTGCTGTTGGATTTGAAAAAAATATCATGATTGGTCTCCTTTTTGAGTTATAAACCAAGGCTACGCCATAAATATTAACGAAACCTTAAAAAGAAAAATTAATCTTGATTTAACAAAAGATGCATTTTTTGACCATTTTAATGTCAAATTTCAGTAAGGTTTTATTATAATAGACCGAATGTGAATCAGATTTACCGAGGGGGGGACTCGAACCCCCACAATGTTACCATCACCGGATTTTGAGTCCGGCGCGTCTACCAATTCCGCCACCTCGGCTTGAAGGAAACACAGTATATAGATTGATATTTTGAAGATCAATCAATTTTTACCGCGCCAAACTTAAAAATTCACTTCTTGTCCGATCATCGGTGCGAAAACAGCCCAGCATCATCGATGTGACCATATTTGAATTTTGTTTTTCAACACCGCGCATCATCATGCATAAGTGTTTTGCTTCAATGATCACGCCTACGCCTTTTGCACCTGTGATGGTTTGAAGCGATTCAGCAATCTGTTGTGTAAGGTGTTCTTGAATTTGAAAGCGCCGTGCAAAATGATCGACGATACGCGCGATTTTAGATAAGCCTAATACTTTTTTATCCGGTAAATACGCAACATGACATTTTCCAATGAACGGCAATAAATGATGTTCACATAAGGAATAGAGTTCAATATCTTTAACAATCACCATTTCATCCATGGTGGTTTCGAAGATAGCGCCATTGATGATTTTATGTAAATCTTCGCGATAACCTTTTGTTAAAAATTCTAATGCTTCGCGCGCGCGTTGCGGTGTTTTTTTCATACCTTCGCGAGATGGGTCGTCGCCGCAGGTTTTGATGATGTCGGCGATATGGGATTCGATTTTTGTGTTTTTGTCTGGCATGATTACTCTTTTTTAAGGTTTATCGTGTGTTTGCGCGAGGGCTACCGCCGCTCGCTTCTGATGGTTCCTTGATATTTATTATCCTGGCGGCCAAGTCATTTGTCGTCCACCCAATAAATGAAGATGAATATGATACACAGCCTGACCGCCATGTCTATTGCAATTCATTAATACGCGAAAACCAGCGTCTGAAATAGCCAATTCAGCAGCTATTTTTTTCGCCACAAGCATCATTTTACCGATCATTGCTGCGTCTGTATCTTCAATATCGTTGATCGTAGCGATATGTTTTCGCGGAATAATTAAAATATGATGCGGCGCTTGGGGCGCGATATCGTTAAAAGCAACAATATCATTGTCTTCATAAATTAATTTTGTGGGGATATCACCAGCAGCAATCTTGCAAAATAAACAATTCATCATTTTAATGTCCAGTTGATCTGTTCTTCGTTAGCGCACCATTCCTTAGCAAAAGAACTTGTATAATAGCTCAGAAGCTAGGGCGGTAGCCCTCGCGCAAATAAACAGTATTCCTTTGTATCATTCTAATGTGCAGTTGATCTGTTCTTCGTTAGCGCTACATTCCTTAGCAAAAGAACCAGCGGTATAAAACAAATTAATGAAATACAAATTAAACGATAAGCATCAATAAAAGCAATCATACTGGATTGTGCTGTTAATTGCATTTGCAGTTGCATTAAAGCTTGTGGGCTGTGTAATGTTAAATTTTGATGATTTAACCATACGCGTAAATTATTATTAAACACATTAATATGCCCGGTCAAATGCAGCCAATTGATTTGCGTTTCACGCGCAACCAAGGTGCTTAATAATGAAACGCCAACCGATGTGCCGAGCATTCTGCCATAAGTAAACAACCCCGCCGCTTCCGTAATGTTTTTTTCAGCCATGGTTGCAAGTGAATAAGTTGTGAGAGGGACCATAAACAATCCCAACCCAAAACCAAAAAACGCATTGGCAATCATAAAATTATCTTGTGATGCAGTAAGTGATAATGTCGAAAGATAATAAGTGGAAATGGCTGACATGATTAAACTAAAACACAATATATATTTTATGTTGATGCGCGCCATTAAAAATGAAGATAAACCCATTGAAACAGCGCTGGCTAGGCCTAATGCAATCATGGTGTCGCCAGCAATAAGCGGGGTGTAATGAAATAAATTTTCCAACATTATGGGTTCTAGTGTAACAAAGCCAAATAAGCAGGCACAAAAAAGTCCAAGTAAAAGGGTGCATAACGTAAAATTCCGATCAGAAAATATAGAAAGTGTGATGACTGGTGTTTTGTGTGACAGTGATCGCGAAATAAATAAAATAGTCGACAATAAGCTAATCATCGCCATCAATATAATAAAATTAGAATGAAACCAATTGTTCGAATTACCTTGATCAAGAAAAATTTGCAAACAACCAATGCCTGTAAACATCAACAAAACACCGAAATAATCAATTTTTTGATTTATTTTTTTTGAGTCGGGAATAATAAGTATGGTCATTATTAACCCCAGAAAACAAATAGGCGCGTTTAAATAAAAAATCCATCGCCAAGAAGCGTGTGCGACAATATAACCGCCCAGTGTTGGACCGCAAACGGGTGCCGCCATAATGCCTAACCCCCAAATAGCCATCGCTTTGCCTTGTTCTTCAAGCGGGAAGCTCTCGCGTAAAATGGATTGCGATAAAGGAATTAATGCCGCGCCGAAGGCACCTTGTAAAAGTCGATAAATGACCATTAAATTGAGTGAATTTGCGGTGCCGCATAAAAAAGAACTGACCATAAAGCCAGTGACATCGATTATTAATAATTGTTTTGTGCCGAGTCGATTGCTTAAAAATCCAGTGAGCGGCAACATCATGGCGGCGGCGACGACGTAGGAGGTAAGCACCCAGGTAATTTGATTTTGATCCGCGTTAAGTGACGGCATCATGTTGGGTAATGCCACATTCACGATGGTTGAATCTAACACTTCAAGCACAGCAAGCAGCATAATCGTAATGATGATTAGCACTTTTGTTTGGGGGTTGGGGATCGGGGATCGGAGATCAGTGCCCTTGCTTAATTTTCTGCTCATCATATTTCACGCTGATTCTCGCTCATGATTGCGTATCAATTTTCACTGTGCAACTGGCGCCGACACGCAAAGGATATTTTGGATTGGGATTAATAATTTGAATGCGTGTCGGGAAACGCTGCGTGACCTTAACCCAATTCCCTGTCGCATTTTCGGTCGGCAATAACGAAAAAGTAGCGCCGCTGCCAGCACCAATGCTTTTGACAAGGCCTTGAAAGTGATAAAACGGATACATGTCGGTTACGATATCCACTTTTTGCCCTGCTCGAATACGGCTTAGATCCGTTTCCTTCATGTTGGCCATTGCCCACCAAGTATGAGTATCAACCAGTGAAAATAAGGATTGATACGCTGTGATGGTTTGGCCGGGTTGTAATGTTAATTGCGCCAGTTGACCTGCTGATGGTGCGTAAACTTTGGTATATTGCAAATTTAATGCGGCTTGCGCAACAGCATCTTTTGCTGCTTGAATTTGCGTGTTGGCATCGCCCTTCGTTCCACGCTTTGCTTGCGCTTCCTTTAATTGATCTTGGGCTGCAATGACAGATTGTTTTGCAACCGTCAATTGACGAACAACAGTGTCCGCACTGGCTTTTGAATAGTAGGTTTCTTTTACCAGCTTCATAATGCGATCATAATTTTTTTGAGATTCGAGCAATTGTGCTTGCTGCTGTGCCAGTTGTGCTTTTGCCGTGTCGACAGCATTTTGCCCGGCTTGCACTTGCAGTTGCGTATTTTGTAACTCAGCTTGTGCTTTTTCATAGATAAGCTGAAACGGTTTCGGATCAATCATAAAAAGCAGTTGATTTTTGGCAACCTGCTGTTGATTATGCACAAGCACCGCTTGTACCTGACCGGTAACCTGTGATGCCTCGTTCACAACATGTGCTTGAATGTAA
>JAPLRF010000027.1:24546-70142 GCA_026399315.1 Gammaproteobacteria bacterium
AATAACCAGCCACAACCAGTGTTGAAGCAACAACGGTGAATGCAATGTATTTTGAAGTTTTGTGTAACATGGAAACTTTGCCTTGATCTATAGCCTGGGATTGGTTTATTTTAGCATATTCGCTGGAAAGAATAAGGAGATTCGTTATGCTAGGCGCAATACCAGAACAAGGACAAGAAATAATAATGGGCAATGAAAATAAAGTGTGTGTTTCGCAGCGTTTTCTTGAAATGCTGGTTTCCTCCCGCAGCGCATTGTTGACAGGCGGGTTGACCGCCATTGCAGCAACCTCTTCGTCTGATGCTATGACAAGCGATGATATTGCCAGAGCGCAAACTATTTTGGCCACATTTTACGGCGCGCTGGGGCTTATTGCTATTTTCAGCTCCTTTATTGTTAGGCATTTCAGTGAAGATCCGATGTATCAAGAGTCGGCTTATAAAAATTTAACAGGGAAAAGATTTGAGCTGAGTGCATCCTGCCTTTTTAGTTTGATTGGCGCAATATTAAATTACTCGCAATTGGGTGCTACAGCCGATCAAAAAAATAAATATGTAATGGGTTTTTCAGCTTTATTCTGGATTTTATCGGGTTATTTTATTTCTCCTGATGCTTCGCGCACACAAGCAACGGGTACGGCTGCACGAATTACAGAACAGCCTGATGGCACAATACTGTTTTCGCCATCAAGAAGGCGTAGTATTTTGCCGAGTGCTGGATCAATGCGAGCACCAACAACGCATGAGCCTGCGGAAGAAGCGGTGGAAGCAACGGCTGATCATTCGCGTGAAGGAGATGAGGACGATTCGACGCTGCCTCGTTTACAAGCTGTTAATTTCCCTGGAATGATAAGACGATAAAATGAGAAATAATTATTTAGAGCGCATGGGTATTATGGTTTGGCATTGTCGTGACAATAAAGAAGAGTTGGTATCTGACATGCCCTATTTTCAATGTGAGTTGAAAAATGGTGATGGAAAAACAATGGGGTTGATTGTTTCAGATATTGATTGTGAAATTGAATTATTGAACCAGGAAAATTTACTGCAAAAGATTGCGGGATCGTTAAATAGTGCAGAAAATAAAATAACACAGAAATGCGGGCGAAAGCCTGTGTGTGAATCTACGATGAATTTCGTATTGCTTATTTCTTTGGCTGATTTATTAAAAAACCCTGAAAATAAAAAAAAGCTGTGGGAAGAGATGAAGCTACTGAAAATATATTTTTAGTGACGGTGATACGCGATGAACTATCGGAAGCGAGTGGCGGTAGCCCTCGCGCGAAAAGGCGAGCTTACGATGAAATGTATTCGATTGATCGTCTATGATGACTTGCCTGATATTCAATATATCTTGCAAAACACTTCACCTGATTGGACGTTATCTACTTTCCAGGATTGCTTTAATAATCATTATTTCAACTGGATAATTTCCAATAACAATAAACCCGCCGGATTTATTACCATCAAAAACAATCACGATCACTGGGAAATAATGCAGATTGTCATAGATAAAAATTATCAAAAACAAGGATTGGCAACTCAGTTATTAGAATATGTTATAAATAAGGCTCAAAATGAACATGTGGAAAAAATAGAACTAGAAGTGCGGCGTTTTAATCTTGCTGCAATCAAGCTGTATCGAAAATGTGGTTTTCATGAAGTGGGTGTTCGCAAAAAATATTACAAAGACGGGGATGATGCGATATTAATGAATAAAAACGCCCTCCTGTTTTCAAAAGAGGGCGAATAATTATTATTTCATTTCAGGCGACACGGTTGCTGGTTCGCGTGATTCAGCAGGAAGTTGAATTCCACCGTTGTTTGCGGATATTCTAGAGAAAAGACCATATTTTTGTTTGGTTGAGCTATACCCTAAACAACACAAAATACCAGCGCGGCTTGTCGTAGATGCTGATACGAGTTTGGTGGCAGTTGGGTTTCTATCAGAAATCTCCCTGTTATCAGGATCGCCCGCATAAAAAAGTTTATCTGGCATGGGTTCAGATGTGTTTGCGTCAGGTGCTGAATTAAGCAGACGCCCCATATTTTGCATTGAAGCCGCTAAACGAGCAGACGCCGCATTGATAGTGTGTTGATGCGTTGTTGTTCCCCATTCTGCTGTTATGACACAGGGAATGCCGCACCACTTGCCGTTGGTAGTGTCGGTATCGTGCTCAATATTTCTGTAATAACCATATTGGCTTGTTCGATCGCATTGTGCGTAGGCAACCAGATTGCAACAAATACTAAAACGAAAACCTGTTTCGGAATCTGTAAGTTGTTTGTAGGGTGGTGTTTGATTATAGCGGCTCATAATGTCTCTCTTGATGATTTTACGCTGCTAAGCAATATCATATTACTTAGTTCGATTTTTTCTAACCCTGAATACTCATCCCATGAGATTATGCTGTTATGGTACAGAAACGTAAGATGTTTTTTCAATACAATCAGATAAATAATGAAATTTAATGAAATCTTAAGGTGTTCATTTGGCGGCTTTATTTAAATACCATTGCTTCAATTCGCCTAATTTTGCATTTGTCGATTGATCTTTAAGTGGTGCTGACAGAGTTTGCGTATCATATTGAATTGCCATCGGCACTAAATTACTCTGATTCGTAAACCAATCTTGTATGACAATATTAATCACTGGTTTTTTATATTGTGCATTATATTGTTCTAACCAGGCGCCAATATTTTTATTTAAAAAATCGGTATACAGTTGAATGCTAGAAGGATAGACAGATGGTTTGATAATACCATTAATAATTTGATCTGTGCTCTCAGATAATATTGTTTGTAACACGAAAAAATTATTATTTTCTGTTTGAGCGCGAGCGGCAATTTCCGCATCTAAAGCCGGCTTTAAATCAGTGATGATCGCTTTATTGGGCCAAGGCGAATCAATATTGCTTTGATGCCAAAAATAGCTTGCGGAAAATTGCTGTAAGCTAGGCGTTAAAACAGCTTGATTCATGTCCATTAAAATAATCACATTGCGATTTGATTTGCGCAAATCGCCCATCGTATCAGTGCTGCGATAAGTATTTGGAACAGCATAGGCGCCAAGATACGTTTTTAATAATTGTACCAATTGTGTTTGCTGCGGGGGATTTTTAATATCAAAAACATGATTAATATCAAGTAAAATAATTTCGCCGGGGTGTTGCTGTGTAAAAGTTTGAATTTGTTGAAGCGCATCATATAAACGCACGCTGAGTAAGGCGTGATTTAAATAAAAATGACCATCTTGAAATAAATCAACGCGAAAATCCAAATAGCGAATGCCATTATTCAATTGATCTGAAATAGTGTAGGGTTGCGTTTTAGACCAGCCGGCAACAATATTGAGCACCAGCGAAGAAGGTAAAATATTGCTAATTTCTTCTATCCAAATCGGCAGGGGATCATCAGGACTCAATGAAAATTTTGATGTAGGTGTAATGCCGTAGGTGCCGGAATCATGTGTTCCGGGAATAATTAATTGATTCATTATTCGTGAATCAGGGATTTGTGACATCCAGTTCGTGTTGTCAGCGAATAAGGAAGGTGACAGCGACAGTAACAGCGACAGCGACAAAAACAATTTCCTGGATAACATGCCCAATCCTTTTAATAAGGGTGTTAATTATTTGCAGTTCCGGATCTGCGTCAGAATGCGAGCACTGATCCCTGACACCAGATCCCTGATAACTTCCTGCAACAGTAACAACATCAGTGTTACCATGAAAAATGAAGCGAATACGTTATTGTTGTCTTACAATAAACGGCTGAACCGTTTTATTGTCAGGATCAAATTTTTTTCTGTTTGTATGGTTAAAGTGTTTTCCATACACATGTAATGAAACAGAAATATTATCAGGCGTGGGATTCATTACGCTGTGAATATCGTGTGTGCGCATAGCAACAATGTCACCTGGATTGCAGGGCACTACTTTCCCACGTGAAATATGTGCAAAATCAGGGTCGCTTTTATCATCATGGCGATGCCAAAAAATATTGTGTTCTAATCCTTTGACGCAGCCAATAACTGCCCAAGTGTCGTGATCGTGCGGCGGCGTTTCACGACCGTGTGGCCATGACGTAATAATAACCGCAAGCGTGTGATCTTCGTTTTCTGCAATTAAATGCGAACCAAAACCTTGTTCTTCATCGACTTGCAAAAAGCGTTCTTCAAACCATGTTTCGTGATTTTCAAGGGCATTTTTTAAAAGCGGTGTCACTTGATTGATAATGTTTTCTTCAGTTTGTTTCAAATCGATTTGTTGTAGCGCTTGGACTAATGCTGTTAATGCCGACATGATTTTTTCCTTTTCACTAAAGTATTATTGTTTTTTGTTACTCTGGTTTCGGCGGCTTTGGCCTTAATACCATGTCATTGTCCTTGGATTCATCTTTATCTTTATCTTTATCTTTCTCTTTATCCTCTTCTTCGCTTTTAGACTTCTCATTTGCATTTAAAGGTTCGGTGCTGACGTCATAGCCAGTCGCTTTTTCAATCGTGTCTTTTACTGCTTTTTCAGCACCCGCATCATCTGCTTTTGATAATGATGACACGCAATCTGTAAAAGCAGCACCCACGAGCTCATCATCGGGCACAAAACCATCTTTTGATTCTTCCTGTCTGCTTTCCGTTGCTTGCATTTCTGTTACTTGCTGTTCGTTTATTTCTGACTGAACGGTAAGCTGGGTAATCATTTCTGCTAAAATAATTTCTTCAATCTGAGCATCGGCTTGTTTGCTGGCGAAGGAATCAGGGTTGCTCAGTGCGGCCGCCATGTTGGTTTCAATGCTTAAATTGGATTGATTATTGGTAGAAAGTGATTGGGTGTTGATGGCAGTGTTCAGTTCGCGTCTAAATTTCTCTGCTTCAGTGTAGGCAATTTGCAGAGCTTGCGCTTCTGTGATGGTATTGTTATTAATTTGCCCCTGTAAATTCAAACTATTAATGTAGCGACCGGTTGCTGCTTGCAACTGATCGTTTTCTAGAATCTCGTCAAATAGTGTTTTGCGTTTCCTGCTTGTGTTTTCGCCTTCAGTTTGCCAAGATCGTCTGCTCATATTTTTAATCCATTAGGTTGGTTAATAATTCGTTTGCATGCGATAAGCTTTTTTCTGTGATCGTTGAGCCGCTTAGCATGCGGGCCAATTCCTCGGTTCTTTCTGTTTTATTTAATAATTTTATGGATGTTGAAGTGGATTTCCCTTCAATTATTTTTTCGGCCTTAAAATGATGGTGGCCACACGCAGCAACTTGCGGTAAATGCGTCACGCATAACACCTGCGCATTATTGCCTAATTCACGCAATAAATGACCTACTAAATCCGCTGTTTTGCCGCCAATGCCCACGTCGACTTCATCAAAAATTAAAGTCGGTATGTTATTCTGTTTTGTCGTGAGCACCTGAATAATTAAACTCAGGCGTGATAATTCTCCGCCAGAAACAATCTGTGATAAATCATGTGGTGTTTGCCCTGGATTGGTTGCAATGCAAAATTGAACGGTTTCATTGCCGTAAAAATGAATCGGTAAATTGTTAGGCTGTAAATTAATTTTGAATAATCCGCCATGCATGCCCAATTGCTGCATTTGTTCTGTAATAGCAGCGCTTAATATTTTTGCAGCTTTAATTCGTTGCGCGCTTAATTTTTTTGCTGCATTTTGATAGTCAGCAATTATTCCATTTTTTTGTTTTTCTAGCGTTAACAATATCTCATCTGCTTTTTCTAGCACGTCTATTTTTTGTTTGAGTGAATTTTCAATGTCAGACAATTGACTGGGGTCGATGTGATGTTTTCGTGCGATATCCTGTAGTGTTGCAAGACGATGCTCTATTTTATCTAATTGATCACCTGAAAAATCACTGTCGTAACAATATTGTTGCAATGCGTCGCGTGCTTCGTCTAAATGAATTTGCGCTGATTTCAGCAATTCACGAATAGTATCAATTTTAGGATCGTTGGAATGGATGGTTTGTAGGCGCGATAGGGCATGCTGCGTGAAATCACAGGCTGCTGAGTTATCATCATTTTGAATATAAAGTAGCGCCTCATTTAACGTCACTGCAAATTGTTTTGAATGGTGTAGGTGTTGATATTGCAAAAATAAATTGTCGTATTCATTGGCTTGAATATTTAATTTTTGCAGCTCATCAAGTTGATATTTCCATAAGGTTAAATCAGACAGTTTATTTTGCGACTGTTTTTGCAGCGTCAGTGTTTCACGATCCAATGATTTCCATTCTTCATGACAATTCTGAATCGTCGATAATAACACTTCATTTTTCGCATAATGATCTAACAAATCACGTTGATCGTCTGCTTTTAATAGGCGTTGATGTTGATGTTGTCCGTGAATACATAAAAGACTTTCTGAAAAAGCGCGAACCCATTGTTGTGGAACGGGAATGCCATTGATCGTTGTGCGTGATGGTTTTTGTTGATCGATAATGCGGCGAATGATGCATTCATCATCACTCGATAAATCATGTGATTCTAACCATTTTTTTGCCGTCATTTGGTTTTGTAAATTAAAACAGAGTGTAATATCGCAGGTCTTTTCGTTAGGGTAAATCATTTGGGCATCGGCTCTGCCGCCTAACGCAATTTCAACAGCGTCAATCCAGATAGATTTACCGGCGCCAGTTTCACCTGTTAAAACATGCAGTCCATTTTGGAAGTCGAGTGAAAGTGATTTCACAATAACGAAATTATTAATGTTGATGTGCGTTAACATAGCCCGTTCTCACTTCTGCCAGCCCAGCTTTTCTCTTAATGTTTCAAAGTAACTATAACTTTGCGGATGAATTAATCGCAATTTTTTTTCGTTTTTTGTAATGGTAATGCGTGTGCCGGGCTCTACCGAGATACGTTCCTGTCCATCACAACTGACGCAAGGTGAGAATTCATTGTGATCACGGATATGTAATTCTATTTTGGCGTCGCCGTCAACGACAATAGGACGGCTGCTTAAAGTGTGTGGAAACATGGGAACCAATGCAATGGCATTTAATTGTGGATGTAGAATTGGGCCGCCGCCTGATAAAGCGTAAGCGGTGGAACCGGTGGGCGTTGCTACAATTAAACCATCTGCGCGTAGCATACAGACGAATTGATCGTTGATTATAATATCAAACTCAATTAATTGTGCTGAGTCGCCCGGCAACAAAACAACGTCATTTAATGCAATGCCCAATTGTGTTTTTAATAAAAAACGGTCTTCGGGAATATATTTCCCTGATAATACTTCCCCAATTTTGGATAATTCATCAGGATGAATGTCGGTTAAAAACCCCAATCGTCCGCGGTTAATTCCGAGTACGGGTAAATCATTTGGCAATGCGCAATGCGCTGCATGCAATAAACTGCCGTCACCGCCTACAACAATCATTAAATCAATTTCACTGGGAATTTTGTTGTCTGAGAAACGCGGTAAATTATTTTTAGGCATCATTGATGCTGTATTTTCTTCAATAAAAAGAGATAATTTTTGCTCGAGTAAATAATTTTTAACGGCTTCTAGTGTGTCAGCAATATTTTTTCCAGCGCGGCCGATTAGGGCGATATGGTGGAAGTGTTGGTTTTTCATAATTAATGACTTCTTCTGAAAATTTTTTATCGTTTGTCAGAGCGTGGGCTTCTGCCCTTGCTCTGAGCTATTTATAGCCCCGCAATTTTTCCCACGCCATTCCTAAATATTCATGAATGGCAATATCGCTTGCAACCAAACTATTGGTGCTGGGAATTAGCCAGCGAGCCAGATCATTACGATACCCTAAAAATTGCGTTGGTGCAGCGACAGGATGCATGCCCATACTTTGAAATATGGCCATCGAGCGTGGCATGTGATAAGCAGAGGTAACCAATATAAAGGGATTGTCCCCCAGTTTTTTTTGCAAATAGAGTGCTTCTTGATAAGTGTCCTGCGAGCCATTTTCCAATAAAACATTTTGATTGTTAACGCCCAACATCACAGCCGTGTTTCGCATTTTTCCAGCAACAGCAGGGGATTGAAATACACGTCCGCCGGATAAAATTAAGGTGGCGTTCGCATTCGTGCTTTGAACCTGTTTAAATAATCGAATACCTTCCACTAATCGCGAAAGTGACGCAGCATCGAGCGTTAAATTGGGGGGGTAGTTTTTCCCGCCGCGAACACCGCCTCCCAGAACAAGCACGTATTCAACGTTGGATGGGGCATATATTAAGGGTGGGTAACGATACTGCAAATTATTGACAAGTGTTGCGGAAATTGGATTAAAGGAAAACAGAAGAATAATGAAAAAACCAGCGGATAAACACGTGTTTCGCAGTGGTTTTGCCTGTTTTGCAATGAGGAAAAAAAGCCCGATTGCGATCAGTAGTAAGCCGAAGGGAAGTGGCAACAGAAAAGCGGAAATTATTTTTTTAAGCCAAAATAGCATTGTTTGTCCTTGAAATTTTGTGACTAAACCCTATATTGAAGTCAAACACGATACGAGGAGTTTACATGAGTAAAAAAGAAGAATCACCATCGACCGATAAATGGCGTGATTTAGCCGAACAAGAAGCCCAGGAGACGCCAGAACAAGCTGTTGACGACGCGCATTTCCTGCCGGATGAAGCACTTGATAATAAATCACGGGACCAGTTGGCCTTATTAGAAAAGCAGGTTGATTTCTATAAAGACCAGGCTGCTAGAGCCTTGGCCGAAGGCGAAAATGTGCGTCGGCGAGCCGAACAGGATGTCAGTAAAGCGCGTAAATTCGGTGCAGAACGGTTGCTGTCAGAGTTGATCCCTGTTGCTGATAGTTTGGTTCGGGGGCTCGAGGGCACATTGTCTGATGATCCGAAAGTGCAGCTGATGCGAAAAGGGATGGAATTAACATTAGATATCTTAAATAAGTTGTTGGAGAAAAACGGTGTTGTGTCCGTTGATCCAAAAGTGGGTGATGTTTTTGATCCAGCGCAACATGAAGCGATGTCGATGCGCTCGGAACCAGATGCAAAATCCAATACAGTGCTACAAGTATTGCAAAAAGGTTACGCGCTGCACGGGCGTGTATTGCGCGCTGCGATGGTTATAGTGAATGGGTAATCTCAGATTCCCGCACTTGAAATAGGCAACATAGCCCCCACTTAACAAGTAACGAATTTAAAACGAGGAAATAAAATCATGACAACAAAATCAAGCAAAATCATCGGTATTGACTTAGGTACAACCAATTCTTGCGTTGCGGTAATGGAAGGTGGGAAACCACGCGTTATCGAAAATGCAGAAGGCACGCGCACAACGCCATCTATCGTTGCTTACACAAAAGAAGGCGAAGTGTTGGTGGGGGCTTCTGCGAAACGTCAATCCGTTACCAATCCTAAAAACACACTGTATGCAATTAAACGCTTGATCGGCCGCAAATTCAAAGATGATGTCGTTCAAAAAGACATTAAAATGGTGCCCTATAAGATTATCGCCGCTGATAATGGTGATGCTTGGGTTGATGTGAATACAACAAATGATCCCAAAAAAGCACCGCCTCAAATTTCTGCGCAAGTGCTAATGAAAATGAAAAAAACAGCAGAAGATTATTTAGGTCATGAAGTGACTGAAGCGGTGATCACAGTGCCTGCTTATTTTAATGATTCACAACGCCAAGCAACCAAAGATGCCGGCAAAATTGCAGGTTTGGAAGTGAAGCGTATCATTAATGAGCCAACAGCGGCGGCATTGGCATTCGGCATGGACAAACAAAAAGGCGATCGTAAAATTGCTGTTTACGATTTGGGCGGCGGTACATTTGATATTTCTATTATTGAAATTGCAGATGTCGATGGCGAACATCAATTTGAAGTGTTGTCGACAAATGGCGATACATTTTTAGGTGGTGAAGATTTTGATGCGCGCTTAATGGGTTATTTGACGGATGAATTTAAAAAAGAATCCGGTATTGATTTGCACAGCGATCCATTGGCGCTACAACGCTTAAAAGAAGCGGCAGAAAAAGCAAAGATTGAATTGTCGTCAGCGCAACAAACGGATGTGAATTTACCCTACATCACAGCGGATGCGTCAGGTCCAAAACATTTAAATATCACTGTTTCACGCGCTAAATTAGAATCGTTGGTTGAAGATTTTATTGCGCGCACGATTAAACCTTGCGAAATCGCGATGAAAGATGCGGGTTTGAAAAACGCGGATATCACTGATGTGATCTTGGTCGGCGGTCAAACACGTATGCCTAAAGTACAAGAGGCGGTTAAAGCTTTCTTTGGAAAAGATCCGCGTCACGATGTAAATCCTGATGAAGCGGTGGCAGTTGGTGCGGCTATTCAAGGTGCCGTGTTGTCGGGTGAAGTGAAAGACGTTTTATTGTTGGACGTAACACCGTTATCGTTGGGTATTGAAACGATGGGCGGCGTCATGACGAAATTAATTGAAAAAAATACAACAATTCCAACAAAAGCAGCGCAAGTGTTTTCAACGGCTGAAGGCAATCAAACAGCGGTAACCGTGCATGTATTACAGGGTGAACGTGAAATCGCATCAGCCAATAAATCATTGGGTCGTTTTGATTTGTCCGATATTCCACCTGCACCACGTGGCGTACCGCAAATTGAAGTGACGTTTGATATCGATGCTAACGGTATTTTGCATGTTTCCGCGAAAGACAAAGCAACCAATAAAGAACAATCGATTGTGATTAAAGCTTCGAGTGGTTTGTCAGATGCAGAAGTGGAACGCATGATGAAAGACGCTGATGACAATAAAGAGCAAGATAAAAAATTCCATGAATTGGTAACTGTGCGTAATCATGCTGATTCATTAATGCATTCAACCGAAAAATCAGTCGTTGACCTAGGAGATAAAGTAACGGCAGATGAAAAATCAACTATTGAGTCTTTAATTAAAGAATTAAAAGAGTTAATTAAAACAGATGATAAAGACGCGATTGAAGCAAAAACAAAAGAACTGTCAGATATTTCGGGTAAGATTGCTGAGCGTGCTTATGCTCAAAATCCAGGTGATGCGGGTGCAGCGCAGGCTGAACAACCGCATGCTGAATCGAAGAAAGATGACGGCGTTGTCGATGCAGAATTCGAAGAAGTGAAGAAAGATAAATAGCACAGAGGCGGGGGCGCAAGCCCTCGCGCGAACGGGCGATAGCTGTCAGCACAGGCATTTCCCGCCCCATTACTATTGTACGTGAGCAAATAAATGTCCCAACGTGATTATTACGAAATTCTTGGTGTTTCCAAAAGCGCATCCGAAGAAGAAATTAAAAAATCCTACCGTCGTTTGGCGATGAAACATCATCCCGATCGTAATCCAGATAACAAGCAAGCGGAAGACAGTTTTAAAGAAGCGAAAACAGCATACGAAGTCTTGTCTGACCCTAAAAAACGTGGTGCTTATGATCAATTTGGTCATGCGGGTGTTAATGGTGCGGGTGGATCAGGTTTTGGTGGTGCTGGTTTTGATAATGTCGGTGACATTTTTGGTGATATTTTCGGCGATATTTTTGGCGGTGGTGGGCGCAGCCGTGGTGGTCGTCAACAGCAAGCGCAACGCGGGTCAGATTTGGCTTACGAATTTGCTGTTACTTTAGAAGAAGCGGTTCACGGGGTAACTAAGGAAATTAAAATACCCACTTGGATTGCTTGTAAACCCTGTGATGGCCAAGGTGCTAAAAAAGGCACAAGTAAAACAACCTGTTCAAAATGTCACGGTTCTGGTCAGGTTGCAATGCAACATGGGTTTTTATCCATCGCGCAACCCTGTCCTTCTTGTGGAGGTGCAGGTCAAGTCATTAAAGACCCTTGTGGATCTTGTCATGGCCAAGGTCGTGTACGCGAAACAAAAGCTTTGTCTGTAAAAATTCCAGCGGGCGTGGATTCCGGTGATCGTATTCGTTTGACGGGTGAAGGCGAGGCGGGAATGCATGGCGCGCCAGCGGGTGATTTATATGTGCAAATTCACGTGAAAGACCATCCTATTTTTCATCGTGAAGGCAATGACTTACAGTGTGAAATTCCAGTAAGTTATATTGTTTCAGCTTTGGGTGGCGAGGTTGAAGTACCTACGTTAACGGGCAATGTGAATTTGAAAATTCCTGTTGAAACGCAAAGTGGCGCACAATTTCGTTTGCGCGGCAAAGGCGTGAAAGCCTTGCGTGGCGGACAAGTCGGTGATTTGTTGTGTCGCGTTGTCGTAGAAACACCAGTCGGCTTGAATGAAGAGCAAAAAAACAAATTGCGCGAGTTTGATGCGCTATTAAAAGCCGATGCTAAAAATCACAGTCCAAAATCGAGCAAGTGGTTTGATTCTGTTAAGCGGTTTTTTCAGGGGTGATTTATCGTTTGGTCATAATTCGGCGATATGATTTATTGCGTTATTTGTTTTTTTCATAGGGCGCTATGCATTTTAACATGGGGTAGTGGCGCGTATTTAAAGTTGCAAAATGGCATTGCTGATCGACAGCTGTTGCGGCAATCAGCGCATCTGCCAAACCAGTTCCATGACTTTTTCCATATTTTTTGCGAAAAGTACCGCCCAGTTGCGCGATTGCATTATTAACTGAAACAATGTCAAAAGCCGCTAAAAAACTTTCTATTGCTTTTTGTTCGTCATTATCACGAATGCCCGCATAAAGCTCTGCAACGGTAATCGTAGAAAGCTGTAATTGATGTGTAGTTTTTTCTAGATACAAAACGGCCGGGTTATAATCTCGTAAATAATCTATGATAATGTCCGTATCAATTAATAATTTTTTGTTCATTGATTTAATCGCTGCTATTTAATGTCTCTGTCCATTTCATTGCGTATCGCGATAAAATCATCATCGTTAGTGCGATTTTTCCATATGCCTTTGGCGCTTCTCATGAGTTGCGCGCGACTTTCTTTCGCTTGTAGTTGGCATAATAAATCGATGGCTTTGCGAATGAGTTCGCTTTGACTCTCGCCCGTATGTAACGTGAGCTGAGTTAATGCTTTTTTTTCTTGCTCTGTAATATAGACTTGCGTGCGAATCATGCTATCAACCCTTGTGTGTATACATCTATTGTATACATCACACTTCGAATGTCAATGAATAATATTGCTGGGTTGATTTGGGTCTGCCCCCAGTTTTTTTTAAAGTGTTAATATCGCGTTGCCACCAGCGCGCCTGTCAATGCAACACATCCACCCATTAGAGCGGTTATCGCGGGCATTTCACCTAACATTAACCATCCCAATAGGGTTGAGAATAAAGGTAAGGTATACAGCGTCAGTACCACTTTTGACGCAGGAATATTACTGCCCATGGCCACGCTCCAAGCAAGGTAACCAATTGCACCAGGAATAACGCCCAAATAAATAATTGACGTGGTTGCATAGGTGCTTGCGTGTGGAATAGCGTGGATGAGCGAGGGTGTAAAAACCAACATCACCAATGTGCCGGACCATGCGCTAATCGCAGCAACTTCAATAGGATGAAATTTTTTGAGTAGGGGTTTTTGACCCACGTTATAAACACCAGCAAACAGCACTGCCAATATGAGTAACAGCATTCCTGCATTGAAAGTGGCGTGGTGAAATTTATCAGCGGCGATAATAAAGACGCCAATCACACTGATGCTTATCCCAACCCCTCGTCTAAAACTAATTTTTTCATTTAAAAATAGGGCCGCCCATAATATGGATATCACTGGATTCATGCTGATGATGAAGCTGGTGATGCTGGCAGAGACGGTCATTTCACCGTAATTCAAGCAAATCATATAAAGACCGATGCCGAAAAAACCCAGAAAAAATAATTGAATGGCTTCATGTAAAGTAGGTGTGTGTCGTACTTTAAGACGGCAATAGAAAATCAGCATGACAGCAGAAACAATGAGATAACGAAATAGAGCCAAATCACCGGGCGAATAACTTTCTAAGCCCACGCGAATAAATACAAAAGAAGAGGACCAGGAGAGAATGGCAACGGCGATAGCAAAGAGTGTTTTGATGGAAATGGATTTTGAAAGCATGGTTAATTATTTCCCCTGAGTGAGCTGTATTTTGTGCGTCAGGCTTATGGTGCGTCAAGGTATTTTCAAGCGGTGGGGCTAAAAGCCATTACAAAAAAGTTTCATTACTGGATCGACCAATGTCACCTGTTTTTACGCTTTCGCTTCCGGCGGAGGGCTCTTGGTAATCAAGCCGACATCCGCTGCACCGGCTTTTTGCAGCAAGACCATGGCTTTCATGATCTCACCGTAGTTGGCGCTGCGATCGCCTTTAACATAAACCTCAACGTCTTTGTGTTGCGTTTGTGCCGATTGTAATTGTGTGGATACGGCTGACATCAAATTTTCTGGTGTGATTGCTTGTGCAGGGGTAGGCGATGTATTTAAATATAAATCCCCTTGCTGATCGACACTCACAATAATGGGCGCTGTTTTTTGCGGTAAAGCTTTTGCAGAAGCGGCAGGTAATTGCACATGCACACCTTGCGTTAACAAAGGGGCTGTAATCATTAAAATAACAACCAAAACCAACATAACATCGATGTAGGGAACCAAATTCATTTCCGGCATGGGTCGATTTCGTTTTCGACGGGACTTAATTTGCAGTTGCATGGGGTGCTCCCGCATTGGTTTGTCGATGCAAAATATTCACTAAGTTTGATGAGAATGTTTCATATTCCGTTTGTAAGCGCGTTACCTGATGATTAAAGCGATTGTAAGCGATGGCAGCAGGGATCGCTGCAAATAAACCGATTGCTGTTGTCATTAAGGCTTCAGAAATACCGGGTGCGACCATGGAAATCGAGGCTTGTTGCACCGCGCCCAAGGCTTGGAATGCCGTCATAATGCCCCAAACTGTGCCGAACAAACCAATGATAGGGCTGATAGAGCCAACGGTGGCTAATAAAGCAAGCGGACGCTCAAGTTCATCGGTCATTTTACTTTCGGTAATTTGCATGGCACGCTGCGCGCCAATAATCACATCATCTCGGGAATGATTGCCAGTTGATTGAAATTGCGTAAAAGCTTTAAAGCCCGATGTAAAAATCTTTTCAATTCCAGTTGTTTCGGGTTCATATTGTGTGGATTTATAAAGATCACTGAGTGCCACACCTGACCAAAATCGCGTTTCGAACTTTTTAGCTTCCGCCCACTGGTTTTTATAAAAACGAATGCGTTCAACGATAATTGTCCAGGAAGCAATGGAGGCGAAAACCAAGACTAAAATAACAAATTTAATAATGATGCTTGCATTTAAAACAAAAGATAGAAATGAGGTGTTGCTTGTCATATAAATTGCTCCGAATAATACGGTTAATGATACAGCGTGTGTAATATTTTACAAAATTATTTGTGAGTTCACACGCGCAGGCTACGCCTACGTTTAGGGCTCCCACATAAAAATTTGAACAGCCGAAATAAGCATTCGTAAGAAATAAACAATAAGGAATGATAAATTGGCTTTGGATGATTATTCAGAGGTGTTTTTGAAACTCGCCGTAAACCCATCCACGGGGTCTCGTCATTGGCCATCCGGGCCAATGACGGTTTCAAAAACACCTCTTTCATAATCATCCACGCCAAATTTATCATACTTAATTTTAAATAAAATCACTTTAATACAAAGTTTGCAACGCGCAATGAAGCAGTGAGTGTGTGCGAAGGTGACGGGGTGTGTTTGGAAAGCGTGATTAGCATGGATGCTAATCTCGAGTCCCCACGGATGGGTTCACGACGTCTTTCCAAACACACCCTTCACCTGAGCACTGAACGAACGGAAACAAAGCGATAACTTATAATTCGTTCAAATTTTAATTCGGGAGCCCTATGCCTACGTTTCTGAGCTATTTTAATCCCATATGTTGATACGCCAAATCCGTCGCCTGTCTGCCACGCGCTGTTCGTTTGACAAAACCTTCTTGAATTAGAAATGGCTCAATGACATCTTCGATTGTGCTGCGTTCTTCAGCGATCGCAGCAGCAATGCTTTCAATGCCGGCGGGACCACCATCAAATGATTGAATTAGGGTTGTTAAATACTTTCGATCCATCACATCAAATCCGCGCATATCGACATGCAATATATCGAGTGCTGCTTTTGCAACAATTTCAGAAATATGGCCATTTGCTTGAACTTGCGCAAAATCGCGGACACGGCGCAATAAACGATTGGCGATACGCGGCGTACCACGAGAGCGCTTTGCAATTTCTTCAGCACCATTTAAATCAATGGATGATTTTAATATTTTGGCTGCGCGCAAAATAATTTGTTTTAATTCTTCAATTTTATAAAATTCTAAATGCGCAACAATGCCGAAGCGGTCGCGAAGCGGGGAGGTTAATGATCCTGCGCGTGTAGTCGCGCCGATCAAGGTGAATCGCGGTAAATTCATTCGAATGGAACGGGCGCCAGGTCCTTCGCCCATCATTAAATCAAGTTGATAATCTTCCATTGCGGGATATAAAATTTCTTCGATCGCAGGACTGAGTCGATGAATTTCATCAATAAATAAAACATCATTTTCTGCTAAGCCAGTTAATACCGCTGCTAAATCGCCTTTTTTTTCTAACACAGGCGCTGATGTTTGTTTTAAATTCGCGCCTAGTTCATTGGCAATAATATTGGCGAGCGTGGTTTTCCCTAAACCCGGTGGTCCAAAAATTAAAACATGATCCAGTGCTTCGCGACGTTGAAGCGCTGCCGTAATAAATAATTCCATTTGCCTGCGAACTGCAATTTGCCCCGTATAATCAATTAGTTTTTTAGGACGAATGGATTGTTCAAGGAAAATTTCTGAACTGGAAATCGTTTCAGCGTCAATTAAACGTTCTTCAATAGTGTCGGTCATAAGGGTTCCTTTTACTTTACCTAAAAAACGACTTCATCGTTCGTTCGCGTGAGGGCTACCGCCCCCACTTCTGTGCTATTTATACTTGGCCATTTGTTGTAGCGCCAAACGAATTAACTGTTCATTGTTGTGATCGGGTTGATGTACCTTCGAAATAGCATTTTTGGCATCAACGGGCTTGTATCCCAATGCAGTGAGTGCACTAATTGCATCTTGAATCACTTGATTTGGATTTAATAAATCTGTTTGAGAAAGTGATTCGCTGCTGATTTCCCAATGCGACAATGAATCGCGCATTTCAACGATTAATCGCTCCGCTGTTTTTTTACCGACGCCTGGAATATGCGTTAAACTACCTGCGTTTTGTGTTTGAATACAATCAACAAAATGGGTTGTTTCCATTCCAGATAAAATAGTTAATGCCAATTTTGGACCTACGCCATTGACTTTAATGAGTGCGCGAAATAATTTGCGTTCTTGTTCTTGTGAAAATCCAAATAATAAATGCGCATCTTCGCGCACGACAAAATGTGTCAACAATGTAATGGTACTGTCAATATCAGGTAATTGATAAAACGTGCTCATCGGCGCGTGAATTTCATAACCGATGCCGTTGACATCAATGGTTAATAAAGGGGGCTTTTTATCGATTAATTTTCCGGTGATGTGGGTGATCATGGGTTTCCTGCAGAAATAGGGGTTATGACCTGCTAGTATATTCGAGCCAGGAGATTTGTCGAGAGGTGGCATGCATGACAAATGGCAATCGCCAACGCATCTGCCGCATCGGCTTGTGGATTGGCTGTTAATTTTAACTGCGCGCGCACCATAAATTGCATTTGTTCTTTTGAAGCAGCGCCATAACCCGACGCGAATTTTTTAATGACACGCGGACTATATTCCGCAATGGGCAATGCAAAACTGGCAAGCGCTGCCAATGCAACGCCGCGTGCTTGCCCTAGTTTTAAAGCTGACTGGACATTGACCTGCATAAATACTTCTTCAATGGCTGCTGTGTCGGGTTTGTGTGTTGTAATGATGTTGCATAATTCACTGTAGATATTATGCAATCGTTCAGCTATGGAATTGCCCTTTGCGTTTATTGTGCCGTGCGCGATATGGGTTAAGTTTTGTTTTTCACTTTTGATTACCCCAAAACCGGTGCGTATTGAACCCGGGTCTATCCCGATGATGATTGACATAATTTAGATCCTTTTTCGGAAAATATCTAAAAATTTATTTAAAACAAGGGGTTGGTGTGTAATATTTATGCGCTATACTTAAAGCATTGTATATTATTTGGAGTTGACATTATGCCTTCAGAATCCAATTCAAGAAAAGAAGTTATTATTGTCACGGAAGATCAAGTCAACGAAGTTTTTGCTTCGGAAAACGCACTGGGAAAAAAAATCTGTGTTGAGTTAGAATTAAAAGCAGAAAAACCTTTTAATGATCCTCGAAATAGTTTTGCATACGTCATCAGGCAATTGCTCGACCCGGAAAATTTTCGACCACCTAAAACATTAGAGTGGCGTGTTGATCACACGCAATATAAAAATTTATCCGAAAAAGACGCGCCATTTCAGGTGCGTGAAAGTCGTGCTCGAGGCCTTCCCAAGGAAAATTATTTTTTCACTAAAAAAACAGCTGTCACTTTATTGCCGCATGACGGTGTGATTTCTTTGTATGGTGGCGATGCAATTGTCATGGTTTTTGATTTAAGACGTTGTCGCGCAAAGGAATGGCCAGGTCTAGCGCCAGAAAGTGGAAAATATACTTTTGCAAATAATGCGGGCACTGATGGGCGCGGTTGGCTTAAAGGCGGTACGCTTTTTGCGCCTTGGACACCGATCGACAAAATTCGAGAAAATAATCGTGATGCGCGCGCAAAAAAAGACGTGTTGAGACACAATGAAATGTTGGTTTGTTTGGAAGGAAAGCAAAAAGGAGAGGGGGCTACAGCGCTTTGTGCAATTGGATTGCATGACAATTGGGATAATGTAGAGTGGCGTTTGAATGCACAATATCAACGATTATTGGTTTTACAGCATCTTAATGTTGATGTCCCCATTCTTTTTTTATCCGGCAATGATGCACGTCCAATGCGTTTTTATACGCAGGAATTTCAGGCAAGCGATTTGCAGTCGGCTTTGAAAAAAGGAAAAGACAGTAATGAATATCAGTCGGCTGCTGCAGTTATAGCGCTGCAGGAAAAGATAGAGCGTGATTACCCTGTTGAACCGCGCGCACAATAAAATAAATAATGACAAACAGCGACGATCCATCAGAAGCGAGCGGCGGTAGCCCTCGCGCGATTTATTGAGAAGCCGTAAGCAATGCAAGTTGTCACGCAAGCTTCCGTGTATGCCACCATTTTCGAAACACCACAATTGTCCAAACAATTTCAACACAACCAAAAGGCCATGCGCCTTGTAAAAAACCATAAATTGAGCCCAAAATGCAGGATAATGAAAAACCCAAAATAAACAAATGGTGTTTTTCTTCGAGCGAATAAAATATCAACATTGCAATAACAGAAAATAAACCAAAAGCAGTTAAGAGATCCATAAAATTTACCTTTTATAATTTCGCCAAAATTGTTTCTGAAATATCTGCATTAGAATAAACGTTCTGAACGTCATCCAAATCTTCTAGCATTTCAGTTAATTTAATCATTTCTTTTACTTGTTCAATATCCTCAAGTTTTGCCTGTGTAGACGGTAACATCGTGATTTCAGCTTGCAAGAATTTTAAATTTGCTGCAGTTAAAGCATTTTTCACAGCATCAAAATTATCGGGTGATGTAATGACGTCGATACTTTTATCGTCATTGACAATCACATCATCAGCGCCGGCTTCCAATGCCACTTCAAATATTTTTTCCTCTGAGCTACCAGTCGGAAATTGAATAAAGCCTGATTTAGTAAATAAAAAAGCGACGGAGCCGGATGCGCCAAAATTACCATGTTTGGTGAAAGCATGACGCACATCGGATGCTGTGCGATTTTTATTATCTGTTAAGCATTCCACCATCACAGCAACGCCGCCAGGCCCATATCCTTCATAGACGCATTCCAGCATTGAAGCCATGTCTTCGCTGCCAGCACCGCGTTTGATGGCGCGGTTAATTGTGTCGCGCGTCATGTTTTGAATTAATGCTTTTTGTACCGCCAAACGCAAGCGGGGATTGGTTGCTTCATCGCCGCCACCCATGCGTGCAGCAGTGGTAATTTCGCGAATTAATTTTGTAAACATTTTTCCGCGCTTTGAATCTTGTGCGCCTTTGCGGTGTTGGATGTTGCTCCATTTACTGTGGCCGGCCATGATGTGTTCTCTTAATTTATATTGCTATGGTTATATTTATATTGCAAAGATCGCACGCAGGCTGCCGCCCGCGTTTCCGTGCTATTTAATGGTTTTAATGCCTAATTCATGCAATTGTTTGAAATCCGCAACCGAGGGCGCATTGGTCAATGGACAGCTTGCCGTTTGTGTTTTCGGAAAAGCAATGACGTCACGGATATTCGTTGTATCTGTCATTAACATAGCGATACGATCAACGCCAAACGCAATACCGCCATGCGGTGGTGCGCCAAATTTCAAGGCTGATAATAAATGCCCGAATTTCGCATTTGCTTCTTCTTCTTTAATACCTAAAATATCAAGCGATGTTAATTGCATATCATGACGGTGAATACGGATTGATCCGCCACCAATCTCATAACCATTTAACACCATATCGTATGCGCGTGAATTGGAATGACCTGGATTCTCACGTAGTTTATTAATATCTGATTCTGTCGGCGCAGTGAAAGGATGATGCAAAGGCTCCCATTTCCCTTCTTTATCGAGTTGATACATTGGGAAATCGGTTACCCACAATGGTGCCCACTGACACGTATATAAATTTAAATCTTTGCATAATTTATCGCGTAATGCGCCTAATGCTTCAGTGACAATTTTTGATTTGTCAGCGCCAAAAAATAAAATATCGCCTGTTTCCGCTTTTGTGCGTTGAATAATTTCAGCAATAATATTTTCCGGGATGAATTTTAAAATCGGGGATTGCAAACCATCTGCTGCCATTTTGATGTACGCCAATCCTTTTGCGCCATAAATTGAGACAAATTGCGTATAGTCATCAATTTGTTTGCGTGATAAGTCAGCGCCTTTGGGCAAGCGTAAAACAGTAACGCGGCCATCAATATCATTGGCGGGGCCATGAAACACCTTGAATTCAACGGTTTTCATCAAGTCATTAATATCCACTAATTCTAATGGATTACGCATGTCGGGTTTGTCGGAGCCAAATCGACGCATTGCATCAGCAAAAGGCATGCGTGGGAATTTTGGTAAATCAACATTCAAACTTGTTTTAAATAATTCACGAATCATGTTTTCCGTGAGATCTTGCACGTCACTTTCATTTACAAAAGACATTTCCATGTCGAGCTGTGTAAATTCAGGTTGACGGTCGGCACGCAAATCTTCATCGCGAAAACATTTTACGATTTGATAATAACGGTCAAACCCCGCGATCATTAACAATTGTTTAAAGATTTGGGGAGATTGCGGCAGGGCATAAAACTTCCCGGGTTGATTGCGACTCGGCACCAAATAATCACGCGCACCTTCAGGTGTTGTTTTGGTTAACACAGGCGTTTCAACATCCGTGAAGTTTTTAGCATCCAGAAAATGGCGAATAAAACGAATAATATCCGCGCGTTTTTTCAATCGATTTTGATTTTCTTTTCTGCGCAAATCTAGGTAACGGTATTTCAATCGCACTTCTTCGCCGACATCCTGATAATCATCGATGTTGAAGGGCAGGGGTTCTGCGGTGTTTAAAATTTCAATTGCTGTTGCGTCAATTTCCACTTCGCCGGAAGGAATTTCTTTGTTGATGGTGCCTTCAGGTCGCATACGCACGGTACCGGTGATGCGGACAACAAATTCATTTCTTAATTTTTGAGCGACATCAAAAGTATTGTTATTTTTTGGGTCACAAACGATTTGAACGATATCATTGCGATCGCGTAAATCAATGAAAATTAAGCCCCCGTGATCACGACGACGGTGAACCCAGCCGCACAAGGTAACTGATTGGTTGATGAGTGTTTTGTTGATTTCGCAAGCCGCTTGTTTTCGCATGTTTTTATCGCTTTTCTAATGGGAATGTAAGAGCCACATGTTAGCGATTGTGTGCTTCATTCGCAATAGTTTTGGGAGACTCAGCTTCAAAACTGAATGTTTTATCCAACGTCACTATTGCGCGCTAAATTACTTTGCTTTATCGGGCACTTTTGGCTTTTCTACTACTGGCGTTGTGGGTTTGTTTTTAAAGTCGGTAACGTACCAGCCGTTGCCTTTGAGCTGAAAGCTACTCGATGAAATTTGTTTAACCAAATCGTCTTTATGGCAATGCGGGCATGTTTTGGCAGGTTCATCAGACATTTTTTGTAATAATTCAGTGGATTCGTTGCAATTGGTGCAATGGTATTCATATAAAGGCATGAGTTGATCTCCGGTTAGCCGAAATTCTAATCTGTTTCGATAAAAAAACAATAGATAGTTTATTGAGGGTGATTGCGTGACTCAAGTGCAGATTAATATTTGTTTGAAGGAGTGGAAGCGGAAGCGCAAGCGACCGCGTAAGCTGCCCGTGTTTTATATTCTATTTTCCAGTGAGAAATAGTTTGCGTGTTCGCACACAGCCTTCCGGTTGCGCTTCCGAGCAGTTTAATAAAATGGCACGCTTGATCTAAGCCTTTTGCTGCAGGAAAAACTAGAACATCGAGTTATATTGTCATCTGTTTTGTTGTATGGCTGTTAATATCCCTTTATTTCGGTAATTTTTACAGCCTTTTGACCCTTAACCATTTGAAAAATATTGCAATACTTGCGGTCAATTAAAATCTAGGATAGTCTGCAAAGGTCAATTCAAATTTTAATGTTCAAAAGGGAGAACACGATGTTAAGGAAAAAACTATTTGGAGTTGTTTCAGTTGGTTTATTGGCAACAGCATTAACTGCTGCTTCATTTGCGGGCGGTCCAACAATGGAAGCTGCACCAGCACCAGTTGATAATTCAGGTTTCACATTGGGCATGGATCTTGCAACATTTGGTTTCGATTCAGGTCATAATGCTTATGCACTTATGTTTGGTTATGTTAACGAAGACTTCTTGGTTAACTTAGGTGCGGGTTATGAAGGTGTTTCTCCTAACCTTGGCGCAAGCGAAAACGTATTTGGTTTACGCGGCTATTTAGGTTTAAGACATTCGTTAATGCAAACATTGTATTTCACATATGGTGCATTGGCTTCTTATGGCATCATCAGCAATACTTCTGCAACTCGTACTGACCCCTACACAGTGGGTGCGTTCGTTGGTCTTGATTACCAACCAATGCCACATTTCTTGTTATCGTTTAAGATCTCGCCTTACAGCTACGCTCGCGCAGTTACTAAAGGGACTTCGAACAACGTATTTACAAGTGGTGCGATTGGTGCATCTTATGTTTTCACTTCATAAGATTTGCGTCATCAAAAAAAGCTGCCAGGGCGAAAGTCCTCGCAGCTTTTTTTTGCTCCTGGATATTTGTTAATATGCGCATCGACAATCAGGATGCCAATTTTTTTGTTTATAAGCTGATTTGTCGTACTGGCTAACGCCAGCACTTCCGTACCCATTCACTAGCCTAAAAGAATATCAATATCGCGCATTATTCCCTGTCAATATAAAACCATTCGTTGTTTATTTTTTCAAATATGCTTTTTTCGTGGATTGATCTTGTTACGCCCTGTTCGGAAAAAAGTGCGGTAAAGGTGACAGTGCCGATATTGCCAATTGCTGGCGGTGCGTCAATAACTGTTAGTCCTAACCATTGGACGGATAAAGCCCATTTTTTTGCACTGACAGGGTCATAATCTTTAGCGGCTTTCTGACGCATGGTCTTCTGAATATAAGCAATATCGGCCAGCGTATATGCAGTATAACGCGAACGCATTAAAATTTCGGGGGTGCCTGCTGTTTTTTCTCCCCTTAAGTAAGGCTGACAGCAGTTATGGAAGGATTGGGTGTCGTTACAAGGGCAGGTCAGCATAAGCCTTCTTTTTTATTTTAAAATAGGAGTATAGGATTGATCATCAAACCACTGCAAAAACAGTGATTTGTCGAGCGATAGTTCTTTTGAATTTGATGCAGCTACTTCAGACTGAGAGAAACAGCAACAGCTGTATTGCCTTTCAAGCATTGATGTTAGCCAGCTTGTTATATTATCTTGTAAACACAGTATTTCATTGTTGGAAGCAGATAAATAGCGCCTAAGAATTATAGGATTTGCCATTATCATTAATAAAATAAATTTTTTTATTTTTCCGTAATCATTAGGATCCATTGATTTAGCTTTGATGCAATTTATTGCTGTCTTTGACGGGATATTTTTTAAAAAAACATAAATTTTTGAAATGCGTGCAATATCAGCTTTTGTTTTTTCTATTAATAAAGCGGTCTGTTCTGTGTTTACGCCCTCATTTTTTAATTTAAGCGCTAAATCGAACAATGTTTTGCACTGTTCTTCTGTTTTAAGAATAGCATCGAAATCAATGTAATAGTAATACCCCGTGTCAATGAAAATATTGTCATATAAATTTGAATTTGTTAAGTCCGCTGTGATTTTTTCAAACATTTTTAAATCAATTTCTTTTCCGTGATAACTTTCGAGGTCAATAATAAGTTTATTTAACTGCTCATAGCGCAGTGAATCTTTTATTTCAGGGAAAAGTTCATTTATTTCGACATATTGAGCATGTAATTTTTTTGCTTGCGCTAAAAATTTTATTTTTTTTGAGTCGGCTTGTTCGTAGGTATCACTAAAAAGTTGATCGCATTCGCTATCGAGCTGAGGTTTTTTTGCTTTATATGTCAAACGTGAGTGAACAGTTAAAAATTCTTCTAAAATACAAGGGAGACGAATTAATTTTTTGTTTGCAGTAAAGACAAGGGAATCTCTATCCGCTGGTAATGCTTCTTTTCTGAAATGTTTTAATTCATTTGTTATTTTTAAGATTGCATCTACTGCGGAAGAAACAGCCGCTAAATTATCTTTTTCACACGCCTCAATTTTATCGAGTTGCGATCCAACGTTGGTTTGAATTATTTTCCAGGTCTTGGCATGCAGTTCGGATGCTTCAGCAAGAAAAAAAAATTCTAATGCTGCTTTATAGTCGCCTTTTTCAAAGTGTTCTTTTCCGAGAATATAATTGTTTTCGCGTTCTATTTGCGCAAGTCGCGCAACGCCACCCAGTATTTTCTCGCTCTCAGATCGCATCGTCACCTCTAAAATATGTCAGGGAGAGTCCTTTGGTGTTGCATAAAAGACTGAAGATCGATGCATTTTTCACCGACCCTCGTCGATTATTAATAACGAATTTCCTATTCTTCCCACTGCAGCGCACCGCCCGTTTGATATTCAATCACGCGGGTTTCAAAAAAGTTTTTCTCCTTGTTTAAATCCATCATTTCACTCATCCACGGAAATGGATTTTCAGCACCAGGGTATTGCTCTTGTAAACCCAATTGTGCGCAACGTCGATTGGCAATAAAGTGCAAATAGTCTGAAAACATGTCGGCATTTAATCCTAAAATTCCGCGTGGCATGGTGTCGCGTGCATACGCTATTTCCATCTCGACGCCTTCGCGAATCATATTAATGGATTGTTGTTGAAATGCTTGCGTCCACAATGCGGGATTTTCAATTTTAATTTGGTTGATCACATCAATACCGAAATTGGCATGCATGGATTCATCACGCAAAATATATTGAAACTGTTCGGACGTGCCTGTCATTTTTCCGCGACGACCCATTGCGAGAATTTGTGTGAAGCCAACGTAAAAAAAGATCGATTCAAATACAACGTAAAAGGCGATTAAATCGCGCACCAAGCGTTGATTGTTTTCTGTCGTCCCAGTATGAAAATCAGGATCAGATAAACTCTGTGTGTATTTCAAAGCCCACGATGCCTTTTTCGCAACAGAAGGCACTTCGCGATACATGTTAAATACTTCTGCTTCATCTAAGCCCAAGCTTTCAATAATGTGTTGATATGAGTGCGTATGCAGGGCTTCTTCAAAGGCTTGGCGCAATAAATATTGGCGACATTCTGGATTCGTGATGTGTCTATAAACTGCCAAGACAAGATTATTGGCAACCAAAGAATCTGCCGTTGCAAAAAAACCCAAGCTGCGTTTGATGATCGTTCGTTCGTCATCCGTTAAGCCATTGGGATCTTTCCAAAGTGCTACATCGGCTGCCATGTTAATTTCATTGGGCATCCAGTGATTTGCGCAGGCTGCTAAATATTTATCCCAGGCCCATTTATATTTAAAAGGGACGAGTTGATTTAAATCAGCCCTGCAATTAATGATTTTTTTATCGTCGACTTGAATGCGTGCTGCACCCATTTCAATTTCTTCTAGACCGGTAATTCTTTCAATTGTTGCTGCTTCTGACATTGTATTGCTCCGTGGTTGGTGATCGGGCGTCGGAGATCTGGGATCAGTAATGAATTTTTACTGGTCCCCGATACCTGATCCCTAATTTATTGACACGCTTCACATTCCGGATTATCAATCGAGCATGCTTTTGGCAAGTCATCGCTTGATCCTAATTGCACAGCGTTTAATTTCGTATCACTGATCGTTGATTTCTCGGTGCTGGTTGCGCCTAAACTCCGTAAATAATACGTTGTTTTTAATCCGCGCGTCCAAGCCATGCGATACAATGCATCTAATTTTTTGCCGGAAGGTTCAGCCATATATAAATTCAACGACTGTGCTTGATCAATCCATTTTTGTCGACGAGAAGCCGCTTCAATCAACCACGATGGATCTACTTCAAATGAGGTCGCGTATTTTGTTTTTAAATCTTGTGGAATACGGTCGATCATGGTTAGGCTGCCGTTATAGTATTTTAAATCGTGAATCATTACTTGATCCCACAATCCGCGCTTTTTTAAATCGGTCACGAGATAAGGATTAGCGACTGTAAATTCACCCGACAAATTCGACTTCACAAATAAATTTTGATAAGTCGGCTCAATCGATTGTGACACGCCGCAAATATTGGAAATTGTGGCAGTGGGTGCAATCGCCATTGTATTGGAATTACGCATACCTTGTTTTTTAATCAATGTGCGCAATGCATCCCAATCGTGTGTGCTTTCCGTGTTTTGTTCGAATAAATAGCCTTCGCGTGTTTTGCGTAATAATTCAATTGAATCAATTGGCAAAATACCGCGATCCCATAAAGATCCTTTGTAAGATTCGTATGTGCCGCGTTCTGCTGCCAAATCACTTGATGCTTTAATCGCGTAATAACTAATGATTTCCATCGAGCGATCCGCAAATTCAACTGCGGCCAATGACGCATACGGAATTTCTTGTAAATACAAAGCGTCTTGAAAACCCATTAAACCCAAGCCAATAGGGCGGTGTTTGATATTAGAATTTTTGGCAGCAACAACACTGTAATAATTAATATCAATGACGTTATCGAGCATGCGAATAGCCGTTGTAATGGTTTTTTGTAATTTTGCCGAATCCAGTTTGCCATTGTTCATGTGGTTGACTAAATTGACACTGCCCAAATTACAAACGGCAATTTCTTCATTGGCTTTTGTGTTTAAAGTGATTTCTGTGCATAAATTCGAGCTGTGAATCACACCAACATGTTGTTGAGGTGAACGAATATTGCAAGGATCTTTAAAGGTAAACCAAGGATGACCCGTTTCAAATAACATCGTTAACATTTTGCGCCACAATGTTAATGCAGGCAGTGTTTTAGAGCGCACTTCACCGCGCTGTGCTTTTGCTTCATATTCAACATATTTTTTCTCAAAAGCATCGCCGAATAAATCATGTAATTCTATTGTTTCATGCGGTGAAAAGAGCGTCCAATCTTCTTTATTGAAAACGCGCTTCATGAATAAATCAGGAATCCAATTTGCTGTGTTCATGTCATGCGTGCGACGACGTTCATCGCCTGTGTTTTTACGCAATTCTAAAAACTCTTCAATATCCATGTGCCACGTTTCTAAATAGGCACACACCGCACCTTTGCGTTTTCCGCCTTGATTAACCGCAACAGCAGTTGCATTCGCCACATTTAAAAACGGAACAACGCCAGATGATTTGCCGTTGGTGCCTTTGATATAAGCGCCCATTGAACGGACGGGTGTCCAATCATTCCCTAAGCCGCCTGCGAATTTCGATAATAATGCATTATCTTTTAGTGCACCGTAAATGCCGTCTAAATCATCGGGAACTGTTGTTAAATAGCAGCTGGATAATTGCGGCCTTAATGTGCCTGCATTAAATAATGTTGGCGTCGATGACATATAGTCAAAGCTCGATAATAAACGATAAAATTCAATGGCGCGTTCATTTTTTTGAGCACCTTCACAATGCGCCAAACCCATTGCCACGCGCATAAAAAAGACTTGCGGTAATTCAATGCGTTTTTCGTGATGATGAATAAAATAGCGATCGTATAATGTTTGCATGCTTAAATACGTAAATTGTAAATCGCGTGATGCGTCAATTGCTTTGCTTAATTGGTCTAAATCAAATTCATTTAAATTCGGATTTAATAATTCTGCTTCAATCCCTTTTTGAATAAACGCTTTAAATGTTTTTGGATATAATGCTGTCATCGTTTGTTGTGCTAAATCATACGTGATTTTAAGTGTGTCCATCGCTTCGCGATAAATATCTTGCAATAACAAACGTGCTGTTACATAGGAATAATTCGGCTCAGCTTCAACCAGTGTGCGCGCGCTCATCACCAATGATTTATAAACATCTTTAATGGCAACGCCATCAAATAAATTTTTGCGTGCGTCTTCGATTACTTTGGTTGGGCTGACATCACTTAAATTTTGACAAGCATCAATGGCCAAATTACTGAGCATATGCATGTCTAATTTCTTTTTGCTGCCATCTTCTAGCACAACATGAATCGGTTTTTCTTCAGGTTGGTTTGATAATATTTCGCGTGCTTCACGTCTTTTTTCGCGATACAAAACGTAAGAACGTGCAACTTGGTGTTCTTCGGCGCGCATTAATTCTAATTCAACGAGATCTTGAATAGATTCGATATGAATTGTGCCGCCTGTTGGCCAGCGTTTTTTGCAGCGTTCGGTAATTGCCTGTGTTAATTGATGCGCAATTTCTTGAATGCGGTCAGAGTTGTTGGCATTGTCGCCTTCGACAGCCAGAAATGCTTTTTTGATGGCAACGTTAATTCGGCTGTCATCATAGGCTGTCAATTCACCTTGGCGGGTGATGACGCGTAGCTGTCCGGGTTGCATCGCAAGCAAATCGAGATCCTTGATGTGAATCGATGTATTGATTGTTTGGGTTGTTTGTGCTTCCATTTAAATTCTCCATAACACAAGATGTAGTTAATTTTTCAGTAGAAAACACAAGATAATGTGTTTTTGATGAAAATACAAGAGAATAACATGTGGATAAGTTGTGGAAATAACAGGTGAGCAGGTATTAGAGATCAGGGATCAGTTATCAGTAGACAATTACCAATAATCACGGATAATTTTGTTAAATAACATAACCGATCCCTGATCCTTGATCACAGATCACCAAAAAGGGCGCTTCAAGTGATAGACAAAGAAGGATTTCGAGCAAATGTTGGCATTATTGTTGCCAACCGCGAAGGAAAGTTATTGTGGGCGAGACGATGCAATAGCCAAAGTGCTTGGCAATTTCCGCAAGGCGGCATTAACGATGATGAAACGCCTGTCGATGCGATGTACCGTGAATTAAAAGAAGAGTTAGGGCTGAATCGCGATCATGTTAAATTATTGGCCGAATCGCGCGGATGGTTGCGCTATCGTTTGCCGCAGCGTTTCCAGAGAAATGATCGCAATATTAATGTGCAACGTTGTATTGGTCAAAAACAAAAATGGTTTTTATTAGCATTAATCAGCGACGATTCTGCTGTAAAGCTCGATGATTGTCCGCATCCCGAATTTGATTTATGGAAATGGGTGGATTATTGGTTTCCGCTGAAGCAGGTTATATTTTTTAAACGCTATGTTTATCGGCAGGCTTTGGAAGAATTTTTGCCGTTTTTGAAGCGCTAGAAAGGGAAGTTATTCTTTGACAGACCCTAAATTAATTGATAGTGCTAATAAAGTGAGTATGAGACACTTGTACACTTGAAAAATCATCTCGTTACAAAATAGTTAAGGAAATCCAATGTGCTTTAGTAATATATATTGTGTTTTGGCTATGTATTTATTACTTGGTACAGGCGCTGGTTTTTTATCTGGATTATTAGGCGCGGGTGGTGGATTAATAATGGTGCCCGGGTTAATTTTTTTATTTCAATATGAATCCATGAATCCCGCTGTTTCGATGCATGTTGCGGTCGGCACTTCTTTGGCGGCGATGATTCCTGTAGCGCTCAGATCACTTACCTCACACATGGAGCATGAAGTACCTTTTTACCCTGTTTATAAATTAATGGCGCCGGGCATTATTTTGGGTGTCATTATTGGCGGTGTCTTGGCGCATTTTATCCGCTCACATTATTTAGAGATTGTTTTCGGCATTTTTGTGTTTATCATGGCCTTGGGTTTGTTACATGAAAAAAAAGCGAAAGAAAAAGAAAATCTACCTGGTGTAATAGGAATGTCGCTTGCTGGTGGATTTGTTGGTGTGCAATCGGGTATGTTGGGTGTGGCGGGCAGTGCATTTTCTGTGCCATTTTTAACGTATCGTGGCGTATCAATGCATACTGCGGTCGTTGTTTCTGTTGCAATCGCCATGACAGTTTCCGTGTTAGGAACGCTCACTTTTATTTTTACAGGCATGCATGTCACGGGATTGCCGCATTGGAGTACGGGTTATATTTATTGGCCAGCGTGGTTAGGGTTGTCGATCGGCGGTGTTTTTGTTGCGCCATTAGGTGCAAAATTATCACACCGTGTTTCTGCGCGAAAATTAAAAGTTTGTTTTGCCTTATTTTTATTTTGTATCAGCGCGAAAATGTTATGGTGATTTTTCTGTGAAAAATTTTTATCAAGTATGTATCCTTTTATTTTTATTGTTAAAAAGCACGCTTGTATTTCCAGAAACTTCTTATCCTAATCCGATTTTTAAAACACCCCAGATATTGTCTTTGCGAATGCAGTTGGCTTATTTGGATATTACCATGCCGAATAATCAACCGCAGATGGGTATTGCCGGATTTAACTTATTACACCCATTCTGGAAAAATTTTTATGCTGGCCTTGGCATTTATTCGTCAGTAACGGGGCAATATAATGGTTTTTTTTCCATGGGAATGGATGGCGGTGTGCAATACCATTTTTCGCCCTATTTTGGTGTTGATGCTGGTGTTTATCTTGGTGCGAGCGGTGGTCATCATTTGGGTGGTACACAAATTGGCGATGGTCCTTTAACGATTGTGCACGCAGGATTATTTGCGACCATAAAACATATTGAAATCGGTTTAAGTGACAGTTATGCGAAATTTTTGGAAGGCGAAAAAATCGCAAGTCAACAATTGTTGGTTTCACTCAGCGTGCCATTTGATTTATGTGCTTTTTCGCAATTGGCGGATATTCCTGCGCATTTTAAAGCGCACAGCTCTCCTATGTATATTGGCGTTCCCATAAGTCTTTATATTCCTGCCAATGCTTATTTTTTAGATGGAACAGAAATAAAAAAAACAATGACATTGTTAGGTGTTGAATTTGGTCATATTATTAATAATCCGTTTTATTATTACATCGGTGTTGAAAACGCAGTCAGTGGTACAACGATTGGATTTTCTGTTCTTAAAGGCGGATTAGAATGGCTCAATTTTTTTCGTTTGCCGCGCCCCTTTTTTACCGATGCCCGCTTGGGTTTGCTTGCTGTTGGTGGAAACAGTATTGATAGCGCCGGTGGATTGTCAGTTGAATCGCAGGCGGGCGTGGGTGTTTACGTTACGAAAATGCTCAGTTTGCGTTGGCTTGCCGGATATTTATCGTCTTTCGGTGGACGATATCATGATATGACGACATCAATTGCGCTGGATTATCATTTTTCCATTTTATCATTACCGGGAGATGAAGCATTTGATTCATCGCAAGTGACGCCGCACTATTTTCGCTTGCGCGTAGCCAATCAAACCTATTTTAATAATCATATTTATTTCGGTGTGTCACCTGTGATAAATTCTTTCAATGTAAAAATTGATGATGTATTGTCAACGCATTGGTTTTTAACGGGGCAGGGTTCATTTTCTTATTCTGGCGTTCCGGGTTGTTATGCAACGGGATTGTTGGGGGCTGGATATCAAATACCGCTGAAGCCGCGTTGGTTGATGTATGTGAGCGCGATGGGCGGTGGTGGTAGCGGTGGTTCGCTTTTACTGGGGCAGGGTGTATTACTTCAGGGGTCATTAGGTACGCTCTATCAGTTAACGCCAAGCGTCGGAACAACACTGGCGGTTTCTAAAGCTTACGTCATCAACAGTTCTTTTTCTCCATGGGTGTTAGAGGCGGGTTTGTCTTTTAATTTAAATTTTTTAACGTAAAATGAATTTTCAAATACTGTAAAGGTGATTGACCATGTTTTACTATCCGTCTGATATTAACCCGATCGCCTTATCCTTAGGTCCCATTAAAGTACATTGGTATGGATTGATGTATTTAGTGGGTTTTATCGGCGCATGGCTGCTCGCAACGTATCGCGCGAAATCGGCTGGATTAACAAAAGATCAAGTGACCGATTTAATTTTTTATGCCGCATTGGGTGTTGTGCTTGGCGGGCGTATTGGTTATATGGTTTTTTATGATTTACCGCGATTGCTTTCACATCCCTTTTCCTTATTTAAAGTGTGGGATGGTGGAATGTCATTTCATGGCGGATTATTGGGTGTGTTACTAGCGCTCTTTTTATATGCGCGTCATTTAAAAAGATCTGTATGGGAATTATCTGATTTTATTGCGCCAATGGTTCCTATTGGATTGGCTGCAGGCAGAGCAGGTAATTTTATTAACGGTGAGTTGTGGGGTAGGGTAACAACGGTTCCGTGGGGAATGATTTATCCGCATGCGGGTCCATTGCCGCGACATCCTTCAGAAATTTATGAATTTTTATTGGAAGGGGTGACCTTATTTTTAATTCTGTGGTTTTTCTCCGCAAAGCCGCGCCCTCGATTTGCCGTGTCAGCACTTTTTTTATTAGGGTATGGTTGTTTTCGGTTTTTTTGTGAATGTTTTAGACAACCTGATCCGCAATATGGTTATTTGTTATGGGGATGGGTGACAATGGGACAAATTCTATCGTTTCCTATGATTATCGCTGGTATTATTGCTTTGGTTTTTATTTATAAAAGGAAGTTTAAATGATATACAAAAATTTTATTATGTTAATTGCTTTATCGGTTGCCGCTATTTTCTTTCAAACACAATTAATGCATGTATTGCAATTTTTGATGTATGTGCACGCACAATTGGCGAAAGGATTGGGCGTTATATTTTCGTTAAATGCTGTGGGTGAGGTGGTTCAGTCGGTATTGGCGTTGATATTAATTCCAGTTGTGTTGGCTATTATTGTTGGCGTTGCCCATTTCTTTATTCGACAACATCACTTTCCGCATCCCATGACATTAATTTGGGTTTGTTGGGCTGTATTATTGGCGTCGGTGTTATCGCAAACAGGTCGTGTTTCAGATCATCCAACCGATCATTGCAGACCAATAGTACAACAAACTGATGTGCAAAATTCAAAAGCGCCAGATATGAAAAATCCACAAGACATGAAAAATGCGCAGGATGAAAAAGTAACGCCAATGCAAACTACGCCAGCTGCTACACCGTTGACAAAGTAAAGTCGGGAATTATGCAAACATACCTAGATTTTTTGCAAAAAGTAATTGATACCGGTGTGATGACGCTTGATCGCACCGGTGTTGGCACAAAACGCATTTTCAGTCATGAAATGCGTTTTGATTTATCGCAGGGTTTTCCATTACTAACCACCAAGAAATTACATACACGCAGTATTATTGTTGAGTTGTTGTGGTTTTTAAATGGCGACACCAATATTAAATATTTAAATGAGCATGGTGTTTCTATTTGGAATGAATGGGCTGATGCAAATGGCGATTTAGGCCCTGTTTACGGTAAGCAATGGCGTCGCTGGGAAACCAAAGACGGAAAGACCATTGATCAAATGTCGCAATTAATGCACACGATAAAAAACAATCCCACTTCTCGCCGATTAATTATTTCCGCATGGAATGTCGGTGAAGTAGAACAGATGGCATTGCCGCCATGTCATTGTTTGGTGCAATTTTTTGTTGCCGACAATAAATTATCTTGTAAATTAACACAGCGTTCCGCGGATGTGTTTTTAGGTGTGCCATTTAATATTGCATCCTACGCATTATTGACACACATGATTGCACAGCAATGTGATTTGGATGTGGGTGAGTTTATTTGGTCTGGCGGCGACTGCCATTTGTATTTAAATCATTTTGAGCAAGCTGAAACACAATTGGCGCGCACCCCAACGGCATTGCCTATTTTAAATATGAAACGCAAACCAGCATCATTGTTTGATTATCAACTTGACGATTTTGAAATTCAGAATTATGTCGCACAACCGACGATTAAAGCGCCAATAGCGGTGTAATAGTGTAAGCTCATGTATAAACGCATGATTCAAACACGGATGTGAAAACGCAGCAATGATTTCAACGTTATTTATCAAACGCCCCATCGCTACTTCTTTATTTGCATTGGCATTAGCGATCGCGGGTGTTGTTGCTTTTATTATTTTGCCCGTGTCCTCGCTACCCAATATCGATTTTCCTGCCATAGTGGTGAATGCTAACTTGCCGGGTGCCAGTCCGCAAATTATGGCAAGCTCGGTTGCAACGCCCTTAGAGCGTGAATTAGGCCATATTTCAGGTGTGACAGAAATCACCTCGACAAGTACCTTGGGTTCAACGAGTATCGTTATTCAATTCAATCTGTCGAGAAATATTGATGGCGCAGCGCGTGATGTGCAGGCAGCGATTAATGCTGCGCGCAGTAATTTACCCGCTAATTTGCCGAACAACCCTACGTACCGAAAAGCCAATCCTGCTGATGCGCCGATATTGTTGTTAGCGTTAACGTCAAACATTAATACACGTGGGCAAATGTATGATTTGGCCTCGAGTGTGATCGCACAGAAAATATCGCAAGTCAGGGGGGTGGGACAAGTGATTGTGGGTGGCAGCTCATTGCCAGCCGTGCGCATTGAAGTGAATCCGCTGCAATTAAATAATGCCAATTTGAGCTTGAATGCGGTGAGTCAAACAATTGCAAGTGCGACAGCAAATCAAGCGAAAGGAGAACTGAAAATTGATGATCATCAATCAAGTCTTATTGTGAATGATCAGCTGAGTAAAGCCGCTCAATACCGTCCCCTAATTATTCATTATCAAAATGGCCATGCACTGACATTATCTGACGTGGCAACAGTGACTGATGATGTTGAAAATATTCGAACAGCAGGCTATGCCAACGGTAAACCCGCCGTGATATTAATTATTTTTAAAGAGCCGGGTGCGAATGTCGTTAATACCGTTAATCAGATTTATAAAAAAATACCGGAATATAAAGCATTGCTGCCAGGTACGGTGAAAATGCACACCGTGGTGGATCGGACGCTCAGTATTCGTGCCTCACTACACGATGTGGAATTAACGTTGCTGGCATCAATTTTTTTAGTGATTTTGGTGGTTTATGCTTTTTTAGGCAATATTCGCAGTATGTTTATTCCTGGTGTTGCAGTGATTTTATCCTTACTGGGTACTTTTGCTTTCATGCATTTTTTTAAGTTCAATCTTGATAATTTATCATTAATGGCATTAACCATTTCAACGGGGTTTGTGATTGATGATGCCATTGTTGTGATGGAAAATATTACCCGTTTGATTGAAACCGGTTTGAAGCCATTTGAAGCGGCTATTCAAGGGACAAAAGAAGTTTTTTTTACAGTGATTGCGATGAGTTTATCGTTGATTGCTATTTTTATCCCACTCATTTTAATGGGCGGCATTGTAGGGCGATTGTTTCGTGAATTTGCATTTACCTTATCGATCGCCATTTTAGTCTCACTGGCCGTGTCATTAACCATTACGCCAACGATGTGCGCTTATTTTTTTGATGCTAAAAAAACAATAAAAATTAACTTGAATCGGTACCAACAGTTTTTTGAAAGATGTCGGCAGCACTATGCGCTGTCATTGAAATGGGCGCTGCAGCATCAGCGTTTAATGTTATTCACAACGCTCGGCGCAATATTTTTTAATATTGCTTTGTTTGTTGTTATTCCAAAAGGGTTTTTTCCTGATCAGGATACGGGGCGATTAATTGGCGCTGTTGTTGGCGATCAAAATATTTCTTTTCAGGCGATGAATAGAAAATTAATCCACATGATGCGTATCGTGCAACAAGATCCCAATGTGTTGGGTGTAGCGGGTTTTGTTGGTAATAAAGCAACAAATCAAGGGACGCTATATATTAATTTAAAGCCTAATAGAGCCCTGTCATCTGAGCAAGTTATTGTTTCGCTTCGGCAAAAATTAGGAATCATTAAGGGCGCGTCATTATATTTGAAAACCGCTCAGGATTTAACGATTGGCGGTAAAGCGGGAAATGCAGAATATCAATATAGTTTATCAGGCACCAGTTTACATGAAGTGAATACCTGGGCGCCCCGTATTTTAGAAAAGATGAAGGCAATATCAGGCATTTCCGATGTGAATAGTGATCAGCAAAGCAATGGATTGCAAAGCTATGTTGATGTCAATCATGACACGGCATTGCAACTAGGGGTGACATCGCAAGCAGTTGATCAGGCGCTATACGATGCATTTGGGCAAAATCAAATTTCAACGATATATTCATCCCTGAATCAGTATCATGTTGTGTTGGAAGCAGCGCCGCAATATTGGCAAGACCCCGCCATTTTAAATTTAATATATGTGCCGTCAACTTCAGGAAAATTAATCCCTTTGTCTGCGTTTGCACATTTTGTTTTGGGTGCGACATTATTGGCTGTGAATCATGAAGGCTTATTTCCATCGGCAACCTTGTCATTCAATTTGGTGCCTGGGGCATCGCTCGGTGACGCGGTCAATAAAATCAATGATATTGTTTCGCAGATGCATTTGCCATCAACGCTATATGCTTCATTTCAAGGCACGGCAGAAGCATTTCGAGCGTCACTGGCATCAGAACCGTATTTAATTATCGCTGCATTATTATCGGTCTATATTGTCCTGGGGATTTTGTATGAGAGTTGGATTCATCCCGTAACGATTTTATCAACGCTGCCTTCCGCCGGAATTGGTGCATTATTAGCATTAATCTGTACGAATACCGAGTTGAGTTTGGTTGCGTTTATTGGTGTTATTTTATTAATTGGTATTGTGAAAAAAAATGCGATTATGATGATTGATGTGGCATTAACATTGCAGCGTACCGAAAATTTAAATCCAGAAGAAGCAATTTATCGCGCCGCCTTATTGCGCTTTCGTCCCATTATGATGACGACTGCAGCAGCCATGTTAGGTGCATTGCCGCTTGCATTCTCGTTTGGTGTGGGTTTTGAATTACGCCAACCCTTGGGGATAGCGATTATCGGTGGATTGGTTGTTAGTCAAATGCTAACCATTTTTACGACGCCGGTGGTATATTTATATTTGGCGCAGAAGCGGGGGCAGAAGCCCTCACATGAATTGAGCGATAAATTGGATTGATGATGTTAGTGAAAAAAAATATCTATTTAATTTTAATATTAACTACCACGGTATTTTTATCCGGTTGCACTGTCGGCCCAAATTATCATCGTCCTACGCTGCCTGTTCCCTTATCTTATAAAGAAGCTAAAAATTGGCAGGTGGCAAAACCCAATGACGCAATAGACCGTGGACAATGGTGGTTGGTTTTTAATTCAAAAACATTAAATTCTCTGGAGTCACAATTAATTATTGGGAACCAAACGATTGCTGTCTCGCTGGCGCAATATCAACAAGCGCTTTTCATTGTACAAGAAGCCCGTGCAGCCTATTTTCCAACATTGTCACTGAATGCAAGTGTGATACAACAAGTCACTTCTTCTTCAGGCTCGAGCAATTCGGGCGTGAATAATTTTTCTGCTGGTAATAATGGTTCCACCAATGTTAGTCAGTTAGCGGCGAATGCCTCATGGCAAGCAGATCTTTGGGGTAATGTGCGGCGAACGGTAGAGGCAGACGTTGCAGCGGCGGAAGTGAGTAAAGCACAACTGGCCTCGGCTCGCTTATCAGCACAAGCGTCACTGGCGCAATATTATTTTGAATTGCGCGGTGTTGACAGTGATAAAAAATTATTAACACAAACTGTATGTGCAGATAAAAAAATCTTAGTGCTAACAAAAAATTTATTGCACAATGGTGTTGATTCAATGGTGAATGTACTGCAAGCCAGGGCGCAATTGGAAAATGATCAAGCATTGTTAATTAATCTAGGTGTTAACCGCGGGCAATATGAACATGCCATTGCTGTGTTAATTGGAAAAGCACCTTCGGAATTAGCATTACCTTACCATCCGTTTTTTGGAAAACCACCAGTTGTACCAGCACAATTACCCTCGCAGTTATTAGAGCGCAGGCCGGATATTGCAGCGGCAGAACGCAATATGGCGGAAGCCAATGCGCAAATCGGCGTTGCGATTGCTGCATTTTTCCCCACGCTGAATTTCTCACCTGTGGCGATGATGCAAACCCTGCAGGGTATTTCTTCGCAGCCACTCTATAGTTGGTCAGTTGGACCGGCACTAGCGCAAATTTTATTTGATGGCGGATTGCGCGGCGCCACAGCAGCTGCTGCCAAAGCAAATTATCGTGCGATGGTGGCAAGCTATCGCCAAACGGTATTGGCTGCATTTCAAAACGTGGAAGATAATTTAGTCGCGGTCAGGGTTTTAAAATCACAAGCACTTGTGCAAGATAAAGCGGCAATCGATGCGAATTTGGCGCTTGATTTAACGGTAAATCAATTTAAATCAGGCACCGCTTCTTATCCTAATGTCTTAACTGCGCAACTGAACGCATACGCTGCTGAAAAAAGTGCAGTCGACCTGACGACATTGCGCATGACCTCAACGGTTGGGTTAATCACAGCATTGGGCGGCGGGTTTTATAAATAGCTCAGAAACCAGGGCGGCAGCCCTCGTGTGAGCGCTCAAATTATTTTTTATTAGATTGTATAAAAAGCGCTTATTGTCACCCTTTCGCTCGCTAAAATAAAAAATATTTATGCTGCGGGTGGCCTTGCGGGTCCTGTCGATGCTGTTCCTTTTATTTTCTTGCTGACGGAAACGAGCATGTGAAATGCAGGTAAACAACGCAAGCACCCAAACAAATTTGTTAGTTTTACTGCAAAATGTTTCCTGAGCCGCGAAAATAAGAAGTTCACAGCATCGCCACCCGCGCAGCCGTTATTCGAAAATATTTTTTATTCAATGGCTCAAAAACTCACTTTAACCCAGGGAATTTTACTTGTCGCAGCGCCTCATATAAAATCACCGAAACCGAATTCGATAAATTCAAACTGCGACTATTTTCCTGCATGGGAATACGAATTCTGTTTTCTATTGTGCTTAATAATGCAGCCGGCAATCCGCGTGATTCGGGTCCAAATAATAAATAATCATTTTCTTGAAATAAAACACTCGAATAACATTGCGATGCTTTTGTAGAACAGGCAAAAATTCTTTGTGGTTTTTGTTCAGATAAAAAAGTTTCCCAGTTTTTATATTCGATGACAGAAGCAAACTCTTTGTAATCTAAACCTGCGCGTCGCAATCCTTTTTCATCCATGGAAAAACCGAGTGGATGGATGAGATGAAGTTGTGCGCCTGAGTTTGCGCACAATCGAATGATGTTGCCAGTATTGGGTGGAATTTCAGGTTCGTATAAAATAATATGAAAAGTCATAATTGAAAAACCATCACTCTGGCGGGGGGGATGTTTCGCCATACCGTAAATGAATCTTTAAGAACAAATTCTTTAGGGTAAAAATTTTCTTTTGTTGTTCTGGAATAAGTGAATTGAATATAGCGTCCACCGGGCGATAATAATTTTTGAATTTCGGTCAGTATTTTTTCACGATCAGTATCAGATAATGAAAGTAGCGGCAAGCTTGAAACGACCGTAGTGATTTTTTTATCTTCAAGTAACTGCGATAAATGCGTTGCATTGCCTTCGATAATCGTTACGCGTGGAAAAGATTTTCTCAATTTTTCCGCAAAATGGGTGTTAATTTCAAGTGCGATAAGTTTGTCGCCAGTAATGCCAGCATCTAAAATGGCTTTAGTGACAACGCCTGTTCCAGGCCCTAACTCCAAAACATATCCGGGTTTTATTATATCGATGCAGTTCGCCATGCTTTTAGCAAGGTAGGGGGAGCTGGGCACGACCGCCCCGATTGCTCGGGGATTTGTAAAAAATGCTTTACAGAACATACCACTCAATTCAAGAAATTTCAAAAAACCCTCTGATTAATGCTGACACGTAAAAATTAGTAGCCTGTTGCATGCGCATTATTCGACTCGATCCTTTGCTTATTTCTTTGCATGAAAGCATCACGCACAAAAATATAAGGATCAAATGCATTGGCAATCAACTTATCTGCATCTAAGTATTCAGCACGTAAACTGATCAAACCTACAGCAGGCGGAATATAGGTGATATAATCGCTGGCAAAATAAGGCCATGGTGTCATGAGCGCATTGCCGGCCAAACCAATACTGCCTTCGATGGTAGCGGGTCCAAAAACTGGAACGACAAAGTAGGGAGATGGTGCGCCTTGACGCCATTTTGCCAAGGTTAAACCGAATGTTTCCATGTGTGGCTGAATGCCAATTCGGGTGGCAATGTCAAACAATCCGCCAACACCCAGCGTGGTGTTGATAACAAAGCGCCAGAAATCCACCGCCATGTATTTGAAATTACCCTGTAAAAAGTCATTCGGGAAAGAGGTGATTTCAAATGTGTTGTTAAAGAAATTGGTAACGCCTTTTTGTAGCACGACTGGCGTAATGAATTTGTAACCTTGTGCAACAGGGCGAATAGCGACGCGATCGATATCATGATTAAAGGCAAACATGAAGCGATTGTAACCTTCGAGTGGATCGTTATTGACGGTAGCGTCCGGTTTCTTGGCGCAACCGCTTAATGCCATTGCTGTTAAAGCCAGTGATCCAATCACGATTTTGGAGAGCTGTTTTCTCATATGTACATCCTGTTGTTTTTAGCGGCAATTCACCATAGAGTAACTTGAATGAGAATAGACAGCAACCCAAGATTGCCGATATCACCCACTATGCGGTAAGATACGCGCATAAAATTGATTGGGAGTGGCAGCGTGAGTGAATTACCGATTGTGAACATTTCAGGTTATAAATTTGTATCGTTGTCAGTAGTACAATTACCCCTGTTGCGTGACAACCTAAAAGAAAAGGCGATTGCCTGCGATTTGAAAGGCACGATTCTATTGAGCAGTGAGGGCATCAATTCTTTTTTGGCTGGAATGCGTGACAATATCGATCGCTTTGTTAACCATCTCAGAACCCTGCCTGAATTCACAGATATCTGGTACAAAGAAAGCTTTACGGATTACCAGCCTTTTAATCGAATGTTGGTACGCCTGAAAAAAGAAATTATTCCGATGAATAATTCGGCCATTATCCCTGAGAAAAAAACAGCACCTTATATTTCTCCTGAGGAATTAAAACAGTGGTATGAAGAAAAGCGTGACATGATCGTATTGGATACGCGTAATGATTTTGAAGTTTCCTTAGGTACATTTGAAAATGCGATGGATTTAAATATTGCGCATTTTCGTGAATTTTCAGATGCTGTTGATTTATTGCCAGCGGATGCAAAAGAGAAACCGATTGTGACTTTTTGCACGGGCGGTATTCGCTGCGAAAAAGCAGCAGAATTAATGGAACAAAAAGGCTTTAAAAACGTCTATCAATTGAATGGCGGCATATTAAATTATTTTGAAAAATGCGGCGGTGATTTTTATACTGGCGATTGTTTTGTGTTCGATCAGCGTGTTGCGGTGAATAGTGAATTGAAAGAAACAACCGCAAAACAGTGTTTTGATTGCCGAACCCCGTTAGTGGGCAGTAGCATGATATGTAGCAACTGCGGATCGAATGCGGTGTCGAAAATGGGGATCGGGAATCAGAAATCAGGGATCCATAGTCAACCTTTACCGATCCTTGATCCCCGATAACCGATTATTAACGCAGGTAATTAATATGAACCTAGACTACCTAGAATTCGAACAACCTATCGCAGAACTTGAAGAAAAAATAGAAGAGTTGCGCCGTGTGAGTGCTGATCAAGATATTAATATCAGTGGCGAAATAATAAAACTCGAACAAAAAAACAATGAATTAACAAAATCCATTTTTGCAAAATTATCCGATCAACAGATCGTGCAAGTGGCACGTCATCCGCTGCGCCCCTACACGCTCGATTATATTGAAAAAATATTCACTGATTTTGATGAATTGCACGGTGACCGCCATTCTTCTGCGGGCAATTCAATTGTCGGCGGTTTGGCGAAATTAAATGGCGAAGCGGTGATGGTTATTGGTCATCAAAAAGGACGCACCACAAAAGAAAAAGTGGCGCGTAATTTCGGAATGGCATCACCCGAAGCGTTTCGCAAAGCATTACGCTTAATGAAATTAGCAGAAAAGTTTGCTGTTCCAGTGATTACCTTTATTGATACGCCAGGTGCTTATCCGGGCATTACGGCAGAAGAAAAAAATCAAAGTGAAGCGATTGCGCGCAATTTGTATGAGATGGCAGAGTTGAGAACGCCGATTATTGCTACGATTCTAGGTGAAGGCTGTTCAGGTGGTGCCTTGGCATTGGGTGTGGCGGATCGCACTTTAATGCTGCAATACAGCTATTATTCTGTTATTTCCCCTGAGGGTTGCGCTTCCATTTTATGGAAGAGTGCAGAAAAAGCGGGCGAAGCGGCAGAGGCATTAAATTTAACGGCGAAAAGATTGCTGTCATTAAAATTAATTCATGAAGTGATTGAAGAACCCTTGGGTGGTGCGCATCGCAATGCAGACTTGATGGCGGAATCTTTAAAAGCAGCCTTGACCGCCAATTTAAAAGTTTTACAAGCATTGCCTCTCGATGATTTAGTGCAGCAACGTCAGAATTTTTGGATGAATGCATAACTGTGAACTGGTGAATGAGCCTCAGAGCCCCGAGCGTCAGCGAGTGGAATTCTATAAAAGCGACAAAATATGTTTCCACTCCAAACCTTATTCCCTCTAACTGATCAACGCAATTTCGTTATAGCCTACAGTGGTGGATTAGATTCACATGTCTTGCTACACACCATGTTTAAATTAAAAAAATCCCACCCAGAAATCAATGTTCAAGCCGTTCACGTGAACCATCAATTAAATCCTTTATCGAACAATTGGGAAAAACACTGCGCAGAAATTTGCGATGCATTAAATATTCCTATTAAAATCGAAAAAATCAACATTGATTTAAAACCCGGTGACAGTTTGGAAGAGCAGGCACGCAACGCGCGTTATGCTATTTTGCAACAACATATCGATAAAAACAGTGTTTTATTAACAGCGCACAATGCCAACGACCAAGCGGAAACTTTTTTATTGCAAGCATTGCGTGGCGCAGGCCCAAAAGGCTTGTCCGCCATGCCAATTAAAAAGAAACTAGGAGAGGGTTTTTTAATTCGCCCTTTATTGCATTTTACGCGCGATGATTTAGAAAGTTATGCAAAAGAAAATAATTTAAAGTGGATTGAAGATGACAGTAATGTTGATATAAAATTTAATCGAAATTATTTGCGCCACGAAATTTTCCCTGTTCTGAAGAAGCGTTTTCCTGCGGTCATGGAAAACTTTTCACGTTCTAGTAGGTTGATGGCAGAACAAGAAGCGATTATTGCTGATATTGCGAAAGATGATCTTAAAACAGTACAGAAGCGGGGGCGGGAGCCTTCGCGTGATTTTTGCGATGCGCTTGATCTTAAGCAATTGCTTTTGTTGTCAGAGTCTCGCCAACGCTTGGTTCTCCGCGAATGGTTTCGCCAAAATAACCTTCGCATGCCGAACGAAAAGCATTTAAAGCAAATTCAAAAAGATGTTCTCAATGCGGCACCGGATGCGCATCCGGTTTTTCAGTTGGGCGATTTAGTCTTGTTGCGCGAGCGGGGCGTGTTGTGCCTGAAATACACCTGAGCTCCCGCATTAAAATTTGTACCAATCGTGAAGGTTGCGAAAGACGTTAGTAAGAACTTTCATGCTGCTTGAGTGTAGGATTAAATGACGCCTGTTTTCACCAACATTCAACGCGTAGCAAATTTTTATTCTCTCTGGTTTCTTCAGGGTGTTCTAGAAAATTAAACCAGAACACCTATCCCTTTGTCATTCACCAGATTGAGTAATTTTAACGATGTGCCACGCGGATGTTTAGCGCCAATTTCCCATTGTTTGATTGTTGAGACACTGGTGTTGAGATAGTGCGCAAAAACGGCTTGGCTCAGTTTTTCTTTTGCCCGGATTCTTTTAATTTCAGTGGATGATAAGTCTTTTATTTTCGGCAAACACCGAGCATCAAATTTGCGCATGGTTTTTTCATCAATTAATTTTGCTTCATAAAGGTCGCGTGCCATCTCGTGTGAAGCTTCAAGCGGCGTTAAGTAAACAAAAGGTTTTGCTTTAATTTTTTTTATTGTTTTAGTGGGTTTTTTTTTCATCATACACCTCAATTAATTTTTTATTTTTAACAAGCTCATCAATTACCGTTTCATTTAATGAGAAATAATACTTTGCATTTTCTTGAAAAGCAGTTAATTCGTCATCAGTAATATCTTCTTTTTTGTTCTTTGGATAAGCATACAAGCAGAAAATACTACTTTCAATTTTAAATGTAATAATCGCTCTGCCACCATCTCTTCTTCCGCGATTATTTATTCCAATGCGCTTTTTATAGATATCGCCACCCAAATTGCCGTCGTTTAGGCCATTTTGTAATTCCTCTATAGCCTTAAGAATTTTTTTGTTACTGGCTTTCTCGTGTTTTGCCCATCTTGCAAAATACCGTGTTGCTAAAATTCACATCTGTTTATCCTTAAAGTATAACACATGGTGTACTAGTTTCAAGTTTAAAGTAAAATGAAAAAATGAAACTATAAACCCGCATGATTACTTTGCAATACCGTGTTCTGAGAATTTTAACACGTGCGAAAACACCCAACTTGGGGTACGATACCTCAAAAATAAGGGTGGATAGAGAAGTTGCTATTGATTTTCCACTCGCTCACGCTCGGGGCTCTGAATGTCTACTATAGAAAATCACATTGTTATTCCACAAACACACATTCGAAATTTCTCGATCATTGCGCATATCGATCACGGTAAGTCGACCTTGGCGGATCGCTTAATCCAGCTTTGCGGCGGGCTATCTGACCGTGAAATGATGTCTCAAGTGCTTGATAGTATGGATATCGAACGCGAACGCGGCATTACCATTAAAGCACAAAGTGTGACTCTATTTTATAAAGCGCACGATGGCGAAATGTACCAGCTCAACTTTATTGATACGCCAGGGCACGTAGATTTTTCGTATGAAGTTTCACGTTCTTTATTTGCTTG
>JAPLRF010000024.1 GCA_026399315.1 Gammaproteobacteria bacterium
AAAGAGGTGTTTTTGAAACCGTCATTGGCCCGGACGGCCAATGACGAGACCCCATGGATGGGTTTACGGCGTGTTTCAAAAACACCTCTGAATAAGCATCCAAAGACAATTTATCATTCCTTATTGTTTTATTTACTACGCGTGGCTGTTTAAGTGTATCCGCTCCAAATTAGAGGGTAACGGCAATAATATTAGCATCACCCTGAAAAATGGAGCGGATACGTTTAAGTTGTTTAAACTTTAGTGCCAGCATCTTGCACAAATGCGTTTGAACTCTGTATTTTTCAACTGAGTCAGGTACAATCCTTGACTATGACAAATCATCCTTCTATTACACAATCCCTCAATGACGCGCAACGTGAAGCCGTTACGGCGCCACTGCAGCATCTGCTTGTTTTAGCGGGTGCGGGCAGCGGTAAAACACGCGTATTGGTGCACCGCATCGCTTATTTGATGGCGGAACACAATGTGTCTCCCTTTGAAATTCTGGCGGTCACCTTTACGAATAAAGCCGCCAACGAAATGCGCACTCGCATTGAAAAATTGCGCGGCGTACCTGCTAATCACCTTTGGGTTGGGACGTTTCACGGATTGGCACATCGCTTATTGCGCACGCATTTTTTGGAGGCGCAATTACCGCAATCATTTCAAATTATCGACTCGGACGATCAATTGCGTTTAATTAAACGCATTCACCGCGCAATGAATCTGGATGAAACGGCATGGCCACCGAAACAAACACAATGGTTTATCAATAATCACAAGGAAAACGGCGTCAGGGCTAATCAAATTACGGATACCGGTGATTACACTACCGAAAAAATGCTACGCGTTTATGAAGAATATGAAGCCGTTTGTCAGCGTTCTGGTTTAATCGATTTTACTGAATTATTATTGCGTTCATTTGAATTGTTACAAAAAAATGAATCTATTCGGTCGCATTATCAGCAGCGCTTTTCCCATATTTTGGTGGATGAATTTCAGGATACGAATTCAATTCAATACCGTTGGTTGAGTGCATTATCGGGGACCAAAAGCTGCATGATGGCGGTCGGCGATGATGATCAATCAATTTATAGTTGGCGTGGTGCGCAAGTTAAAAATATAAAACATTTTTCAAAAGACTTTAAAAATGCATTAACGATTCGCTTGGAACAAAATTACCGTTCAACAAAAAACATTCTCGATGGCGCAAATGCGGTGATTGCCAAAAACAGTGATCGCCTGGGAAAAACATTGTGGACCTCAGACGGCGCTGGTGATTTAATCACGCTTTTTGAAGCATTTAATGACCGAGAAGAAGCGGGGTATGTCGTTTCGCAAATAAAACAATTATCACGCAATGATTTTGGCTTAAATGACTTTGCAATTTTATATCGCTCTAATGCGCAATCACGTTTGCTTGAGGAAGCCTTGCTTGAAGCAAAAATTCCTTATCGCATTTATGGCGGCTTTCGATTCTTTGAACGCGCCGAAATTAAAGATGCGTTGTCTTATTTGCGATTAATGGTGAATCGCAATGACGATGCGGCTTTTGAGCGTGTAATCAACACGCCTGTGCGCGGCATTGGGCAAACCACGCTTGCAAAGATACGTGAATTAGCCACTGAAAAGGCCGTTTCATTGTGGGCGGCAACGCAGCAATGCATCGACACAAATTTATTTTCAGCAAGAGCGCATAGCGCATTATCAGGCTTCACACAATTAATCGATCAATTAAATAATGAAACCGCAAAATTAAAATTAGCGGAGTCGGTTGATTTAATGTTGTTGCGAAGTGGCTTATTACAAGCGCATTCAGAAGATAAATCTGAAAAAGGATTGTCGCGAGCAGAAAATTTAAAAGAATTAATTTCAGCAACAGCCGATTTTGTGGTGAAGAGTGAACATGATGATTTACCTGAAATTGAAGCGTTTTTAGCAGACGTCGTTTTAGAAACAGGTGAAAGTCAGGCTGATACACAAACTGATTGCGTGAGTTTAATGACATTGCATGCTGCAAAAGGCTTGGAATTCCCTGTTGTTTTTATTGTCGGCATGGAAGAAACGTTGTTTCCACATCAAATGGCAATGGGTGAACGCAATAGCTTAGAAGAAGAGAGACGTCTGTGTTATGTCGGCATGACGCGCGCGATGAAAAAATTAATATTGAGTTGCGCTGAGTATCGCCATTTACATGGCCAAGGTCGCAATAACACACCGTCACGTTTTATTGCAGAAATCCCGGATCATTTGCTGCATCGCGTACGTCCAAAATTAACGGTCACGCGCCCAGCAGCTTATGGAACAGACAATTCGCTATATTTTTCACGACAATCGCCGGCGAAGAAAAAAAGCAAGCCGATAGTGCAACAAAATGATTCTGGGTTTTCTGTAGGACAACGCATTAAGCATGCAAAATTTGGCGCAGGTGTCATCACAGATTTTGAAGGTTCAGGTGAATCAACGCGCGTGCAAGTGCGTTTTGAGGCGAGTGGTTCAAAGTGGTTGGTCTTGAGTTTTGCGAATATAACAGCGTAATACTATCTGCTTATCAATAACAGAAGCCCCCGCATTAAAGGGGGGCGAAAATCCTGTGGAACCTCGATGGGATTATCTTGGTCTTGTTGTGGGACGAGCACGGCCAGTGGTCGGGCGAGATGTTCTGCCAGAAAAATCGGGTTTCGACGTGCGCTCTGTTCTGGTTGAACGGCCTGGTTTCGGTGTCCATTCTGTTTTTGCAGGACGATCTGACCTTTCAGCGCGATCCGTTCTCGGCACCCATTCTTTTTTCGCAGGACGATCTGATCTTTCAGCACGATCCGTTCTCGGTGCCCATTCTTTTTTCGCAGGACGATCTGGTCTTTCAACGCGATCATAGCTTCTGGTTGAGCGATCGTTCTTAGGCGCCCATTCTTTCTTCGCTGGGCGATCAGTTCTTTCTGGGCGATCATTTCTTTCAAATCGATTCCCCGTGGGTTCCTTGCTGCGATAACGCACATCCGGTTTTTTAGCTTGATTTCGGCCGGGTGAGCGACGAGGTGCGCTATCAGCGCGATCAGGGACAACGTGCTTCGCTTCAAATCCATCGACTTCTTTGCGCGTTAATTTTTGTTTGATTAAGCGTTCGATATCGGCAAGTTGTTGAAATTCATCTGCGCTCACCAATGAAATTGCTTGGCCACTTGCGCCAGCACGGCCTGTTCGGCCAATGCGATGAATATAATCTTCTGCTACATGCGGTAAATCGAAATTCACCACGTGCGGCAATAATTCAATATCCAATCCGCGTGCTGCAATATCAGTTGCAACCATAACGCGTGCTTTTCCAGCTTTAAAATCAGCTAATGCGCGTGTTCGTGCGCCTTGGCTTTTATTGCCGTGAATAGCAACGGCTTGCATGCCGTCTTGAATTAAATATTCAGCTAAGCGATTTGCGCCATGTTTTGTGCGTGTGAAAACCAATACTTGTTCCCATTTTCCTTCCCAAATTAAATGGGAAAGCAAAGCAGTCTTTTGTTTTTTATCAACAGTATGAACCCATTGTTCAACGGTATTCACGGTTGAATTGGGCGGTGTAACAGAAATTTCAACAGGATTATTCATTAAACCTTTTGCAAGTTGACGAATGTCGTTTGAAAAAGTAGCTGAAAACAAGAGGTTTTGTCGCTTTTTCGGCATTGATGCAATGATTTTTTTAATGTCATTAATAAAGCCCATGTCTAACATGCGATCCGCTTCATCTAAAACCAACACTTCAACTTGGGTGAAATTAACGGCTTTTTGTTGGTATAAATCCAGTAAGCGACCTGGCGTTGCCACTAAAATATCGACACCTTTTCTTAAACGGGCCATTTGCGGGTTGATCTTTACGCCGCCAAAAACAACAGCTGAGGTGATGGCAAGATGCTTGCCGTAAGTGGATACACTTTGCGCCACTTGCGCTGCCAGTTCACGGGTTGGCGTTAAAATAAGCGCGCGGATGTGAGCAGGTCGAACCGCTTCACCTTCGGATAAGCGTGTTAAAAGGGGTAATGTGAACCCTGCTGTTTTACCTGTGCCTGTTTGTGCAGCAGCCATGACATCCTTACCTTCCATGATTAAAGGAATTGCTTTTTCCTGAATGGCGGTAGGTGTTTTGTATTCTTGCTCGTCAAGGGCCTTCAAAATAGGGGCTGATAAGCCTAAATCTGTAAAATTCATTATGGTGTCTCTTGTGTTAGATTGAATAGCTGTGCAGGTTACAGCATGTTGTTTGAATAAGATACAGTTCATTGGCATTTAGAATTAATTTAAAAGAAATGCAAACGATTAATAAAACCTTAATATCTCTTTGCTATCGTAGCAAGGTCACTCTAGGGCTAAATTGATTCTGTATTGTATTAACTTGTGTCAGACTATCAGCCTTTTCAGTGGAGGAAGCAAAGCCGCATGCTTTGCAGTGGAACATAATTAGGAGCATCAAAATGTTAGTATTAACACGTTCTGTTGGAGAACGACTATTTATTCAAGACGGCATCATTAAAATTCAAGTGTTGGAAGTTAAGGGCAATCAAGTGCGAATCGGTATCGAAGCGCCAAAAGAAATTGCTATCCATCGCGAAGAAGTGTTTGATCGCATTAAATCAGAAAGCAATGCATCGCAAGAAGAAGCAGCAGCTTAAATAATTTCGCGAACACCTGTTTTATCGGCAACAATGATTTTATCGGCTGCGCGTCTTGCAAAAATGCCATTGCATACCGCGCCGGTGATATTATTGAGCGCTTCTTCTGTTTTAATGGGTTGGATTAAATCCAGCTTATGAATATCTAGAATGATATTACCGTTATCAGTGATGAAGCCTGCGCGATATTCAGGAATACCGCCTAATTTAACGATGGCTCTCGCGACCAAACCCCGCGCCATAGGAATAACTTCAATCGGAACGGGAAATTTGCCGAGCACAGTCACTTCCTTTGATGCATCGACTATGCAAATAAACTCACGGGCAAAGGCCGCAATTATTTTCTCGCGCGTTAATGCACCGCCACCACCTTTAACTAGATATTTAAAAGCATTAAATTCATCTGCGCCATCAACATAAACAGGCATCACATCCACTGAATTTAAATCATAAACAGGGATGCCATGAGACTTTAATCTTTTTTCTGTTTCGATAGAGCTTGCCACAGCGCCTTTTATTTTATGTTTAATGGTTGCTAAGGCATCAATAAAATAATTGACGGTTGAACCTGTTCCTACACCCACAATAGAATTAAATGGCACATATTTTAAGGCAGCTTCGGCAGCAATTTGCTTTAAATTATTCATGACACTCCGATGTTTTGACCAAATTTAATTCGTCTGTTGAAATCAACGTTTGTTTTTTTAAGTAAGGTAGCAATAATTGCAGCGATTGCCAATCATGATTTTTAAAATAAATTGTTTTCAACGCCATTAAAATAATTTTATTGCGCGGTTCTTGTTTGAATAATGATTTGAAAATAAGAAGCGCATCATCCCATTGTTCGGATTGTAATAAAAATTGAGCTTGTGTGAGTGTAATAGCAAATTTTTCACTTTTACCACATAACAAGGCTTTTTCTAAATAGGCATCGCGACGATCAAATGCAAGTTGCGTTTGTGCCGCTTGCGCCGCAATCAAATAATTTACATACGCTGTATCATATTGCACGCCCGCTTTTAAGGCTGATTTTTCTGCTTCTTTGTAATCACCGGTCGCAATAGACATGATTGCACGTGCAATATATTGTCGATATTTTTCAGCATCCGCGATATTTTTTCGGCGTGAAAAAAAGGCGGGTATAGCGCAAATATTTTTTATAAGGCGAATTAAAAAATAAAATACGAAAAAAGCAATAATGATGCAGGCAAAAGCAACCCAGATATTCGTTGATACAAGCCAATGTTGATAGCTAACCATCACAATGCCAGGCGATTGATGTATTGATAATCCAGTGGCGATGGCTGCGAGTATAAATAAAAATATAAAAAATAATTTTTTCATTGGGTCTCCACGGAAGCAGCAGGGGGTGTTTTAGGCGCAACGGGCGCGGGTGATATAATTTGCTTGGCTGTATTTTCAGTCTTAATGTTGGCAAGGATATTTAATGTGTCATTCAAAGTGGGCAGTGCAGGATTAATTTGAATTTTCAATAATGCCGCCAATTGATTTTGAATGGGATTCTTTGCGTCTGCTAAGGGAAAATAACGCGTTAACCACGCTGAAACTGTTTTTAAGGTTGTTTGATAGGTAGCGTTATCATGATGCAGTAATGCCCATTGCGCCATGCTCAGTTGAAATAAGATAGCTTGTTTTGCATTTTGAATTTCATTGGGTGACGCAATGGGTTCGATGGCTTGATCAGTGTATCGAACAACAAATAATGTTTTAAGTTGTTTAACGCTTTGTAATGCTTGTTTATACCAAGGTAAATTATTATCCCCCTGTTTATTTTCCTGTGTAATGGGTGCCGTTGTAGTTGATTGAGCGGGAATAGGAGACAGTTTTTCAATCGCGCTATTGATCGCTGTGATTTGCGAAAACAATTCATGCGTGTGAACAACGGGTAATGTAGTCAATGCGCCAATATTATTTGATAAGGCTTCTTTTAGTGCTGAAAAAGCAGAATTGGATGAGGTGGCTAATTGTTGTTGTGCAACTCGCAATGTGCTGAGCGCTGCTTCTTGATCATGCTCAATGGTTAATTGCAAATTAGCCAAGTGCACTAGATAATCGACGAAAGCCAAACGTTTTTGCGCTGCCATTTGCTGGCTATTTTGTAATTGCATCAGCGTTTTTTCTAACGCATCCATTTTAATAGTTTGGGCTTGAAGCTGCTGCGTGAGCGTAAGCGATGTTGCTTTTAATTGTTGTGATGCACAAAAACGGGATTGCATGCTAATGGTTGTTGCAAACAAAGCGATGAACACGGAAACACCTGCAAGCCAGAGTGCTGTTTTCCCGGATGAGGGCTTGGGTGTTTGTTGTTGCATTGATTCAGGTAAATCTGACATGAGCGATTCCTATTTGAGATGCTTGTGATTATCATAGCGTGAAATAATTATTTTGTCTCGCTAACATCGCAAAACCCCGCCGCTAATGCTTCCATCTTCATTTTTTCACTCATCACACTTAGTTTTTTATTCAGCAACCACGCGCGGTGTTCTGGATTTTGAAATAATCGCAGCAAATAAAAAAGACTTTCCGAGCTAGCGCTGATAACCGTATCAATGTTTAATTTCATTAATTGAGGAAAAATAATATCCATGTCGTGAGACACAGGTTTTCGCGCATAACAAAAAACATTGTTAACTTGTGCGCCACGTTGAATTAATTTTTCTGTTAAAAGCGGCCTTGGATTTTCACCGGAAATAATGACGATCAATTTATTTTCAGTCGATTGAAATTCAGGTAAATCCAATAAACCTTCGCTGTTGAAAGTGCTGGGTGTAATAATATGCGTAAAGCCTAATTGGGATAGCGCATCTTTAGTTGCAGAACCTATCGCAATAAAAAGCGTTTTTGTTTTTTTACATGAAGATTGCTTAAAAAAACAGTCGACTGCATTCGCACTTAAAAAAACACAATAATCAAAATCATCTATTTTTATAGATTGAAATGGTACTGGTGTTATTTCAATGACGGGTAAATGAAAAGCGGTTTCACCCAGTGTGTTTGTGGGACGCGTGTTTAATATATGGATCATGAAAGATTACTCGCGTGATTCACACGCACCTTTCCGGGCGCGTTTCTGTGCTAATCTGAAATTAATTTTGCCGCACCTTGATTTAATAAATCTTTCGCAACATTTTCACCGCAAACAATGGCATCATTAAAATCACCATGCGCCTCTGCTCGCAACATTATTTTACCATCAAGGCTGGCAACCATCGCCGACAAATGAATTTTATTTTGGTTGATGTGGGCGTGCGCACCGATAGGCGTGTGGCAATCCCCGCCAAGCAATTGATTAACAGTGCGCTCAGCAGTAATGCAATGCGCTGTTTCGGCATGATTTAAAAAAACGAGCAAATCACGCATTAGAATATTATCTTCACGACATTCAATGCCAATAGCACCCTGTCCGATTGCAGGCGTGAAAAAATCAGGTGAAAAATAAGATTGAATGCGTGACGCCAAGTTTAATCGATTTAAGCCTGCTGCGGCTAAAATAATGGCATCGTAATTTTTGGCGTCTAATTTTGCAAGACGCGTGTCGACATTGCCACGCAATAATGCAATTTTAATATCGGGACGCAGTGATTTAATTAAACTGCTGCGGCGTGGGCTGGATGTGCCCACGGTTGCATGTCGCGGTAATGATTCAAGTGTTATGAATTCGTTAGAAACAAAGGCATCGCGCGGATCAGCGCGTTCGCAGACAGCAGCAAACATTAAATTAGGGGTAGGATATGCAGACATGTCTTTAATGCTGTGCACCGCAATATCTGCTTCGTCATTTAACAATGCATTTTGTAATGCTTTTACAAAAACAGATTTCCCGCCTATTTCGGCGAGTGAGATGGTTTGTTGTTTGTCACCTTCGGTAAGCATTTCAACAAGCGTTACTGTTAGCGCTGGGTATTTTTTTTCGAGCTCAGATTTAACAAAATGGGCCTGCCAAAGTGCCAATTTGCTTTTTCGGGTAGCGATTCTAATGTGGTTTTTTTTCATATGAGCGTGATTATACGCTATTTTAAGCGCAATACAAAAGTCAGATTTAATTATTCTCTTCGAGGGCTTGAGCTGGCAGCATTCAAGCCCGGAATGCTGTGGGTAATTTCAAGCAGTAAATCCCTCGATGCTTCGTATAATAATCTAAGATCACTTTTCCCGAAAAAGTGTTTTCTGAAAATGCCTGTGCCAGAAGGTACACTGCTACAACATTCGGTAATCAGATTTAATGACTCCGCCAATGCTTGTGGCGTTCTGCTGGACAGTAAGTCAGCAAGTAAAATGGCCGCCTCTTTTTTGTCTTTATCCTTGTTTTCGTAAGAATTTATTTTTAGTTGCAATGCAGTTAGTCTATTTTCTAATTCTGTTGATAGAACAGCAGATGGAGCTTGAAAAAAAGCGTAATTATTGTTTTTAGCGACAGTTAATTCTTTGAGTGTAGTGAGCGTCTCAATTACCATTTCAGGAGATTGGCGAGTTTGCTGGCCAGCCTCTTTAATCAAGATTAATAATTTATTAATCATCTCCGTCAGTGCTATTACAAATTCGGATTGCGCATAATATTGATTAAGCGTGCTTAGATAAGCCATTATTTCAGTTTCATTTCCTATGTTAAATTCAAGCGGGTTTGATGCTAATGTTTGCATTTCATTAAGGATATCTAAAATATGATTTTGATATCGCGTTCGTATGATAGATAAAAAATCCATCATATTGTTTTCCAATAAATTTTTTATTTGATTCGCAATTTCTGTTATTGCTGAATAGTCTGGGTCAGGTTCCTTGTCTATCATATTCAAATTAGCTTGTAAAAATGCTTTTAGCGCAGGTATATCCTGGTCACAAAAATCGCAACCATCACTCATCGCTAATTTCGTAGCGGATTTTTTATTGTCGATGTATTGACGCAATGCGATATAAGACCCGTTTGGACCATAAAGAAAACCAGTGCTGGCAGCAATAAAAGAATTTTTGTTTTTGGGGTCAATTGGTTCTGCAGATAATAAATCATCAAAAGCATCAGCATTATCGTCATTGACTGCATTAAGCGGAAAGCGCGTAGTAATCTCGAGCGTAATTTCATGCATTAAATCTGCATTTTCATGAGACGGATTTTTAAGTAAAAATTGGTACAGGCTTCTGCGTAAAATGGGAAATGTTTCTGGGTTATTGAATTCGAGAATAACCAAGTCTTCAATTTGCGCTTTTCGTAACTGTGCAATTTTATCTTCTAAACGCATGCCATTTCTCCTAAAGGAAATAATTGACATGAGTATAGTAGATAAATATTAAGAAAATATTAGTACTTTAACGTGTTGATTAAGCTATCATTTCGTTCCCAGACACCGTTTAACCATTGCTGAATATGGGCACGGAAGGTGCGGTCGTTGTAATAATCGCCAATAAGGTCAGGCGTAATAGGCAGTAATTCGTAGCGCACTTTTATTCTTTCAAATCGTCCGCACAGAAAATCCCAGACGCTCGGTGTTTTATTGGGATAAACAATCACGACATTGACAACACCCGATAAAATATCTTGCAGTTCATGCATCACCACTGCGGCACCGCCGGCTCGAGGTTTTAATAAATTTTCATAAGGTGATTGCTGACGTTCTCTTTTTTTCATTGAAAAACGCGTCCCTTCTAAAAAATTAATTAAGGTGCTGGGGAAAAAACGTAAACGAGCGCACGCTTTTTGAGTGGTCTCAATATCTTTACCCTTTAGGCTGGGATTTTTTTTGATTTCAGCGTGTGAGTGGCGCGACATAAATGGAAAGCCAAGCACGTAACAAGCAATGCCAGCAAAAGGCAATTGCCATAATAATTCTTTTTTCATGAAGAATTTAAGGGGCGGTGTTTTGTTTTTAAATACGGTGCCCAATACTAAAATATCTAACCAAGAACGGTGATTCGAAATCATCACATACCATTTATTGATATCCAGTTCACCGCTGCCTGAAATATCCCATAATCCGTGTGTAGAAATAGCCATAATCCAGGAATTAATATAAGCAAACCAGGTTGGCATACGTTGGAGGAAATTTTTTTGTATCACGTGCCGCCATGAACGAAACGGAAGCAAAAAAAGAAACAAAGTTGTGGAAACAATAATAGTAGCCAGCACAATCGTATTAACACAATATAAAATAACAGAAATAATTCCAAGAATGGATTGAAAAATATAACGCATAATGACGGGCCTTAGTGAGTGGGCAGTTGCTGCGGCTGATGCGCTGTTGATTTTAATGATTCTGCTTCCTGCATGATATTCCCCGCCTTTGGCCGCATGTTTATTTTAAAAGAACAATCTGATCGTTTAAGTGAGTAGCAGTTGTAAACACCATGCCCGATATGTTTCCACTTTCCGCCAGCAGGTTGAAAAGCCAAGATGTGAAACACCAATAAAACAGGCAATGTTTTTTGTGAAACAGCTTGTCCTTGCAGCGTAAAATCTTGCTCGGAATCATATATACAGGTTATTTGGCCAATATTTTCACCTGTCCATTGCGCACCGACAAACTGAGTGAGTTTTGTCGCAAAAGAAGAATCATAGCTTTTCCATTTTCCCTGTTTTGTTTCGGCAATCCAGTTTGATTTGGTGGGGTCGGTGCTTTTCTTTGCTTGGGCTGGATGCGGGCAAAGTAAACTAATACTTTGTGTGCTTGCAATGGCAGTGCCAAAAGTCACTGTTGATAATATTAATAATGATAAATATCGCATAAAATCATCCTAAAATAATGCGTGTTGCAGCTTGTAAAATGGGCGTAACAGCCAGCATATTAATCAATGTTAAAACCAATAAGGCAATCACAGGGGAAAAATCAATACCTGCAATGAGCGGAACATAACGTCTAATCGGCGATAAAACAGGCTCGATGATTAAATTAATCAGTTGTAATATAGGATGTGATTCGGATTGCGGAAACCAACTGGCAATAGCATTGATAATAATGCCGTATAGATAAATATAAACAAATTTACTCATGATTTCGCCGAGTGTCATGACCAATGCGCCAAGCATGGCTGGCATTCCGCCGAATTGCAGCAAACACAGCAAAGTAATTTCGACAAATTGTAAAATAATGGCAAATAATAATATAGCGGTGTCAAAGCCTTTAAACCCCGGGGCAATTTTTCTCAGAAAGGTGAGTGGCTTTTCGGTTAATTGAATAATAAATTGTGAGAAGGGGTTGTGCCAATTGGCGCCTAATTTTTGCAACAATAAACGCAATAATAAAATAACAATATAGGCATCAAAAGCAACGTGAACAATCAGTGTGCCGGCAGCTATTAGGGGTGACATAAATACTCCTTCAAAATAAAGACAGTGTAAATCAAATTAATTTAAAAGACACGGTAAAACAGAGAGGGGATATATCCAGCGCAAATCATCCCCTGTTTTCGCTAAGCATTAGGATTAGCGTTCCCCAAAAAGCGCAGTCCCAATTCGAAGCATATTACTGCCAGCAGCGATAGCGTCTTCAAAATCATCCGACATGCCCATCGATAAGGTATCTAAGGCAACGCCATCCAGCATCAATTGTTCTTGTAGCGCGGCGGTTTTTTGAAAAGCGGCAATATTATTTTTTTCGGGAATAACCATTAATCCACGGAGATTAAGCTGTGGCAGCTTTTTTATTTCAAGCGCCAATGCAAAAACAGCGTCGGGCAAAATACCTGATTTAGTGGATGATTGGTCGATATTCACTTCGATACAAATATTTAATGGTTTTAAATGAGTGGGCCGCTGGTCGTTTAATCGTTTTGCAATAGACATGCGATTGACACTGTGCACCCAGTCAAAATTTTCTGCAATTAATTTTGTTTTATTGGATTGGATGGTGCCGATAAAATGCCATTCAATTGCTAAGCCCGACAGTAAGCGTTGCTTTTCCAATGCTTCTTGTAAATAATTCTCACCAAATTTTTTCTGACCGGCGTTAAATGCGTCGCGAATTTTTTCTGCTGATTGTTTTTTGCTGACAGCGACAAGCGTGACCACCCCCTTTGAAAAAAGGGATGGGAAAGATTTTATAACAAGCTGAATTCTCTTATTAATAGACGCAAGCTTTGTTGATATCATCATCGCTTATATTCTTTTCGGCCCCGCATTTTTAATCGCGTCACTCACGTCAAATTGTTTGAAATTTTCAATAAAGCTGTCGATTAAGGCATTCGCTTTCGCATTATAGGCATCGTTATTGCCCCATGATTTACGCGGGTCCAGCATGCTTGAATTCACATCGCGAATTTCAGTGGGAATGCGTAAGTTAAAGCCAGGCAATAAATCTGTTTTGCTATCAGCGATCGTGTTAGTGATTGCTGCATTCACAACGGCGCGTGTTGTCGGAATGGAGAAGCGTGTTCCGCCTTCACCATAAGCGCCATTGGTCCAGCCAGTGTTGATTAAATAAACGTGTGCGCCGGATTGATCGATGCGCTTCATTAATAATTCAGCATAAACAGTCGCTGCACGCGGAAAAAAGGGTGCGCCAAAACAGCGGCTAAAAGTTTGTTTGATGGCGCTGGTGCTGCCCACTTCGGTGCTGCCAACCAGAGCCGTATACCCACTTAAAAAATAATACGCCGCTTGTTCTTTTGAAAGCAGTGCAACGGGGGGTAAAACACCGTGTAAATCACAGGTTAAGAACAAAACGGATTTCGGAATGCCTGCTTGATTGCGTTCAATGCGTTTTTTAATGTGTGAGCGCGGATAAGCAGCGCGTGTATTTTGTGTTAATGAAACATCGGTAAAAATAGGCATTTTATTTTCATCGAGCACCACATTTTCCATGATGGCACCATCGCGAATGGCGTTCCAAATGACGGGTTCATTTTTTTCAGATAAGTCGATACATTTTGCGTAGCAACCGCCTTCAAAATTAAAAACAATTTTTTCGCTCCAGCCGTGTTCATCATCACCTATTAAATAACGCTCAGGATCAGCGGATAAAGTTGTTTTTCCTGTGCCGGATAATCCAAAAAATAATGCAACATCCCCTTGCTCACCGACATTCGCTGCGCAATGCATGGGTAATACATCGTGTTCGGGCATCCAATAGTTTAAGACAGAAAACATCGCTTTTTTCATTTCGCCGGCATAACGCATGCCGCAAATTAAAACTTTGCGCTCGTGCAAATTGATCATGACGGTTGCGTCAGAGTTTGTGCCATCGCGCGCAGGGTCAGTCACAAAATTTTGTGCGGACAGTAATGTCCACGCCTCCTTATTCTCTTGCTTTTTGTTTGGTGTAATAAAAAGATGTTGCGCAAATAAATTTTGCCATGCGCTTTCGGTAATGACTTTAACAGGCAAACATAATTGATCATCCGCACCAACTTGCAAATCGGAAACAAATGTTTTTTTATCGGATAAATAATTTTCAACGCGGTTCCATAGCGCATGAAATACGTCAGGTGAAACGGGTTGGTTCACTATTCCCCAATCAACCGTGTTCAGCGTGTCGGCATCTTGAACGACAAAGCGATCCTTTGGCGAGCGCCCTGTGCGCGATCCGGTGACAACAGTGAGTGCGCCATTATGGCTTAACACGCCTTCGTTGTGTTCAAGTGCATATTGAATCAAGGTGTCGGTGGATGGATTCATGATTTCGCCCTGTGAGTTGGGGGGATGGAGAGTCGCTCATCTTACAAAATTAAAGGGGATAGGTAAAGGAGTGTTGTTCAACTTGTAGGGGCAATTTAGTAATGTCCGCTTTGAGCAATTTAGAAATGTCCCCTTTTGGTCTCAACGTGAGTAGTCTTAAAAGACCATTCATGGATGAGGGGTATACCAATGACAGGTGGATTACTGACAATGAGCACGCAAGA
>JAPLRF010000038.1 GCA_026399315.1 Gammaproteobacteria bacterium
ATTGATTCATGGTTCGACAGTTATTTGGGTGTCGTCTCGCTCGTGCGCGTTAAACAGGGCGTATTGAAAGTCGGCGATAAAATTCGCGTGATGTCGACAGGCCGTGATCATTTGGTCGATGGTGTGGGTATATTTACACCGAAGCGCCATCCATTACCGCAGTTATCAGCAGGCGAAGTAGGGTATATCGTTGCGGGCATCAAAGACATTTTTGGTGCGCCTGTTGGTGATACCTTAACATTAACCAAAAAGCCAGCAGAACAGCCTTTACCTGGATTTAAAAAAGTAAAACCACAAGTGTATGCAGGGTTGTTTCCCATCAGCGCCGATGATTACGAAGCCTTCCGTGAAGCGCTTTCAAAATTGCGTTTAAATGACGCTTCTTTATTTTATGAACCTGAAAATTCAACAGCTTTAGGTTCAGGCTTTCGTTGCGGGTTTTTAGGATTATTGCACATGGAAATTGTGCAAGAGCGTTTAGAGCGTGAATACGATATGGATTTAATTACAACAGCGCCGACTGTTGTTTATGAATTGTTGATGAAAAACAATGAAACTATTTATATTGATAATCCCAGTCAATTACCCGATGCATCGATGATTGCAGAATTACGTGAACCGATTGCTGAAGTGGCCATTCTTACGCCGAACGAATATGTGGGCAGTGTCATAACATTGTGTGTTGAAAGACGCGGCGTGCAAAAAAAATTATTATATGTTGGTAATCAAGTATCGCTGCAATATGCTATTCCCTTATCTGAAGTTGTCTCTGATTTCTTTGATCGCTTAAAATCAATTAGCCGTGGATTTGCGTCATTAGACTATAATTTTGATCATTTCGAAATTGCTGATTTGGTGAAATTAGATATTCTAATTAACGGTGACAAAGTGGATGCATTGGCGTCGATTATTCACCGTGATCATGCGCAATCTGCAGGGCGCGAAGTAGCCGAACGATTGCAAAAAATTATCCCACGACAAATGTATGATGTTGCACTGCAAGCGGCAATTGGTGCGAAAATTATTGCGCGCACATCGATTAAAGCTTTGCGAAAAAATGTGACGGCGAAATGTTACGGCGGCGATATATCGCGAAAGAAAAAATTATTGGAAAAGCAAAAAGCGGGCAAGAAACGCATGAAGCAAATTGGTAAGGTCGCGATACCGCAAGATGCTTTCTTAGCAGTCTTGAAGAAGTGATAAATGCCTCTGTGAAGTGCAACTCAGAAGCACGCACGTAGCGACCGTAGTAACTGCGTCAATACGAAGTGCAATTCAGAAGCACGCACGTAGCGACCGTAGTAAGTGCGTCAATACGAAGTGCAACTCAGAAGCACGCACGTAGCGATAGCGTAGTAAGTGCGTCAATATGAAACGTGTCTCAGAAGCACGCACGTAGCGATAGCGTAGTAAGTGCGTCAACAAGGTGAAAAATTACCTATGAAAACCCTACAACAACACCTCCATTATTCTTTCAAAAACGAAGACCTCCTCACGTCTGCTTTAACGCATTGCAGTAAACAAAAAGTAAAAAATAATGAACGCCTGGAATTTCTGGGTGATTCGGCCTTGAGTTTGATTATTTCAACAGAATTGTTTAGCCGCTATCCAAAATTACGCGAAGGTGAATTAAGTCGCCTGCGTGCCGCATTGGTAAAAGGTGAAACCATTGCAAAAATCGCACTTCAATTGGGTATTAACGACTGCTTGAAATTGGGTGCGGGAGAATTAAAAAGTGGTGGGCATCAACGTGAATCTATTTTATCAGGCGCATTTGAAGCAGTAATTGGCGGTATTTATTTGGATTCTGATTTTAAAACAGTGCAACGTTGCGTGTTGCAATGGTATGGCGATTTAATTGAAAAAATTGATAAGCAAACGGATGTGAAAGATGCAAAAACAACATTGCAAGAATGGATGCAGGCGCAGCAATTGCCGTTGCCTATTTATATTTGTAAGACAACAGGTGATGCGCATCAACAAACATTTACAATCACTTGTCAGGTTGATGGATTGCCACATAAAACACGTGGGGTAAGTACGAGTCGTCGAAAAGCGGAGCAAATTGCTGCTAAATTATTTCTGAATATTATTACGGAGTCTTAATGCCAGTTGATCAAGATGTAAATGAAGTGAGTGGAAGTGAGAATGACAACGATCACGTTAAGTCTTCCGGCTATGTTGCGATTATTGGTAAACCCAATGTTGGAAAGTCTACCTTGATGAATTATTTTTTAGGTAAAAAAATATCAATCACGTCACGTAAACCCCAAACCACGCGACACCGTATTTTAGGTATAAAAACAACAGAAGACGCACAAATTGTATTTGTCGACACGCCGGGTTTGCATTTAAAACAAAAACACGAAATGAATCGTGTGATGAACAGTGCGGCGCGAAATGTCTTGGGCGAAGTGGATATTGTTTTATTTTTAATTGAAGCAATGCGCTGGGATTCGGAAGATGCTTCAGTATTGCGTCAATTAAAAGCATTGTCTATCCCTGTTATTCTGGTGATTAATAAAATTGATGATATTAAGCATAAAGAAGAATTACTGCCATTTATGGAAAATTTGGCGAAACAGATGGATTTCAAAACCCTTGTGCCTATTTCTGCAAAGACAGGTTTACAAGTCGATGATCTTGAAAATACAATTATTAAATTATTGCCGCACGAAGGAAATTTATTCCCGCCTGAACAGTTTACGGATCGCAGCGATCGTTTTATTGCGTCGGAATTTGTCCGTGAAAAGTTAATGCGTTTACTCGGCGATGAAATTCCCTATGAATTAGCGGTAACCGTTGAGGCGATGGAAGAAGAAGATGACATCATGAAAATCTCTGTGATTATTTGGGTTGGCAGAGAAACACAAAAATCCATCGTGATCGGTAAAAATGGCGCTGTTTTAAAAGAAGCAGGTACGCAAGCGCGCAAAGATTTAGAGATCTATTTTGGCAAAAAAGTATTATTGAAGTCATGGGTGAAGGTGAAGTCGAATTGGTCGGATGATGCCAGAGCACTCACGGATTTCGGTATCGACTGACATGCACCGCATTGATCTTAGCCCCGTTTATGTTCTACATACGCGCCCGTATAGCAATACGAGTTTAATAGTTGATTTTTTCAGTCAGCACTTTGGTCGCATCTCTGCTGTTGCGCGAAGTGCGCGTGGCCCGAAATCGCGTTATAAAGGGCAATTACAATTATTTACGCCGATGCTGGCTTCTTGGTCTGGTCATCACGAATTAAAAATGCTGGGTAATATAGAACTCAATGGCTTACCAATACAACTTAATCAAAAATCTTTATTTTCTGGTTTTTATGTAAATGAATTATTGACGCGACTACTCCACAGAGATGATCCGCATCCTCATTTGTTTGATCAGTATCACGCAACTTTGTGTTCATTAGAAAAAAGCAGCGATATTGCGCCGATTTTACGAGTTTTTGAAAAAAAGTTACTGGAAGAGTTGGGTTATGGACTGTCTTTTGTGTTTGAGGCAAAAACGCAGACCCGATTGTCGCCAGATTGTTATTACCGTTACGAACACCATCAAGGTTTTTTTCAGTGTGATTCACGGGAAAACATGGCTTTTTTTGGGAGTGATCTAATATCTATTGCAGAAGAAAAATGGGATACGGACACTGTTTTGTTGACCGCAAAGCGTTTAATGAGATTGGCGCTAACGCATTTGTTGGGTAATAAACCGCTGAATAGCCGTGAATTTTTTAATCACAGTTAAGTATTCCTTAATTTTCGTAGTGTATAATGCTGTCTATTGAAAATAGCATTACTAGGTCACCGATATATGCCACACAATGACAATAATACCCCCCCTTATTTTTGCGACCCTATGACCGGCTCTCCGCCGCCCAATTTGCAAAAACCTCCTTTAACCCCAACGTCTTTATCTCAAGGTTATTCTTCAGGCTGGAGTCGAGAATCTTCTCGAAATCACACGCCGCAACCCGAAAAATTACTCAGCAGTTTGGAAGAGCGTAGCGGTGTTATTAATGTGAGTGTTGATTTGACTATGCCGCCTGCAATACTCCCTGAGTTTCAATCTATGCGTGATGCTTATGAGGCATTAACGCCAGAAGAAAAAAAAATCTATCCTGTAGAAACGATTGCATTTGGTGATGCCCACGCTAATACATTGCGAATGGTCTATTTGCGTGTATTGACAGGTGTTTTAGACGTAACGCCTGATCAATATCTTGCTTTGAAAAGACTGTATGATGCACATGCGGCGTTGTTAATTGCGCTAGATAAATTTACAGTGCCAGCGGCTGCAACGCGATGGACGAATGAATATAAAACAGCATGGAGCGCAGTGAAAAACAATATCGCTGCATTTAACGCAATTATTCATAATTTTTCGGTTCATCATCATTTACTGACTATCGAAATTGGCGATGTCTTGGCTGATCGACGTGAACAAGATGCGTTTACGCTTAGCTTATTTGATCATTTAAATAATCAAAAGGAAAATGAAGAAGATGAGTTTGCAAAATACGTGATTATTTATTCTAATCACGATGAACAATTTATGCTGCAATATCAAAAAGGTTTTTTAGATATTTTAAAAGACAAAGGAAAGTTAGGGGGCGGCATGCGCGATGGCGCTGATCGTTCGCTCGTCAACTTAGGAATTGCATTAAAACATAAAGTGATTCCTGAAGATGTTATTTCAAAGCAAGTTGAAGAGGCTTATAAACCTTATTTAAAAATGGGGTATGCTGTGCCCATGAATGGAAAATCGGTTGATCGTTTTTTTCATGCGCCTGTTGATTCGCTTCAAGTTAAAAGTTTGGCTGATTTTTTTAAGGTGGCTTATGAAAACGCATCAGTTGAAGATGTGATAAATACAATTAATTTAATTAACGTGAAATTTAAACAAAAACTAGATTGCGTTAATGACGAAAAAATAAATGATTTGGTTTTACCGAAGTTAATGTTAGATGCCATTCATCGTTTTCAAAAAGAAAATCCGGGTAAAGCGTTTGAGCCCATTTTTTTAAATTCAAATTATGCTGCTCATGGTTTTTTGTGGGGAAGACCCGGTGTCTTGGAAAGCACGGTAGAGTTATTAAAAGAGATTGATTTTACTTCTGGTGAGCGTGCTTTTTGGCGCATTGAAAATGAAGAATATCGCATGAAGCTGCTTCTGCCCGATAAGAGTGAGTGTTTGGGTAGTTACAATCATGGTCATGTAGGTGAAGGAAGGGAAGTTAATATTGGCGCAAAAGCAGCGAAAAGATATAACAATTTAGAAAGTAATCTTGGAAAATATGCTGATATTGATCAAGGTGTTGCACCCATTTATTATTGCGGCACGCATCAAGCTGCATTGGCATTATTGGCTAAGCGTGTAACACCAAAACAAACACCGAAACAGAGGTATTCTCCTTCTCCGGAAGTCGTATTACCCCCTGTGTTTTGTTTACCTCCTTCAGCTGCAAATCAGCGGCTTGATGAGCGCGAAACCAACCCCCCTACACCCAAAGGTTGTCCTGGCGCCGGTTTTTTCGCTTCTCGACGCTCAGTTAAGTCGGTGCAATTAACCCCTGAGTCAAAAACGAAGGAAAAACGATCATTTTGTTTCACCTGATTATTTAACCTTGCACTTTCATTAACCACTCTTTACAATGCAATCGATTGATAACAGGAGGAGAGATCATGTCTATTCGTTTAGGCGTTAATATCGATCACGTAGCGACACTAAGGCAGGCACGCGGCGTTGAATATCCTGATCCTGTTCAAGCGGCTTTTAAAGCAATCAAAGGCGGTGCGGATGGCATCACTTTGCATTTGCGTGAAGACCGCAGACATATTCAAGACTCTGATGTGTATACCTTCAAAGAAACCTTGAATGTGCCTATGAATTTAGAAATAGCCATAACAGAAGAAATGATTGCGATTGCAGAGTCAGTCCAACCTGCTTACGTCTGTTTTGTGCCTGAAAAACGGCATGAATTAACAACGGAAGGTGGACTAAATGTTGTTGATCATATTAAAGAGATAACAGAAGTCTGTGCGCGATTGGCAGAAGCACATGTGATTGTCTCTTTGTTTATCGATCCTGACAAAGCCCAAATTGAAGCAGCAAAACGTTGCGGCGCTCAGACCATTGAAATTCATACGGGTGCGTATTCTAATGCGCATAAAACACCAGAAAGCCGCGTTGAATTAAAGCGTATTGTCGAAGCGGCGGAATATGCACATCAACTAAATTTAACCGTTAACGCAGGGCATGGTTTGCATATTGAAAATGTGCAGGCCATTGCTGCTATTCCGATGATGAATGAATTAAATATCGGACATAGCATTGTGGCTCGAGCACTTTTTATCGGCATGCAACGTGCGGTTGAAGAAATGAAAACCTTGATAATGGCAGCGAGAACTGTTGTCACTGCTAATGTGGAATATTAATAAGCGTCATTTCTCCCTGGTCATCAATTTGCAAATAATTTCCGTGATCATGCCACGCATCTAACACAATTCTGCTGTCTCCTAAATTGGGTTTATGCGTGTGTCCGTGGATTAATTGAGATGCGTTATATTTTTTCAAGGCTTTATTTACCGTAGCTTCTGTTACATCCATTATTTCAGCAGATTTCTCTGCGCTATATTGTTTGCTTTCATTTCGCAATTTAAGGGCTATTTTCTGCCTAAATGAAAGCGGTAATGATAAAAATATTTTTTGAATAATTTTATTGTGCGTTATTTTTCGAAAACGTTGGTGGCTCTTGTCTCGTGTGCACAAGCTGTCGCCATGCATCAATAAAATACGGTGATTGGCCAACTCAATGAGCGTAGGGTCTGAAATTAACGTTACCCCTGCGTACTGCGCAAAAGTTTTCCCGATTAAAAAATCACGATTGCCGTGCATTAAAAAAATAGGCACGCCGGTTTTTTTTAAACGCGCTAAGCCTTTTGCAATTGAGGTAATAAAAAAATTCTGATCATCATCTCCGCAATAAACAACAAAAAAATCTCCTAGAATATATAAAGCATCTGCTTTGGGGGCGATATGGTCTAAAAAATAGAAAAAAGTATTGGTAATCTTCGGTTGATTGGCGTCTAGATGTAAATCAGAAATAAATAATGTGCTCATGATCATGATCTCATTGGCAGCGGTGACTAAAATTGCGATAATAGCTCCCTTTGTGATTTATGTACAGGAGGGATCGGAAATCGGGGATCGGTTATCAGTATAAAATTATACAGATTAACTGATCCCTGATGGCTGATCTCTGATCCCTTTTCGAGGAATTTCAGATCATGCTAAAAACGCGCTTTTGTCCCAGCCCAACAGGCTACGTGCATTTAGGTAATATTCGAACTGCTTTATTTTCTGCGTTATTAGCAAAACACCATGCTGGCTGTTTTTTGCTGCGCATTGAAGATACAGATAAACTCCGCTCTGATGACATTTATACGCAAGCGTTAATGGAAGATATGCGGTGGCTAGGCTTAGATTGGCAAGATGGTCCGTATTATCAATCACAGCGTCAAGCGATTTACGATGGTTATTACGCACAATTAATCGCAAGCAAAAAAGCGTATTACTGTTTTTGCACGGAAGAACAATTGTCATTGCAGCGCATATTACAACAAAAAGCGGGAAAGCCACCGCGTTATCCTGGTACCTGTTTGCATTTGAGCCACGAAGAAATCGAACAAAAGAAAGCGGCGGGATTAAAACCGACCCTGCGTTTTCATTTGCCCGAAAATGAAGTGATTACTTTTACGGACATGGTGCGGGGTGAACAACGGTTTAATTCAAATGACCTGGGTGATTTTGTAATCCGTCGTGGTGATGGCACAGCGCCTTTTATGTATTGTAATGCTATTGATGATGCCTTAATGGGGGTGACACATGTATTACGCGGGGAAGATCACTTAACGAACACGCCGCGGCAAATAGTTATTTTACAGGCCTTGGCATTGCCGGTGGCAACTTATGGCCATATTGCCTTGATTGTAGGACCCGATGGCACGCCATTGTCTAAAAGACACGGCAGCCGCAGTGTTAAAGCCTTGCGCGAAGAAGGTTTTTTGCCGATGGCTATTGTGAATTATTTAGCGCGGTTGGGGCATTACTTTGGTCATGATCAATTTTTATCATTAACTGGATTGAGTGCAGAATTTAAAACAGAATCGCTTTCTAAATCACCTGCAAAATATAATGAACAACAATTATTATTTTGGCAAACACAAGCGGTGATGCAACTTTCCGAAACCGATTTTTGGAATTGGGTTGGCGACATAAAAAACAGTGTGCCTGATAATAAACGCAGCGATTTTATGTCAACAATAAAGCCCAATGTTCAATTTCCACAGGAAATTAAAATGTGGGCCGATGTTTTGTTTTCTGAAACAATTGAATTATCTGAAGAACAAAAAATTATTTTAGAAACTGCCGGTAAAAATTATTTTTCTGAAGCGTTAGTTGCTTTGGAAAAGTACGGTAAAGATGCAGAAAAAATGGTGAATCATTTAAAAGAAACCTTAGGAATAAAGGGTAAGGAATTGTTTCAGCCGCTGCGTATTGCATTAACTGGGCATGAACATGGCCCTGATTTAGGGAAAATATTTTTCTTGATGGATGATAAAATAATTCGATCGAGATTGAAGCAATAAGGTAGCAAAATGGAAAAAGTCATCATTATCATTCCAACCTATAATGAAATTAAAAATATTTCAGTTATTTTGGATGAGCTGAAAGTCGTTTTTTCGAAAATTAAAAATTACGACATGGGTGTGTTGATCTTTGATAGCAATTCTCCTGATAAAACAGCCGATATTGTTTTAGCGTATCAAAAAAACGCCCCTAATATTTATTTACAATCAGAAGAAAAAAAATCCGGATTGGGTAGTGCCTATAAAAAAGCCATGCAATATGCCTGCGATGTATTAAAGGCAGACATTGTTTTTGAATTTGATGCGGATGGTTCACATCGTCCTGACTATTTGTTTTCGATGATGGAAGCGTTTACGCAAGGCGCTGATGTCGTAACGGGAAGCCGTTATGTTAAAGGCGGGTCAATTCCAAAAGATTGGGCCTTGAATAGAAAATTATTATCTGTTTTTGGAAATTGGGCAGCCCGCATAATATTAAACTTTAAAATAAAAGATTATACAACGGGGTTTCGCGGTACGCGCGTTTCCGCCTTGAAAAAAATTAATTTAGCGACTATAAAATCGACAGGTTATGCCTATAAAATTCATTTAATGCGCTTGCTCTATTTATCAAAAGCGATAATAGTTGAACTTCCGATCGCTTTTGTTGATCGAACAGAAGGCGTGAGTAAATTACCTAAAAATAATGTGGCTGAGTCTTTGTTGTTGTTATTTTATTTGCGCTTTCAGTTTATAAAATACCGAATGAAAACAAAGAAACAAGCAATGACGACGAGGAATGTTAAATGTTGATTTACGATTCATTAAGTGCAGAAAAACGCGAATTTAAACCGATCACGCCCGGTGAAATCAAAATGTATGTCTGCGGTCAAACTGTTTATGACCTGTGTCATATTGGCCATGCGCGTTCAATGATCGTATTTGATATGGTCCTGCGTTACTTTCGTTCTCAACATTATAAAGTGACTTTTGTGCGGAACATTACCGATATCGACGATAAAATTATCAAGCGTGCCAATGAAAATGGTGAAACCTGCGAAGCCTTAACGCAACGCTTTATTGATTTAATGCATGAAGATGAAAAAGTATTGTGTTTGTCAGCGCCGACTCATGAACCTCGCGCTACTGAATTTGTCGCACCGATTATTGCGTTAATTGAAAAACTAATAGCAGAAAAAATGGCTTATATTGCTGGAAATGGCGATGTCTGTTTTTCAGTGAGGAAATTCCACGAATATGGAAAATTATCCAAACGCGATATCGAAAAATTAATTTCAGGCGCACGCATTGATATTAATGAAGGTAAGAATGATCCTTTGGATTTTGTTGTTTGGAAATTAGCAAAGACTGGTGAGCCGCAATGGGAATCGCCATGGGGAAATGGCAGGCCTGGTTGGCATATTGAGTGTTCTGCGATGGCGCAAAGCATTTTGGGTCAGCCTTTTGATATTCATGGCGGCGGCATGGATTTAAAATTTCCGCATCACGAAAATGAAATTGCACAATCCGAAGCCGCGTATCATTGCACTTTTGCCAATACCTGGATGCACGCCGGATTGTTAAATATCAACGGCGAAAAAATGTCAAAATCATTGAATAATTTTTTCACGATTCGAGATGTCTTGGCAAAACACAATGTAGAAGTGCTGCGTTACTTTATGCTGTCATCGCATTACCGTAGCCCGGTTGATTATTCTGATGAGAATATGGAAAAAGCAATGCAGGGCTTAACGCGACTTTACACGGCAATAAGGGGATTGATTGCTGACGGTGACGGTGACGGTGACGGCAACAATGCTTTCGTGTCAGCAATGAACGATGATTTTAATACTCCTGTTGCGATGTCTGCCTTATTTGAAACAGCAAAAGAAATAAATATTTTACGTGAAGCAGGAAATACAGTCGACGCAGAAAAACGGGCATCGCAATTAAAAAAACACGGCGAAATATTTGGCATTTTGCAGATGGATCCCGAAGTATTTTTTCAAGGCGGTATGAGCGATGAATTTTCAGCGGAAGTTGAAAAATTAATCGCAGAAAGAACTGAGGCGAAAAAAAATAAAAATTATGCCGAAGCGGACCGTATTCGTGCCCAGCTGTCTTCAATGAATGTCATCATTGAAGACGCTGCTGGCGGTGTCACTTGGCGTAGGGCGTAAGCTGCTACCATTGATACGGCGGCTTAGCAGGGCAAGTTGGGTTTTTAGTGCCTGGTCCGCAAGTGACATTAGATGCGCAAGGGTAACTACCCCATTGGCAGCCGCAGACAATCGGTGGTGTGGTAGCGCTGTTTAAGCTGACTGTGCACATGCCACTGTTCATTGATGCGGTGAGATTTGCGGTCCATGTTGGCGACTTAAGATTTGATCCGCATGAGCCGGCGGAATTTTGCGCGGTGCAAGTGCTGCCATCAGCGCTAATGGCGACCGTGATATGTCCGCATAGCTGATCACATTGCCCGCCACCACTGGGGATTCTGGCTGAATTTATTTGCACACCTAACGTTGCTGATGAGCCATTGGCCACGTAAGTGGGGTAGCTATTGTTCGGCGTTACAGTAGCGCCACCGCTGCCATCACTGGATGTAAAAATGTTTATTGTCGGATTACCTGGCTTACCACCATTATCATAAACAGTCGCACCAATTTGGATGGGAGCGATGTTATTCACGATCGTTATATTGTTAGCTGGAAGTGACGCAGCCACTTTGGGTGTTTCTGTACTCGCATAAGTATTGCTTGCTGCAAACATTGATCCCAGCACCCAGATTCCAAGCAAATTCAGGCGTTTCATATCAATACCCTCATGTTTATATTAATTAGATTCACTGTAGACTATGTTTTGCACTTTTGTCGATCATTTTAAAATTTGTGATATATTCATTACTTTTCCTGGAGAAAATCATGGACATGACGGTTTACATTATTGCTATTGCAGTGGCGATTGTTTTATTCAGCGCAATAAATGTGTTGAAAGAATATGAACGTGGCGTGATTTTCACGCTGGGTCGATTTACAAGTGTCAAAGGCCCTGGCTTAATTTTGGTTATTCCCGTATTTCAGCAAATGACACGCGTTCAGTTGCGAACCGTTGTGATGGACGTGCCAAATCAAGATTTGATTACGCGTGATAACGTGTCAGTGCGTGTGAGTGCGGTTGTTTACTTTCGCGTAGTGGATCCTGAAAAGGCGATCATTCAAGTGGAAGATTATTATGAAGCGACCAGTCAATTGGCGCAAACCACCTTGCGTTCGGTGTTAGGGCAGCATGAGTTGGATGATTTGTTAGCAGAACGCGATAAATTAAATAAAGATCTCCAAGCGATTCTCGAAGTGTCGGCAGATAATTGGGGTATTAAAATTATGAATGTCGAAATGAAACGGGTTGATTTAGATGAAAGCATGGTGCGTGCGATAGCAGCACAGGCTGAAGCGGAACGAGAACGTCGCGCAAAAGTGATTAACGCGGAAGGCGAATTGCAGGCATCTTATAAATTACAAGAAGCAGCCGGGGTCTTGTCGCAGCAACCCGCAGCAATCCAGTTGCGTTACATGCAAACCTTGATCGATATTGCCGGCGATAAAACAGCGACCATTGTTTTCCCCTTGCCAATGGAATTTATGGATGCGTTCTTCCGTAAGAAATAGTAGAGTATCAGTTTGATCCCATGAACAAGGAAGTTTCATTGACCCGTCTTCGCCACTTGTTATTAGAAATTGTTTGTTTATCTGGCGTGACGTCATTGATGTTAACGGGCTGCGCTGTCGGCCCGGATTTCCACCAACAAGCAAAACCACAAACAAAAAAATACACAAAGTTACCGCTTCCACACAAAACAATTAATACTCCTCAAAATTCAAATGCGGGTAAAGCACAACAATTTGTTAATGGCAGCGATTTGCAAGGCGACTGGTGGCGCATTTTCCACTCCAGTCAATTAAATGCGCTGGTTGCGCAAGGTTTACTTAATAATCAAAATTTGGCAGCAGCAAAAGCCGCCTTGCGTGAAGCCAATGATACGCTCTATGCACAAGCGGGCGGGTTGTTATTACCGCATGTGGATATGTCGGGTATTGGAGAAGCAGCGCAAACATCAGGGCTCGCTTATGGTGTTAATAGCACGCCGTCCGTTTTTAATGTGTATAACACCAATTTCCAGGCAACGTATTTATTGGATATTTGGGGTGCATCACGACGCCAAGTGGAAGCGTATGCTGCCCAAGCAGATTATCAGCGCTATGAAATGCTGGGGGTATATTTAACGCTGACCACCAATATTGTGACAACCTCTATCACCATCGCCTCATTACAAGAACAGATCAAAGCCACGATAAATTTAATTTCTGAGCAACAAAAAGTATGGGAGATAACAAAAAAACAATTGGCGGCAGGGGGGGTGAGTGTTGAAAATGTATTAACACAACAAACCTTATTAGCGCAAACACAGGCAACATTGCCACCCTTACAAAAATCACTGAGTGAAGAGCAGCATGCATTAACGGTGTTAGTCGGCAAAGAAACAAGTGATGCGAAGCCATTATCACTGTCATTAAATAAAATAACATTGCCGAAAAACCTGCCCCTTAGCTTGCCTTCTTCGATGGTGGTGCAACGTCCCGATATTCAAGCATCAGAAGCATTGTTACATGTTACAAGTGCGCAAGTAGGGGTCGCGACAGCCAATTTATTACCACAAATAACATTGAGTGCAGCGACGGGTTGGTTATCAACGACCACAACAGATTTTTTCAGCTCAGCCAATCAAACATGGAATTACGGCATGAATTTAATGCAGCCGTTATTTCACGGAGGTCAATTGATTATGCAGCGTAAAGCTGCCATTGAAGCCTTAAATCAAGCGCGCGCACAGTATGAGCAAACCGTATTACAAGCATTTAAAAATGTAGCGGATGCATTACGTGCTATTCAATATGATGCAGATGAATTCAACAAACAAACACATGCTGAAAAAACCGCCTACGAAACTTTTTATCTAACGCAAAAACAATATCAGGTCGGCGGACAAAATTATTTATCCGTGTTGCAAGCAGAAGAAAAATATCAGCAAACAGTGATATCAACGATTAAGGCGCAGGCAGCACGTTATGCCGACACCGCAGCATTGTATCAATCCTTGGGCGGCGGCTGGTGGCATAATCCATTCATTAGTCACTACGATATCAATAAATTAAAATTGGGCAGTCAGTTCCAGTTGCCGCAGCTTCAATTGCCGCAACCCGGCAGTAAAAATTAAACATAGGATTCATTGCAAATGAAAAAACCGATGGCCATTATCTTAATTTGTCTCGCTGCATTTTTTGCCGCAATTGTTGCGTTTAAGCAATTTATTCATTACGAGCAAAAGAAATTTTCGACACAATTTAGAAATCCTATTATCACAATCAGCGCTACGTCGGCCGTATCATCACAATGGAATGACAATATTAATGTAGTAGGCAGTACCCGCACTGTAAAAGGCGTCAATGTGACAACAGAACTGGCTGGTATGATTACCGAAATTGATTTTACGCCGGGGGCGGATGTTAAAAAAGGGGATGTGTTAGTTAGGTTGGATATAGCGCCGGATGTTGCTAAATTGCATGAATTACAAGCGCAAGCATCACTGGATAAAATTACTTATAATCGCGATAAAATTCAATATGGTTTTGGTGCTGTTAGTAAAGAACAGCTAGATACTGATCTTGCTAATATGCAAAGCACGGCCGCTACTGTTGAAGAACAAAAAGCGACGATTGATAAAAAAATCATACGCGCGCCGTTTACCGGAAAGTTGGGCATTTCGGCAGTGAATCCTGGTCAATTTATTGATAGTGGTGCCACTGTTGTCAATCTGGAAACACTGGATCCAATTTATGTTGATTTCTATTTACCGCAACAACAAATTCAAGATGCGTCAGTTGGCCTAACGGTTCAAGTAACAGCAGATCGCTTGCCAGGAAAAATTTTTTCCGGAAAAATCACAACGATTAATCCCATTGTAGACACGGATGTGCGTAACGTCGAGGTAGAAGCAACCCTGCCTAACCCAAATGAAGTGTTATTGCCGGGTATGTTTACGAATGTGACATTTAATGTCGGCAAACCACAAGCCTATATTACGCTGCCTGTGATGGCCGTTACCTTTAATCCCTATGGTTCATTGGTTTATCTGCTGAAAAAAACAAATCAACTGCATGACGGCAAACCCGTGTGGCAAGCAGAACAACAATTTGTGGATACAGGTGAATCACGCGGCAATCAAATTTCTATTTTAAAAGGCGTTAAGGCGGGTGATGTCGTGGTGACATCAGGGCAACTTAAATTAAAAAATGACAGCTTGGTTGTCATTAATAATAGTGTTGTACCATCAAATGATGCTAACCCCAAGGTGGCTGAGCGATAATGAATATAACGGATTTATTTATTAAGCGTCCCGTTCTCTCTATTGTACTGAGCTTGTTGATATTGGTATTGGGTATTCGTTCTGTTGGCCTTTTATCGGTTCAGCAATATCCCACGATTGAAAGCGCGGTGGTGACAGTATCAACTAATTTTATTGGTGCGAATCCAGCAACTATTGCTGCTTTTATCACAACACCGCTTGAAAATGCGATTGCGCAAGCCAATGGCATTGACTACATGACATCAAGTAGCGGCCAGAATGTCAGTAATATTCAAGTTAATTTATTATTAAATTACGATGCCGATAAAGCCTTAACTGAAATTAATACACAGGTGAATTCTGTTCTAAATCAATTGCCGCAAAATGCACAAACACCGACCCTACAAGTAACAGTGGGGCAAAGTATAGCGTCGATGTATTTGGGCTATTACAGTGATTTTTTAAAAAGCAATCAAATCAATGATTATTTATTGCGAGTGGTTCAACCGAAGTTGCAAGCTGTGCATGGCGTTCAAACAGCACAAATTTTAGGAAACAATCAATTTGCACTACGCGCATGGCTTGACCCAGTGAAATTAGCCGGATATGGATTAACCGCATCAGATGTCGCTAAAATTTTAACCCAAAATAATTTCGTCACACCTGCCGGCAGAACAGATGGTCAAACGTTTATTTTAAATTTAGATACTAACACTGCATTGCAATCATTAGATGATTTTAAAAACATGGATATTGAAGCGAAAAATGGTGCAATTGTGCATTTGAAGGATATTGCGCGCGTTACCTTGGGTTCGCAGAACTATAATACGACCGTCACCTTTAATAATAAATCAGCCGTTTATATTGGCATTACTGTCGCACCCACGGCAAACTTACTCACCGTTATTGATAACGTTAAAAAAGTATTTAATGAAACACAGAAACAATTACCCAATGGATTAAAAAGCGCAGTTGTTTATGATGCCAGCAGTTTTGTGAATAGCTCAATTAAAGAAGTGCTCAAATCATTGCTTGAAGCATTTGCTATTGTAACGGTTGTCGTTTTCCTGTTTTTAACATCCTTTCGATCATTGATTATCCCGGTTATTGCTATTCCACTTTCAATTATTGGCACCTTTTTCATTATGTTTGCATTGGGTTACACGATTAATTTATTAACCTTATTGGCGCTGGTGTTGGCCATTGGTCTCGTGGTCGATGATGCCATTATTGTCGTTGAAAATGTGCATCGACATATAGAAGATGGCGTTACGCCTTTCAATGCTGCGCTAATGAGCGCAAAGGAATTAACAAAGCCTATCGTTGCTATTACGGTTGTTTTAATTTCAGTGTATTTACCGATTGGATTTATGGGTGGATTGACGGGGGCGTTATTCACGGAGTTTGCTTTTACCTTGGCGGCTGCGGTAACCGTTTCTGCTGTGATTGCATTAACATTGTCGCCAATGATGTGTTCTCGCTTATTAGAAGAACATGTTGAAAAAACCGAAAATCGCACTTTGCTGTTTATTAATAATCAAATTAATAATCTCACCGAAAAATATCATCGTAATATAAAAAAGGTGCTTCAGTTTTTACCTGTGGTGATTGTTTTTGCAATTATTATTTTATTAAGTAACATTTATCTTTTTGCTTCATCTTCGTCTGAACTGGCGCCACAAGAAGATCAAGGCATTATTATGGCGCAAACCATTACAGCAGCCAATGCCTCGATAGACCAAATGCAGGTTTACTCAAATCAAGTCGGTAATATTTTTTCAAAATATAAAGAAACGCAAGCGACATTTCAAATTAATGGCAGCAGTGGTGCCAATAATGCACCGTCATTAAATAATAGTATTGGAGGCATGGTGTTATTGCCTTGGGATGAGCGTAAGGCAACGACCAATACGTTACAGCCGTTATTGCAAAAACAAATGAATGCTGTGATTTCGGGCGCTAAAGTGGCTTTGTTTCAGCCGCCTTCTTTGCCTGGCGGGGGTAGTGGATTGCCAATTCAGTTTGTTATTCAAACAACAGACCCTTTTGCTAACTTAAATACCGTCACCCAAGAAATTGTATCGCGCGCGCAAGCATCAGGTAAGTTTTTATTTATTGATCCAGATTTAAAATTTGATGAAGAGCAAGTTCAGTTGATTTTTAACCGTGACAAAATTGCACAGTTTGGTTTGACAATGGAGCAGGTCGGTAATTCTGTTAGTAGTTTTTTATCAGAAAATTACGTTAATTATTTTAATTTTATGGGGCGATCCTATCAGGTTATTCCGCAGGTAAATCGATTGTCTCGATTAACGCCGTCAGAAATCAGAAATTATTATATTAAAACAGCATCAGGAACACCTGTTTCATTGGCAACTGTTGCGACACTGAAAAATACGGTTGTGCCTGAATTTATTAATCATTTCCAGCAACTCAATTCTGCCACTATTTCAGCGGTTAGCGTGCCTTTTGTTAGTATGGGTGAAGCACTGGATACTTTGAAAACAATTGCAAATCAAGTTTTACCACAAGGCTATACCATTGATTACGGATCTCAATCGCGCCAATATGTCCAAGAAAGCAGCGCCTTAATGGTTACTTTTTTGTTGGCCATGATCATTATTTATTTGGCGCTTTCAGCATTGTTTAATAGTTTTCGCGACCCTTTAATTATTTTAATCAGTGTGCCTTTATCAATTTGCGGTGCAATGATTTTTGTGAGCTTGGGAATTGGTGGCGCCACATTAAATATTTATACCGAAGTGGGTTTGGTGACTTTAATTGGATTAATTAGTAAGCATGGCATTCTCATTGTTGAATTTGCCAATGATGAACAACGCGCGGGCAAATCTAAATTGGATGCGATTATTTCAGCCGCTTTTATTCGTTTTCGCCCTATTTTAATGACGACGGCTGCAATGGTGTTGGGTGTTGTGCCCTTAATTTTGGCAACGGGTGCGAGTGCGGTAAGTCGTTTCGATATTGGTTTGGTGATTGCAACGGGTATTTCAATCGGGACCTTATTCACTTTGTTTGTTGTCCCATCAATGTATTTATTGATCGCCGATGATTTGCAGAAGGAAAAAGCGATATAATCAGCTTGGAAACGCGTGCGGTGATTTGCGTACAAATCTAACGATGAACTATCGGAAGCGAGCCGCGGTAGCCCTCGCGCAAATTTAATCTTCTTCCGACTGCGCCAACCCGTGATCATCATTGCTCATTAACTCTTCCTGCCAAGGTAATTGACGATAAACACTAAATCCAGTAACAGGCATCATCGGATATTTAATAATGTCGAAATAGGGCGAATAATCAAAATCACTCGGCGTGTATAATTTTGGATTGCGACGAATCATCTCTAAATCCCGTTTTGCATTTTCACGAATGAGCGGCAAAATAGGGAATTTTACAGAAGAAAATGCTTTTGCGATCATGGCTGAGCAAATGTCTTGCCTTACTTTCCCGGGCGTATTTTTAAATAAACTCGAAAACCAACTGCGTGGAATAAATTTACTAGACAGTATGAATCGGCCCAAATCAAAAAAGTGACGAATACTGTATTGTCGGCCAATGCTTTTCACTGCATATTCAATGACTTTTTGGGTATCTAAATGTGATAATCCGGTTGGGCGACAAAGCCGAATATGGTCGTTTTTATACTTAGAGATCGGCACAATAATGGTGCCTTGACCCACCATCGCTTCCACAATCAGCGGTTCTGATAAAGAGCCTTTATAGTGATGCTGCACAAATTCACGGAGCTGCGGGTCGTCAATATTATAAATTTTCCCAATATAGATAACAGCATGACTCCAGGGACTTTGTGTGACGTATTGCACAATGTGGCTAATGCGATTTCGCCCTTCAATTAATAACACATCCGCTGTGCGCACCTCGTTGCAAATACGCTGAAAATCGCATAAAAAACTGCGAGACGGTGTAATATCTTTTAATAAATAATGACTGAGTTTTCGAACAAGATAGGTGCCGAGTGACATAGTAAATTCCTTATTCTTTCGCTAACTTTATTGCTAACCCCAAATAACTTTCCGGTGTTAAATTTTGTAATTCTTTTTTTGCCTTTTCTGGAATCTCCAGCGTTTTAATAAAATCACGGAGTTGATTTTCTGTGATTGCTTCGCCGCGCGTAATGTTTTTCAATTGCTCGTACGCATCATTAATACCGTAGCGACGCATGACAGTTTGAATAGGTTCCGCCAATATTTCCCAGTGTTGATTGAGTTCTTTTTTGATTTTCTCCGTGTTGGGAATTAATTTACCCAATCCCTTTGATAAAGAAGTATAAGCAATGATGGCATAGCCAAAAACAGAGCCGAGATTGCGCAACACAGTGGAATCCGTCAAATCACGTTGCCAGCGAGAAAGGGGTAATTTTTGTGATAAATGGGTTGCCAGCGCAATGGATAATCCTAAATTACCTTCGGCATTTTCAAAATCAATGGGGTTAATTTTATGGGGCATCGTTGATGAGCCCACTTCATGTTCTGCTTTTCGCAATGAAAAATAATCCAGCGCAATATATCCCCACATGTCACGTGAAAAATCGATCAATATTGTGTGACAAATATTAAATGCATTGAGCAATTGCGCTAAAAAATCGTGCGGCTCAATTTGTGTGGTGTACGCGTTCCATTGCAAATCAAGGGATTCAACGAAATTTTTCGACAACATTAGCCAATCAATTTCTGGATACGCTACGCAATGTGCATTGTAGTTTCCAACGGCACCGTTGCATTTTCCGACAATAGGCGTATCGATAACATATTTTATATGCGCTGATAATCGCACTGAAAAATTTTTGAATTCCTTGCCAAGTGTGGTGGGTGTTGCGGGCTGTCCGTGCGTGCGTGATAACATCGCACATTCCGCTGTATTTTTTGCCAATTCATCGAGGGATTGAATAAGGTTGTTTAACGATGGAATTAAAATGTCGTCGCGCGTTTTTTTAACCATGATTGCATAGGCAAGATTGTTAATATCTTCCGATGTGCATGCAAAATGAATAAAAGGAGATAAACGCTTTAGGCTTGTGTGTGCCTCCAATTTTTCACGTAAATAATATTCAATCGCTTTGACATCATGATTCGTTTTCTTTTCGATTTTTTTGACTTCCTCTGCTTCTGTTTCATTAAATGAATTAAGCAGATCATTTAGAAATTGATCTTCGTCTTGAGTGAGTGCCTGTATTTCGCTTATCTGGGGATTATTGGCAAGTAATGCAAGCCATTTAATTTCAACAGATAATCGGTAGAAAATGAGACCGTATTCGCTTACAATGGTCCGCAATTGTTCTGTATGATGGCAGTAACGTCCGTCTAAGGGCGAGATGGCGGTGAGCATGATTATATCCCTTTTATGTCATTCTTCAGCAGAAAGTAACTGATATTGTAAATTGTTCTAACGACTATAGGAAACACTATGCAATTTATTGACTTAAAAACACAATACCAACAACGAAAAACACAGATTGATGGTGCAATAGCCCGCGTTTTAGACCATGGACAATTCCTATTCGGACCCGAAGTCGAAGCCTTAGAGCACAAATTAGCCACCTTTGTTGGCGCGAAACACTGTATTTCTATGTCTAGTGGCACAACAGCATTACACATTGCCTTGATTGCGCTTGGTGTCCAGCCGAATGACGAAGTGATTACAACGCCCTTTAGCTTTTTTGCTGCCGCCGAAGTGATTTACTTGTTGGGTGCTAAACCCGTTTATGTTGATATCGATCCTAAAACTTATTTGATGAATCCTGCTTTATTAGAAGCGGCTATCACGCCAAAGACAAAAGCGATTATTCCAGTGAGTTTGTATGGTCAGTGTGCGGACATGGATGCAATTAACGCGATTGCGCAACATCACGGTATTCCTGTAATAGAAGACGCAGCCCAAAGTTTTGGTGCTGAATATAAAAATATTAAATCATGTGGTCCAATGAGTGATATCGCTTGTACGAGTTTTTTCCCGTCAAAACCATTGGGGGGTTATGGTGATAGCGGCGCCTGTTTTACCAATGACGATGAATTGGCAAATCGTTTGCGCTTGATCATGAATCACGGACAGCAGGGTCGGTATAATCACGTGATGATCGGCATGAATGGCCGTATGGATACATTGCAGGCGGCTATTTTACTCGAAAAATTTGAAATATTTGAAATGGAAATTGCGGCGCGTGAAAAAGTTGCGGGTTTTTATCGTAAGCATTTACCCGATTCTTTAGCACCGCCTGTGATTGCAAAACACAATAAAAGTGTTTACGCGCAATATACTGTGCAAGTGAATGACCGTGAAAAAGTGCAACGCTTATTAACAGAAGCAGGCATTCCGACAGCAGTGCATTATCCAGTGGGTTTGCATCAACAACCTGTCATTGCCAGTATTTCCGCAGAAAAACAACATTTTCCACACACTGAATATTGTGCAGCGCATGTTTTGAGTTTGCCATTTCATCCTTATTTACAGGAAGAATCAGTAAAAGAAATATGTGATGTGTTGCAAGACTGACAGCATTCTTTAATGCTTAGTTGAATGAAAGGAAACGGAAGCGATAGCGACCGTGCAAACAGAAGCGATAGCGACCGTGCAAACGGATGGAGATAACAATATGGACATTAAAAACAAAACAATTTTAATCACTGGTGCTGCATCCGGTTTGGGTGCAGCAACAGCACGCAAATTATCGCAACTGGGTGCAAACACAATTCTACTCGACAGAAATATTGATTTGGCATGCAAACTTGCCAGTGAAATAAATGCTACTGCCTTTGAATGTGATGTGACCTCGGAAGAATCCGTCAAAAAAATCATTGCTGAGCTGCCTGAAATTCACGCGCTTATTCATTGCGCGGGTGTTGTGCATGGTGCGCGAATCTTGGAGAAAAATGGCGCAATGCCATTAGAAGATTTTTCCCGTGTCATTCAAATTAATTTAATGGGCACATTTAATATGATGCGCTTATGCGCCGAAAAAATGGCTTCGCAAAATCCTGTCAATGACATTGGCGAGCGGGGCGTTATCATTAATACAGCTTCGATTGCTGCATTTGAAGGACAATTAGGGCAAGTGGCTTACAGTGCATCAAAGGGTGCTGTTGCTGCAATGACATTACCTGCCGCAAGAGAATTAAGTAAATTTGGCATTCGCGTAATGACCATTGCGCCGGGCGTGATGGAAACACCGATGATGGCATCAATGACACCTGAAATACAAAACGCATTGTCCGCTGACATTCCTTTTCCTAAAAAATTAGGTGACCCAAAATCTTTTGCTGAATTAGTCGCGCACATTATCGAAAATAATTATCTCAACGGCGAAACGATTCGTTTAGATGGCGCGCTGCGATTAAAATAGTTGTGACTGTGACTGTGACTGTGACTGTGACTGTGACTGTGAATCTCGCGACGAACTATCAGAAGCGAGCGGCGATAGCCCTCGCGCGAATCCTGCAAGAAATTATTTTTACAGTTTTTACGCTAGCCTAATGTTTACTGAGTGAGTAAAAGCGACCGCGCACCCGCACCGCCATCTTCCCTGCCCATCCACGCCCAAATGAACACTGTTAAGGTGTACATCTTAAAGTTTTCTTAAATTAATCTTGAATGTTAAGTTTTTTAAGCATACCATCCTCGCGAAATAATTCTTATAAACAATATTATAAACAATATTATAAACAATACGGAAACGCGCCCGGCAGGGTGCGTGCGAACCCTGCAAAAGTTTCTGATCAGCAGTGGAGCATTTCTGGAGAAAAACACTATGCCATTCCAATACCCCTTTCGCGTTTTTGCTAACACCAATCTCGGCACACATTACGATTACACTGCTTTTACAGGCGAATATTTAGCTTCAAAAGCAACAGGGCAATTTCCCGTTTTACCTGAAATTAATTTAGCAACGGGCAATGTAATTTTAAAATCTGCCTTTGTTAAAACACAAGAATCAAACGGTCATTTCGAATTCGGGTTTGTGTATAACGCACAAAGCATTAATCAATGGACAGATAATATTCCCCGTATTGTTAATCCAAAAATATTACCATTTCTTTTTAAAGAAAGTGATGGCTCACAAGTGGAATATATTTTTAATACGCCAGATACCTATGTTTCACCTTCAGGCGCAGCTTCAAAAAGCATTATTAAAAGAAATCTCGATGGCACTTTTTTAAAAACCGATTTTAGTACTGGAAAGCAAGCGATTTTTGACGTGAGCGGAAAAATTTCACGTGTTTATGATGCGCGTGGATTTTGCATGATATATACCTACGCTGGCGATGAATTGAAAACAATTACATCGGATGCAGGTATTTATACGATTGATAAAAAAAACAATCAAGCAACATTTACTTTCACGGCAGCAGGCGAAAAGGAAACCCGGTTGCTGCGCACCTGGAATTTTGATAATCAAGCTCGCCTGACAAATGAAATTATCCATGATGCAAACATTCCCAGTAATCGCTATGAAATAAATTATGGTTACGACGAACAGGTCAATGTTTTAAAAAACATTAATCAAAGCGATGGCACGTCTGTTAATTTAGCATATTCCAGCGACAAAAAAGTGAATCATTTGCAGGTCGGTTCTGCCGGACCAAAATACGATTTTAATTATGCGGAAAACAATACGACCATTACCGATGCGTTGGAATTTGTCACAACAGTAAGTTTAAATTCAGATAAAAGCATTGATACATGGCAAAAATCAGTGGGTGATACAAAAGATGAAATTGTAACGCTTACGACCCAATTCACTTATAATAACGGCGATTTAGAAATAATTAAAAATCCTGACGGGTGTGAAACATCCAGAGCGATTAATAAGAATGGATTGCTTGATCAGCAAATTGATGCAGACAATCAAACAACGGAATTTGATTATGATCCCGTCACACTGGCTTGTGTTATCAAGCGCGAGCTGATTTCTGGAGCGGTGAATAGCAACCCTATTTGGGCTGTTACACGCTACGTTTATAATACGTTTCAAATTAATAATGTTAATTTTCGCCAATTACATTTTATTGTTTCCCCAAAAGGTTTTGTCACTGAATTTATTTATAATAAAAATACGCGACAATTAAAATCAGAATTAACCTATTTAAGAAACACCTGTGAGCTAATTAATAAATTAAATGAAAATACCGCGTTAAATGAAAGCGACATGATCCGTTGGGCTTGTAGTGAAAAACTCGATTCAATCAGCTTAAAAAGCATTACAGAAAATAACCGCGGTCAAAAAGCGCAATCGCAAGCATTTTCTATTATTGATTCAAATGGCGCTGGTGCAATTTCATCTGATTCGTCAAACAATAACTATAGCTATACGATTGAAGGCAATATTACATCGCACGTTGAAAAAACAGATGAAAACAGCGTAGCCACTATCACACAAAGTTTTGATGGCTTGCAACGTTTGTTAAGCAGTAATCAAGTCGAATTAAAAGAGGTGCGGACTTATATTTACAACGACGCACAAAAAAATGTCGTCATAAAAGAGCCTAATAATCGACGTGAAAAAACGCAATGGAATGATGCCGGGCAAATTATCAGTGTTACCACAGAAATTGATGAGAGCAAAATTACACGCTTAAAAAGCAATGCGTATGATGTAGCAGGTCGCGTTTGTCAGGTTCAAAACAATGATGATCAAATCACCTGTCAAACATGGGACAGCCTAAATCGCCCCCGTTTCACGGTGACGCCAACGGGTCGCATGACTGAAATCACCTACGATGATCTGAATCGTTTTCAAAGCACAAGGCATTATGTTACGTCGGTCGCGATAAACGATGATGTCATTACTTATCAGGGCTTTGATAAAAGCCGTCGATTAAAATTCTCGGTCGATGGGCGAGGTGCTGTCACTGAATATCGCTATGATTTATTGAATCGCAAAATTGCTGCTGTTGTTTATAAAACAGAAATTTCTGATATTGAAATAAATGATTTGAAAAAAGGTAATTTTTCGCGAACACCAAATTCAATGATTGATATGGTCGAGCGTGTTGTTTATGACATGGATAATCATATTATTATGACGCAAGATGCAGCAGGTTACATTGTTTCGCATCTTCGCAATGCAGCAGGACATGAAGTGTATCGAAAATCTTATGCAAGCCCGCTCGAAATAGATTTAAATAATGCTATTGTGCCGGTCGAAAATCCGAAAACTGATTTTGCTCAGTTTTATTTTCGCGATGCAAAAGGACAATTGCGCTTTATTGTGGATGATGTTGCCGATGCGCATTACATAACACAAATCACTTATTACCCAACGGGGCAATTAAAAACACAAATTGATTATGCTAACACGGCCAAATTGCAAAATATAAAATTAAGTGTTGATTCAAATCCTGATTTATTGATTCCAGTGTCAGATGATGAAGACCAAAAAACAACCTGCCAATACGATTCGCGACAACGCTTAATTAAAAAATACTTACCCACTATGCGTTTGCATGAAGTGTCATTCGATAATATGGGTAACGCATATTTAGAAAGTGAAGGGGATGATTCGACGCAAATAGCGGCAGCAACAACGCATACCACTGCAAAACGATTTGATAGTTGGGGTCAACTCATTGCTATTGCACCACCGCTGGTTTATGAAAAAATAAAATCAATTTCTAATGATATGCAATTAACCTTGGATGATCGTTTATTGCAGATTGAGGCAGTGTGGAAAAATCAATCTGAGCGCTATATCTATGATGATAAAACCGGATTGCACACAGCGAAATTTGATATCGTGCCTGACGATGTCGATTCAACGCTTGCAATAAACCAAGCGAAAACGGTTTTTATCAGTGATGCTGATCGACGCGTTGTGTTATCAGTGGGGCCTGATGGACAAGGACAAAGCACAACACACCATTCTATTTTTAATAAACCCATTGAATCTCGGCATTATGCGCAAGCCATCGATTTAGCGCAATTATCCAGTTCAAGTAATGGCTTTATAACACCTGAAATTCAATCTATTATTGATAACAATAAGACAGTTAATGATGTGTGTCACCAGTATAAATACGATGGCGCAGGCGATGAAAAAGAGTATATCGATCCAGATGGTTTTGCCACGCAAACAGAAACCAATACTTTTGGTGACTGGGATAAAAAAATTATTCCCGTTAATGGTAAAATACCGTCGCTCATAATTAAACGAGAATTCAATCTCCGTCGTCAATGTATTTTGAAATCAAAAAGTAGCATTTCAAAGACAATAACAACTACAAAAAAATTCGATAATTTGCATGGTCAGTGCACCGGCAGTACGAATGGTAATGCGGCCGAAACCAAATTCGGTTATGAACCGCGTGGCGTCATTAACACTGAAATCGATGCATTGAACAACGCTGTTACTGTTAATCATGATTCATTTAAGCGTGAAACCAAGCGTATTTTCCCCGGAAAGCAATCGGTCCAATCAGTTTATAGTCAAAAAAATCGCAGCGTGACGATCATTAATAACAATAGCAAAACGCAAAAAACAACAGATGCTTTTCACAATGTGATTAGTGTCGCTGATGCGAACAATAATACGACCCGTGTCAAATTCAATGCGAAAAACCAATGGGAAAGCAGGGTTGATTCCCTGAATAATACCCACACGCAGCAGCATGATTTGCGTGGATTAAAGCGTCGTAGCGCTTTTAAAAGCGGCCATTCTGATTATGCCAGCGCGTCTACATTTGATTTCAATTTAAGTCGCGTACTGACAATAGAGACCAAAAATGCCGATGCGCCGAGTCAACAAGATAAATTAATAACGCAGCACCAAGTAAACACTTTGTCTCAGCGCGTTAAAACAATAACGCCTGCCAATCACGTGCGTATGAATATTTTTAATCTTCGCTCATTGGTAACGGAACATCGTAAGGTGTTGGATGACAAAATTTCTGTTGTTACGACGCAGGATTATAATGCACAAAAGAAATCAAATTCACTTGTTGCGTCAACCACAACGCAAAGTCATTGCTATTCGGAACAAACAGGGTTTGATGATTTTGGGCGTGAAACAAGCCATGTTATTGATCCCGAAACGTCAGAAAATATTTCTGGATTAGCGTTAACACGCATTTCTGTTTTAGATGACTCAAATCAAGTCATCGTAAAAATAGATCCTAAAAAACAAAGCACTTTCTACGTTCGTGATGTAAATGGCAATATCCGCTATGAAATTAACCCGAAGGGCGGTGTGACAGAGCACCGTTATAATGCAGACAATAAAATTATCTTTACCGTGCAATATAATTCTTCAGTTGAACTATCTAAAATAAATGTTGATATTAAAGTAATCGATGTCAATTTATTAATAACAAAAAGTGAATATGACCGTCAGACCACGTATTTATACGGCAATCAATTTAATGAACGCTTTCGCATTAACCGTGCAGGTGCAGTGACGGAAACGCGCTATGATTTAAATAACAATAAAACAGGCGCAGTGCAATATTACCATTTACTTCAAACGGATTTTTCAACTGCAACAACAGAAGCCCTAGCAATACAGTGTGCACAAATTCGAAATTTAGAAAAAGATAAAGCGACTTTTCGCGTTTTAGATTCAGAAGGCCAAGAAGTTTTTGTTTTTAATTCGGATGGTTCTGTTACGCAGAAATTTTACTATTCAACGCTGCATACTGTTAATTCAGAAATTAAATATGCAGAGCGGGTTACAAACCCTGAAGATTTTTCGAATTTATCAATCGACGCTATTCAAGCGAAACTAAAAACCAATTCATGCGATAGAAAATCATTTTGGATTCGAGATAATTTAAATCGATTGCAATTTTACGTTAATCCTTTGGGCGCTGTGACGCGATATGATTATCTGGCTGATACAAATTGCCGAACACAAATGACAGAATTTAAAAATGTGATTATTATTCCGGGAAAATACGATGATTTGCTTGGATTATTAAATACCTTATCACCAACAATTAATATTGATGCCATTGAAACAAGCATTTATGATTCCGCTGAACGTGAAATTACGCATATTGATGCGATGCAAAATCAAGAGAGCTGGCATTATGATGGCGCCAGTCGGAAATCCACGCACAAAACATTAAGTGGTCATGCCTGGATCTATGATTATGATGGCGCAAATCGATTGGTCAGTGAATTATCACCCTTAACAACCGTCTATTCAGCTTCAATTGATATAGGCAATGTGACTGACGTTCAAATAAAATCAGAATCCATTGCAATTAAAAAAACAACGCAATATGATGCGAATTCAAATATTACCGCAATTGTTTCAGCGTTGAATGCTGATGATGAGCACGCAGTTAATTTCGCGTATAACGCATTAAATCAAAAAATATTAGATCATTGGCCGAGTTTGCCGATTGATGATTTAACCCAAGAAACAAATTTGTTTGTTCGTCCTGAGAAAATACAATCTGTTTCACGATCCATTGTTTCAAGTGCGCATGGCGCAAAATTAATTACCTTCGACGAAAACAATACCCCTGAATTTTATGCGTATAATGCACAAGGCCAATTAATTTATCGTGTCAATGCGTTGGGGTACGTGATCGAATATCAGCGCAATGGTTTTGGTCAGGCTGAATGTTTTATTGCTTATGCAACACAATTAACGCTGGATTTATCATCTTGCCTGGAAACAGGCTTAACAATGGATGTCATTGCTGCGAATTTAAGAAAAGAGCCTGAAAATGACAGTTCTGTTCATCAGGTGTTTGATCAATGTGGCCGAATTACGGCAGTAATACGCGACGCAGTGATAACTTACATTCCAGATGCTGATAAAACTAAGCAAGCAGTTGTTTCGTTAACAACACCCACAACCCAACATCAATTTAATGCTTTTGGTGAAGTGCAATTAACCGCAACACTTATTTCAGGAAACGTGTGGCGACAAAACTTAACGTGGTACGATCAATGCGGAAATGAAATTGCCAGCGTGGATGCCAATGGTATTGCAACAGTATTAACGCTCGATGCGCGCGGCAGAAAAACAGGCGAATATCATTATGCTAATCGCATTCCGCAGGATCAATTCCCTGCTATATCAAGCGCGACATGGGATGATTTAAAAAATGTATTATTGCCACTGGCTGACACAACAAAAGACCGCAATATCAGCACGCCTCGCGATATTCTGGGTCGTATTACCGGTGTTTATCATGTCAATGTCATCACACAAGAAGTGAATTACGATCAACATAGCGTGACCAGCAATGCACCTGCAACAGTGGGTATTACTTATACTTACACTGCGGATGGCAAAATTAAAAGTACAACTTACCCTAACCAAAGCATTGAAATTAATTATTATGATGAACGTGGTTATTTGGCTGCGAAAACAGGCGTAAAACGAACACAAGCAGGTAACGCAGGAATTGTTATTCGACCCATTACGTATTATCACATCAATGCGCATGGTGAATGCGTTGAAACATTCAGCCCTATTGATGGATGTAGTGTTGATGATTTCGATCCTGCTTCTAATGTTATGCCCGCGCCATTATCCATCGTAAATAAAGTAAAAGACCGTTATGAGCGCTTTATGCGGGATGCTAAAAACCATATTTTGCTGCATCAGGATAGCAATAAAAATTTAAAACACCATACTTTCAATGCAACAGGAAAAGTGGCGCGTAAATACAAATCCACGACTGTTCCTGATCCCAAAGATGAAAAGAATTTAAAAATAACGCATGTTGAAGAGACGCAGCATACATATGACGCATTAAATCGCTTAATTTTAAGTGGTGTTTATCGTGATGCCATTGTGCAATCGCAACATGCTTATTTATATGATGCATTCACGGTTATTGCAGAAGGGCCGGGTGATGGCACTTTTCCCATTCAACATCATCACGATCAAGCAGGGCGAAAATGGTTAACAGTGACGGATACCGGTGCGCCGAAAATCATAGGACGAAATGCAGCGGGCGATGAAACGGTTACCATCACTTCTCTTGAAACAGATTTATCTATTAAAAAATTAACAGATTTACCCGCAATAATGGCAAATCGTGATTCTTTTAAGGTGCTAGACCTGTTGCATTAAATAATCCAGGTTATGATGCCAGTAAAGTGCAATTGCCGCATACACCCTTATCACTTTTGTTAAGCAATAGTTATCCGCAATTTGGAAAACAATCTTTATCATTTGCAGCGCAAATGAACGCAGATCTTTTTCCGGCGTCTTTAAAAATAACCAACCCGGATGAGGTTGTTGTGACAGTGCCAATGATTTATTGCCCTATTACAAAGCGTTTTGGGCTTGATATCAGTCTGTGGGTTCTAGGAAATTATCAAATTGACATTCAGCACACGCTTAAGGCACAAACAGCTGTTGATCAAGATATTATTTGGGGTATGTTTCGCTGGACTGCGCAAATTAATTGGCAAGGCTTGGAAGAAAAGCCGGATGAAGATCCTCTTGTTTTGGCTCAACCTGCATTTTTAAATTCAAATAATAATAGCAGGTCTGATCAAGGAATTACTTGGACGAATTTTCATAAAAAAGAAAGCGTCAAAACTGCTTCAGGTGCTGTCACGCAATTCGAGTATGAGAATAGTCACAATAAATTATCAGCGCAAATTGATCCCGCGGTAACGGTTGTTGATGAAAAGGGAATTGCGAGCAAGGTCAGTGCGCGCACGGAATTCTCGCACAATAAATCAGGCGCCTTAATTGCTAAAAAAGATCAAAACGGTCACATTCAATTATTTAAATTAAATGAAGCGCATCAAAAAACAGCGCATATTGCGGCAGATGGCACTTCTTTTTACATTAAAAAATTAAATGCTTTTGGTGAAGACATTGAGGTAATCAGTGCGTTAGGCAACACGTGGAAAAAAACACGCGATAATAAAGGTAATGTGTTGACGTTAACAACACCGATGGGCGAAGTGTGGTCTTATGAATTCAATGAAAATAATTTTGTGACTAAAGTAACGCCGCCTGCTGGTTCCGCAACCGGCGCGACACGCTATGGTCAAGGCCCTTTTGGTGATATGAATGCAGAATATTCTCCAATGGGTGAAGCGCATCATTATATGCACGACACACATCATCAAGTTTTATTGCACACTGCCATTAATATTAACAAAACAATTGCCTATCAAGTTATGATCATTCGCGATTTCTGGGGAAAAGAATGTCAAAAAACAGATGGGTCAGGTGCGGTAGATTTAACAGATTATTATTTTAATGGGCCGATTAAAAGTAAAAAAGGCGTTTCTTATTCGTCAGGTGATAATCGACAAATGTTGCCGTTTGATGCGATTGCAGGCACTTTTTCATTAACGCCTGTAGCAACACCTTTATCAAATATTCATTATGAATATTTAACGAGTCTTTTTTTACATAAAATAACAGATTCAAATACAGTGAACCCACAAACGTTAATTCGCATTCCTGATAGTGTTAATAATCCTATTTTAGTGCATGAAACCAATGGTTCTGGCGCTGTGTTGCAAGAAACAGCAGTGCATTATAATGCTTTGCGTGACGCAACAACGCAAATTAATTTACAAGGTGGCGGTCAATTGGCCATTGCCAATTTTGCAGATCCAGTGCGTAATCGCAGACGCGTTAATGCAATTTATCAATCCTCAACAGGTGATATTTATAATCACGATGGTTGGAATGTGTTTGATATGGCGGATAATACGGTTGTAAATGATGGTCAAATGATTGATGGTGTTATTCAATCGGTTGTGGTTAAGGCTTCGCGTTGGGGTTATCTGGCACCGAATCAAGGTAATACTTTTTCATTTGAGTTTGGCAGAAGAAAAACACAATCAAATTATGTGCCAGGTACTTATGGACCTTATGCAGATATGAATGGATTTCCGGCTGTTTTTGGCGTTAATAATAACGAACAGATTTCATGTGTTTCGATGGCGTTGCCGGGTTTGATAGTAAATGCAATACCGTTTACAGTTTTCTGTGATCCTGTGAATTTAGGACATGGTATATTATTTGTTACTTGGCAGGATATGTTGTCTGGTGCTTTAGTTTCTTCAGCAGATGCTGTGATGATAGGTGCTGGACAAATTATTCAAAATAGAAAAATAGACACTAAAAATTCATTCGTATTTTTTTCTGGCGTAACACCCAATGTATTTTTCAATGTAGTGATTACGATTATCACAACAGATAATCGTGTCTTTCAAAGCATCACGCCACTTTTAATTCCTTTGCAAGGCTTTAATTACCCTGCGAAAATAAGTTATGAACCCGGTGGATTATTGGATTCTATTATTATGCCGACGTCGGGTGGTTGGAATGGTAATCAACCTTATGCCATTACAAAATTAGCATACAACGAAAATGGCTTGTCTGTTAGTTGTTTTAATAAACGTTTAGTACAAATTATACTTAAAACAAAATGCGACGGCAACACAACTGCTACGTACGATCAATTTAACGTAGACGGTACGCCTTTAAAATCTATTTTTGCATCAACGGATTTTTATGAAACAGTTATTACAGATACATCACTCAATACCATGCGATTATTTGATGTATCTGTTATTGCACAAACAGCGGCAAAACGTGAGCGCGATTGTCAAATAAGCGAAATTACAAGCGATCGCTTTTACGACACCAGAACGAATTTAAGTGTCGTGACCAATGTTAAAAGTCCATTTGATTCAACGGAAACTTTTCCCCGTAATATATTTTTAACAAACAGTTTGGATAGACGCGTGTTGAGAGAATCTGTTACTGCCATTCGCGCAAATGGTGATGTTTTTGAAAATATCCCTGTTGATTTTTTCCACGATAACCAAAAAAATATCACAGCCACCTTTGGCACAATTGTTAATTCAGAAAACGAAAGTCAATTAGCCCTGCAATTAACGGCCAATCCTGTTTCAGCCTTTAATGCATCGAGTTTAATGGGTGCGCCATCGATGGTTGTGCAGCAAGGGGATACGTGGGAAAGTTTTGCTGATCGCGCATTGGGCAATGTTGCTTTTTCTGCTGTGTTACGTGCCTATTCTGGTTCGCCTTTAATTCCGGGTCAATTGATTAATATTAAACAAACCTTAAATAATTACAATAAAACACGCGATTACGCGCCGTATCAAAAATTAATGGATGTGATTTATAATGCCTTAAATCCAGCATTACAAACACCGTATGCGCCACCACCCAAACCGCATCATGAAAGTTTTTGGGATGAATTAATCATTGGATTG
>JAPLRF010000057.1:0-22467 GCA_026399315.1 Gammaproteobacteria bacterium
AATTATTTGGCGAAACCAGCCGAAATTTATTGTTGAAAGCAGGCTTAGTGTCCGGCATGCGTGTATTGGAAATCGGTTGCGGTACAGGGAATATGACAGGATGGATTGCAGATCAGGTTGGCAAAAATGGCCATGTCACTGCGGTTGACATCAGTGAAGAACAAATTGAAATTGCCAAAGTAAATAATAAATTACACAACAATATCGAATTTATTGTGAAATCGATTTTCGATTTAGCTGATTTATCGCAATTCGACATGATTTATTCACGTTTTGTGATTATGCATCAAGTAAAACCATTTGATGCATTAAAAGTATTGATGCCATTATTAAAAAAAAATGGTGTGCTTGTTTGCGAAGAAGGTACGAATACTGTTTCGGCGTGCTGTCCTCATTCGGATATATTTCAAAAATATCGTGGATTATTGTTAGAATTATTCAAAATGAAAAATTTAGATCATGATTTTGGCAGTAATATTTATACCAATTTTCGTAAATTAGAGTTAAAAGATATCACGACGAATTTTATTCAACCGATATATCAGTCATCAGCGCAAAAAAAGATGATGTTGTTATTTCTTACTGAAATGAAACCGCAGTACGTTAAAAATAATCTGATTTCTGAAGTAGAAATAAATAAATTGATTTTTGATATGCGGACATTCATTCAAGATGATAATTATATGGTTTCTTTTGTTAGAACAACGCAAATTTATGGTAAAAAATAATGAAAATTTTTTTACAGCATTATTTGTTTTTTATTTTATTATTATTTTCGACAATTAATGTTGCGGGTACAATGCCAGATGGAAAATACTTCCACATTAAAAACGCATCGATTTATGCAGTGTCTTATGGAAATGGCCCTGTCGTTATTTTTGAATCAGGCTTAGGCGATGGCGTTAACGTATGGTCTGGAGTGGCTCCTGAAATAGCAAATCATGCAACCGTTGTTTTGTATGATCGTGCAGGTACAGAGAAAAGTAAATTTCTAAAAATAACAACGCAAGCGCAAACTGCACAGATAGTCGTTAATAATGAGGTTGTCCAGTTTTCCGTTGAAATTTTCTCGAGTGGCTTTTTCATGTTACGCTGCCTTTTCAAAAATTTCAGTTTGGTCACCGAATTCTAAATCAATATTTTTAATCAACTGATTAATATCTTTGTATCCAGTTAACCTGTTAAATTGTTTTTCGCAATAAAGTAAAGCAGAAGCTAACCATCGTTGCAACATTTTGCTATCACGTGGACGCTTTACGTTTCGTTGACAAACTCTAACAAGTGAAAACATGCTTTCGATTGGATTGGTTGTCATTAACGTTTTACGCAGTGATTTAGGCACTTTTAAACGATGCATAGTAAGCAGCTCTTCAAATGCTTCAAGCAGTGAGTCAGCCGCTGATTCATTCTTTGATCTTAGCCATTTTTCCAACTCTTTTAGCATTGATTGTGCATCTTCATAACTGTTTTGTTCAATTGCATTCATTAATAAGCGATGCGCTTCTTTGCGATATTTTTCTGCCAAATGCTTTTGCAAATTACGGCTTTTGTGAATTACACAACGCTGATGCAAAAGTTTTTTACCAAAACGGTCTTTTAATGCTTTAATAATGCCACTGCCACCATCGGTTACAAAAATAATACGGTGCGATAATTTCAAACCACGAGATTCCAAATTTCTGAATAATTCTTCGCATATTTCGTGATTTTCAGAACTGCCTTGCCAAAATCCCAATGGCTTTTTATCACCCAAAACATCTGCGCCTAGCGCATTAATAAATGCTTCTCCGCCTTCATGCACGGTATCTAAAAAAATAACAAACGGAATAAAATCAGATAAAGATCGATTTTGAAATTCATGCAGTTTTGCAGCAGATGCTTCAACCACCCTTTTTGAAACAGTTGATGGTGACACGCCAAATGCATTAGCTGCATCTAAAATAGTATCTTGGTATTTTTGTGTCGATACGCCACGCATCATTTTTTCAAGCAATTCTTGCGAAAATTGGCCTTTGGAGCGCATATTTTCGTATGACTTTAATTGAATTTCGCCAAGACCCGCGTAACGTAAACGTGGCCTGTTTATCCTTACTTTTTGATCACCAATATAAACTGAACCTTCTTCGTGTGACCATTTTTGTAATTTTGAATTGGTTGGATAATAATCAGGGCCTGCTAATTCTTCACGTTCAATCAACATCACGCTTTCAGCAACCATTCTGCCCATATCGCGAAATAATTCATCCATGGCATGCTTACCTTCAACCATGATGCGATATAACGACTCCTTGGCGAATTCAGCACCCGTCATTTGTCTGAATCCATGCATTGCTTTTTTTCTTTTTTTGGTTTCTACTTTCATTACTGGCTCCTTTGTTTTGTGTACAAATTGCGTAGAACACAATGAGTATTCCACTTTGGAGCCACTCTTTCAAATTTCAACGGGATTTAGCATAACCTCTTAATAATTTAAGTGAATTACTGAAAAAAATGCATTTAAAACCACCTTATATTTTAGTTGGACATTCTGTCGGTGGTTTGTATATGCAACTTTTTGCACGTGAGTATCCGCATGAAGTGAGTGGGGTAGTGTTAGTGGATTCAGTGAGTCCAAACCAAAATATTAATGATCCGTTGCCGAGCAAAAAAGTTTATTATTATCTTGATGCGTTAGGTATTCCAGAGAGTAAAAATGAAGTAAAAAATGCAGCTAAATTTCCAAACATTCCATTAATTGTATTATCAGCAACTATTCATGGAAAACCAAATAGTCCATACAATAGCAGAGTTGATAAACTGTTGTGGGCAAAATGGCAGGCAAAATTAGCAGACATGTCAAATAAATCACAACATATTACTGCAAATAAAACTGATCATTATATTCAGAAACAAAAACCATGGTTGGTGATTGCGGCAATTAATCATGTAATTAAAAAAACAAATTAGTGATGGATTTTTTTGCATGGAATTTTATCAGAAATAATTATTATAGATCGTGCATGCAGAGTACGCTGCTTAATAAAATTGATTCTATTTTTTTCGAAAGCGTATAATCGCCAACAGAAAATTTTTTATCATTAATTTGTGATAAAATTTGAAGCCCAATTAGCGAGTTTGTTTGAAATACCTCATCTGAATTTAACGCATCATCAACAGAAATTTTCTTTTCTATAATTTGAATATTATTTTTATGACATAATTTGATAACATGATTTCTCATAATTCCAGGTAAAATACCGCTTTCAACAGATGGTGTCATTACCACCATATCTTTTATAAAGAAAATATTGGCGATTGAGCATTCAGTAATAAACCCATCGGTATTTAGCATGATCCCTTCATCAAACCCATTTGATTGCGCTTCATTGCGTGCAAGTATGGGTTCTAAATAATTTAATGTTTTAAATTTTGTAATTGGAGATAATGGATTTCGTTTAATGTTAGTAATCATGGCGCGTGGATATATGTCGGATTCTGGTGGGTGATATTCTGCTGTTGTGATTAGCAAAGTTGAATTTTGTTTTTCAGGAAAATTAATACCGCGCAATCCAATGCCGCGAGTCAGTGTAATTCGTATTGAAGCGATACCATTTTCTAATTTATTTTTTTTAAGGAGTTTTAAGCATATATTTTTGAGAAAATCAGCTTCATATTCAAACTGTATAAATAAAGTAGCTGCCGAATATTTTAGACGTTCGTAGTGTGCATCAAAGAATTCGATGTGTCCATTTTGTACTTTTAAGGTTTCAAATATACCATCACCAAGCAAAAAACCTCTATCCTTAATGTGGATATAAGCTTTCTCTTCTGTGATAATGGTGCGATTAATAAATGCATGCATACGATATGACCAAATTAAAATTATCTATGAATTCGATCACAGATTTTATATCGGAATTTTGGCGTATTGCTACAACAAAACACCATCAGTATGAGTATGTAATTGAAGACATTGAATTGCAAGAACGGAACAATGTTTTACACTCATTAATATATTACCGCGCAATTGGATCACGTACCACAATGTGTGGATCGGCCTCTGAACTGAGTGCATCTGATGTGTTTTCAAAATTCCAACATGCACAGGCACAAGCAATTGTAATATTATCAACACTCGAGAAGATGATGCAGCTTGATAAAGAGGCATTAATTTTAAATTACAAAGAGTATATAGAGCAATGCGCGAAAGCATTTCGATTACAGAGAAAGAAGTAGTTGTTTTGATTTTTTTAGCAATGCTTTTTGCTATTTGCGAATCGTTATCGATTGAAATGAATAATTTTTTTCATGATTATGTAATTTTTGGGTATCGTTTTTCATTTAATGTCAGCGTTATTTTTTTCTGCATTGGATTTTTCATAATTGATCTAGTAACAGAGATATACAACGACAGATTTGCAAATTATTTTATTTATTCAAAAATTATATCACAAGTAGCATTTATTTGCCTTGGTGTTTTAGGCGTAAAATTGGCTGGCATAGAGCACGGTCAGATAGCGGGAACATTTCTTCTTGCTCCACGTACATTATTTAACTCTATGATCGCGTCATTTATTGGCTATACAGTTACCGGTAAAATAATGCAAAGAATGAAAATAAAATTTAATGAGCGCTTTTTGTTTACAAGGTACTTATCATCCACATTTCCTGGAGAAGTATCTTTTTCTTTGATTTTCACTGTGTTGTCGTTTTCACATGGAAGAAGATTTTCAGACGTTCTAAATATTTTTGTTGGGTTAATTATCGTAAAATTTTTACTTTCTTTTCTATTTAGTATATTGGTAATTCCAGTGACAAATATATTAAAGCATTTTTTAAAAAAGGATGATTTAGATTCCTCAGTTTCAAGCATGCCATTTTGATGATGTTAGAATTTTATTCTCGTTTCTATTAATGTTCCAATGATATGACAATGGTCACATTTTATAATATCAAATGAATTATCAGATGGTTTTAAAATTATTAATTTATTTTCAGTAAAAAATTGCCTAATAACGATACCAATTTTATCAACGTTAGCGATAACATATGATCCGTTTTGAGGCGTCATTTCCCCATCAAAAATCAATATTGAATTTTCTTCAAACCTTGAAGACATCGATGGATATTTTTGAAAAAGCACGGCAAAATGTTTATGATCATTGTCTAATTTCAATAATATTTTTTCAATTGCCGATACGTTTTTGATTCCTCCGGAATTACTAATTTCCGACAACCCATATAATGGAATAGAGCTTAATAAGCTATTTTGTGTATGCCTAGGTTCACCTTCGCCTGTTTCAAGCCATTTTGGGCTAACATTAAAGACAAGGGCAATTTCTGAAACAAATTTTGGTTTTTTCCCATGCTTTAAGATGTGGTTGAGTGCTTGTCTCGTGACCCCCAATTCTTCTGCAAGCCATGCCTTCGAGCACCCGCGTGAAGTAAGTAACGTTTCAACGCGAGAAGAAAAGCTATCTTTTTCAATAGGTTGTATGTGCTCTGCACTAAAACTTATAGCGGCCATTTTTAATTTCCTAACGCTTTACAATAGTAAAAACTGGTGATACTCTTTACAAAAGTAAAGAATAATAACCTATTAAGGGTACAGTTTAAAGTAACTGATAGCAAAATGAATATCAAATTTAATTAAATCAGCAAAATGTATTTGATTCGAATCTTGGTGCCGATCATACATACACTGGAGTATCAAAGGAATGACAAACAGCTTACACAGTTTTATAAACATAATTTTTGCAGATGAGATTGCTGCGAAGCTAAAAAGATCGAGTATTGAGTTTGAAAGTGCTGATTTTCAGTTCTTCCTATACCCAATATCATTTTTGAAATAGGGAGGTGATCGTGAGTAATATAATTTATTACAATTTTAAGAATCGAAGCTTAAAAAATGATTATTCTGCTACAGATAACCCCAAGGAGCAACATATCTCAACTTGGATTGGAAAAAATAGAAGAAAATATATCAGCATAAAATTTGATGCAATATTAAATTCAGGGAATGAAGATGAAAAAAATCATATTCCAAAAAAAATTGACGATAATATTAAATTATCACAAAAAATAATGGATAAAATTAATGATTAGCAAGACATCATATAATATTAATTTTATTGCATTATGCGCTGCAATTTCTGGACTCTTGTTTGGGTACGATGCCGGCATTATTTCCGGTGCAATGCTTTTCATTAAAAAAACTTTTTATATCAACAATACTCAAATTGGTGAGATGGTAGGAGCAGTTCCATTTGGAGCGCTTATTTCTTCTCTTATTATTGGTAAATTAAGTGATTTTTATGGACGAAAAAAATTATTACTGACGACGGCTATATTATTTTCAATTGGTTCCCTTTCATGTGCGATTGCAAATAGTGCTTACATGCTAATTTTAAGCAGGTTGCTAATTGGTTTTGCTATTGGTATGAGCTCTTCATTATCACCAGTCTATATTGCCGAGATTGCTGAAAAAGCAAAACGCGGAAAATTAGTCACTTTGTATCTCATATCGATTAATTTTGGAATTTTTATTTCATATCTCACGAATCTATCACTGGCTTACACGGAATCATGGCGTGTAATGCTGGGGCTTGGGGTGATTCCAGCAATGGTTCTGTTAGCAGGCTCTTTTTTCTTACCTGAAAGTCCACGCTGGCTAATTATAAAAGGAAAAATAAATGATGGTAAAAACATATTAGAAAAAACTCATGGAAAAGAAAAAGCAAAATTGGAACTTAATAAAATTGATTTTATTTTAAAAAATAAAAACTCAAGTTTTAAATTTATTTTTCAATCGAAATTTTTCAAACTAATCGTTTTAGGTGCTTTAATAGGTATTTTTACTCAAGCAGTTGGGATTAATGCAATTATTTACTATGCCCCAACAATTTTTCAAAAAACCGGCTTTAATAAAGTAATCGCATCGATGTTAGCTACGCTGGGTATTGGTTTTACAGTAACATTATCAGCAATAATTGCAGCAAATCTTATAGATAAGTTTGGTCGAAGGACGTTGTTATTGACGGGATTATTCGGAATTATTTTAAGCCTTTGTATTATTATCCTTTCATTTTCGTATATTCATAACCCAATAATTTTAGGTTGGTTTGTTTTAATTGGATTTATTTCATTTGTAGCTTGTCAGGGTTTGTCGGTAGGACCAGCGTGTTTCTTATTGCCCGCAGAAATATATCCAGCAAGGATTCGTGGAATAGGGATGGGAATTTCCATTACATTTAATTGGCTAACCAATTTTTTAGTTGCTTTTTTATTCCCAGTGGCAATAAACACTATTGGTATTATATGCGTTTTTAAAATTTTCCTATTACTTTCAATAGCTGGGTTTGTTATTTTTTATTTCTACATTCCAGAAACGAAAAAAACATCACTAGAAAATATTGAAATTAATATAATGAAAAATGAAAAATTACGGTGGATTGGCGAAGAAAAATATTGAGGTATAGGGATATGCGAAAGTCAAAATTAAGTGTTTATGAGCCTAATGAAAATTTTTATAAAAATCATGTGACTTTTACGTCCGTAAATGAAATTAAAAAAATTTCAGTCCAATTACAGCAAGTTGGTATATCCTATTTTACTTTTGATCGAACATATAAGGACGGATCACATGTTAGACTCACAAATGCAGGAAGATGGATTGAATCCTACTATCGGGAAAAGCTATATGATGTTGCAATTTTTGAAAAAAATCCAAAGTTATTTGCAGATGGTTATGTGTTTTGGGCATTACTAAAAAGAGAGCCTGTATACTCTGCAGCAAGTGAACACAACATTGATCATGGTATAACGATTACTCAATCACATGAAACTTATTGTGATTTTTTCCATTTTGGAACTGCTCGTGATAATTATCTTTCTCCAGAAATACTTGTTTCCAAATTATCATATCTTTACAGTTTTATTGCTTTTTTTAATGAGAGAGCTAAAAAAATAATAACAGAATCTGAAAATACAAGATTTATTTTGCCAATAAAAGCACTGACAGATATTAATTTAGACGATATAAGAAATAATCCATCCGCTATCGATATTCTAAAAAAACCCGAGATATCGCGTCTTTATCTAGGTGCTGAATTTGATAATACTTACCTTACAAGAAGGGAAATTGAGATTCTTGCAATGATGATGAATGGTAATAAATCAGTCTACATTGCAAAGCAATGTCAGATGTCAGAAAAAACTTTAGAATCGCATGTTAAAAGCATTAAAGGTAAGTTAAAATGCAATACATTATTTGAATTAGGCTATATAACGTCAAAACTCAGCATCCAACACATTTTTTCATCGGATCTGAATATAGGGGAAAAGAATGGAGTTGTGGCTAGATACAATTGATTTTGATTTGATACAAGATGCTGTCAGACAGCTGTTGATAACTGGGATAACAACAAATCCAAGTATATTAAGCAAATTAAATGGAAAATGTGACGATACAATAAAAAAATTATTGGATATTCAATCTGGATTTTTAGCTGTACAAGTAACGGCTGATACTCCAAATAAAATGATTGCGCAAGCTTGTCATTTAAAAAAATTAAGTGATCGTATCATTGTAAAAGTACCTGTAACTCAAAATGGTTTATATGTAATTCGTCATTTGAATCGTGAAAATATTTTAACGATGGCAACTGCAATATTTGAACCAACTCAAGTCTATTTAAGTATGTTAGCAGGCGCAAACTATGCAGCTCCATATTTAGGGAAAATAGAAAAAACTGATGGAAATTCGAATGCAATTAAAGATATGCTTGGAATTATTAAAATCCAAAATAGTTCTCTTAAGTTACTGGCAGCGTCAATTAAAACTAAAGAACAAATTTTAGACTGTCTACTATCAGGGTGTCACGCAATAACGTTACCAGCAGATACATACAAATTATTGCTATCAGATAATTCAAGCACAATGGAATGTCTTCATAAGTTCAAGTCTGATTGGGATGCTAGTAATTTAGCAAGCCAAAGCGATATTCTTTATAGTTAATCTATTTGTTATCAACATAAACTAATTTCATCAAAATCGTTTATTGATATCATTTTTTTTAAAAAAACTTAATATTTTTATTAAAATATCTGATTTTTATCAGGGTTTTCCCGGATATCTTCATACTTATTTCTCGCTTAGCATAGCTCAATAGTTATCATAATTATCTATTTGAGAGAGAGTAAGTAATATGAAAAATACATCAAAAAAGAACCTCACTAAAAGTCAATCTACATTCAGTAGAGATGCAAAATACACAGTAAATGTCGATGAATCCTTGATTTCAGGCTTTGAAGAAGAAAATTCAACATTTATTGATTCAACGTTATCAGTATATCCAGAAAAAGAGCAGTTGATACAGCGTGTTCAACTTCGTGATCTTTTTGAGAATTTTAGAAAACCTGGAAGTAAATATTTTAAGACAGCTCAGTATATGCCTAATTTTAATATAAATAAAAAATAAATGAATGAGGTGAAACATTATGGGTCAATTACTATCGCTTGTATTAGTAGCCTCTATTCTTTCTGGATGTGCACATCCAAATGTGGATAAGCCAAAATTAAAATCGGTACAAATGTTCAAGTCAAATTCCGGTGCAAATTATATTTTTGTTTCTAAAAATAAAAATGGGTGGTAACTAAAATGATATTTATAAATTTAAAAAGACATTTAAAAAAATATATTTTTGCCTACATCGCGTTTATATCATGTTTTTTATTTTGCGCTGCTGGTTACTGTGACACAGGAACGGACATGCTGGCTAATACTGTAAAACCAGATGTTGAGGCAACATTCGGACCAGGATCTACATTCGCATGGTGCGTATATGTTGCTGAAGCAGGTACCTGCATGGTGCTATTTCATAAGTCACCAAGTCCTACAATTTTCATCAGAATAATAATACTTACTTTAGGAACTGCGGCAATGTTCCACATTATCGGCAGTTAAACTTTATGAATAAGAAGTCATTATACATAGTTTGTAAAACATTGGATCAGCCAATCAGAGTATTTGGACTGCCGTTAGATGAATTTATTTTTATGATTATTTCATCTTCATTCTTATTTATTTCTGGTAAGCAGGTCCTTGGAGTAGCTATCGCAATATTATCTGTTGTCTTGATCAAGATTCTGAAAAAAGGGCAAGGAAGTGGATGGCTATTGAATGTTTGTTATTGGTATTTGCCAGAAATATTTTTAAAGCCGTTTTTACGCTTTACGCCGGCATCACATAAACGTGAGTGGATAGGTTAGGAGATTGATGTGGAATATAAAACAGCACAACACACCATTTCACAATTTGCACGCTATATAAAATATTTAAGCGTGCTAGTTGTTATGTTGTTGTTTTGTAATTTATCACTTGGTCTTTTACTGTGGCATCAATCGGGTAATGAAAAAACAATTTTAATTCCAGAGAATTTTAATAAAACAGCGGTAGTTAGTGATGAAAGCGTTGATGCCAACTATTTATTACAAAGCGCATTGTTTTTTGTAGATGCACGGTTAAATGTAACCCCTGATAGTGTTGATTCCTCTGATAAATTGGTTTTATTTCATACTGCTTCAGAATATTACAGTGATTTTAGTAAGTCATTAGAAGATGAATCAGCGCTTATTAAATCTCAAAAAATATCCAGTGCATTTTATATATCAAATACGCAATCTGACCCTAAAAAATTAACGGTAATAGTATCTGGAACGCTAAAACGTTGGGTGGGTGAACGTGCTTTGCCAAATAGTAAAAAAACTTATGAGTTGCATTTTTTACTAGATGGAAACGAGCTTTTTTTGACTACATTTCAAGAAATTAAAGAGAGTAAGGGAGTTAAGTGATGTTATCGCATTATGTAAAAAAACAATCAATATTCTCAGTAATAGGCTTATGTTTAATGTTTTTTGGAAATGCAAATGCCGAACAAGTAATGCCGCCTACTAGCATTTCAATTTCGCAAAATGCACAAGTTAATATTGATTTATCAAATACAGACATTAATAAAATTTTTGTTAATGGGCAAAAGATAACGGCTATTACAAAACCAGATAACGTTTTTAATAGTAATAATGATGCATCAGGAAATGTTTACGCAACTATATCAGGTAATAGTCCATTTACCGCTTTTGTCAGCACGGACCAAGGATTGCATTTTTCATTATTAATTACACCTAAATCAGAACCTGGTCAAACTATTGAATTCCTACCAACTAGTTTTTCAAATAAAAATAGCGGAAATAAAGCGCAAAAAAACGCACCTATTGTTCATCATAGCGTTGTTGCAGCGGCATTTGAGCAAAGCTCATCTTATGAGAAAACGCTTGTTAACCTAATTCGCGATGTAATGCTGCAAAGAATTCCGCCTGGTTACACAGCCATTTCATCCAATGCATTTTCGCAAATATCTCAATTTGTTGTGTCAAGCACCGTAACAGCTGGGAGTGGATTAACTGAAAAAGTACAAGCAGGATTTTTAGGCGGTGCATTAGCTGTACGTGTTTTATCAGTTAAAAACGCATCGTCAAAACCTGTCGAATTACTGGCAAATCAATTTTATAACCCAGGTGTTAGAGCGGTTGCAATCAGTCAGGAATATTTGCAGTCCGGTGGTAAAACATTTGTATTTGAGGTTGTTAGCAATGTCTAAAATAATTGAGAAACTAAAAAAATTGATTAATCTTGAAAAAATAAAAACATATTTTAAAGATAATAAATCCTCTTTTGAAAATTTAAATACATTTATTAAAAAGAAACAGAATCTCTGGGGTTGCGTCGTCATCCTGTCTTTTTTAATTATTGTCTTTGTGTTGCATGAATTGGCGAAAAGTAAAGCGAACAAAACAATTTTGCCTGTTGTATCACAAAAAAACATTACCGTTCCTGATGGTGTGTTAAGTAATGATTTTTCTGAAAAAAATAGTTTATCTGCATTAGAAGAGCAGCAACAACAAATTGATCAATTGAATAAACACGTTGAAAAATTAACAGATGAATTTGGTGATAAAAATAAAACAAATTCTGACATCTTAAATAATAAAAATAATGTTGCTGCCTTTCCAATGCCAGGCTCTGCTACTACGCAAAATGGTGTAGTGCCACAATCATCCTTAACAGGTGTGAATATTCAATCATCTGAACAATTAATGCCAACCAGGCTGACAACACAAACATTTAGCTATCATACGAATTTTAATGCAGCAAGACGGTTTGTTGCGCATTCAAGCGATAGCATGATGAGCAATAAAAATAGCCAAAAAGAAGAAGATGATAAAACACCTAAAACATGGGTTCCTGCAGGCACTTTTGATAGAGCTGTTTTATTGGTTGGCGCTGATGCGAATGCCAGTGTTAATGGTCAATCTGATACCTCACCGATTTTAATGCGTTTTTTAGACAGTGGAACATTACCCAACGGGTTCCACTCTCATTTAAAAGGTTGTTTTGCACTGGCCAGCATTTACGGAGATATATCCAGTGAGCGCGGTGAAGCGCGATTAAACAAATTATCCTGCACCAAAAAAGACGGAAGCATTCTTGAAATCCCTGTTCAAGGTTTTATCGCCTTTGCTGGAAAAGAAGGTATTCGCGGCATTCCTGTTATGAGAAACGGGAAAATATTAACGATGGCGGGTATCTCTGGTGCGCTATCTGGTTTTGGCAGTGCACTTGCACAAGGTGCGCAAACACAAAGTATAAGCCCATTGGGGACTACGACAACAGTGACTGGATCACAGGTTTTTCAAAGTGGTGCCTATACCGGCGCATCTACTGCAATGGGACAATTGGCATCTTACTATATTAAACGCGCAGATCAATACCACCCGATTATCAGTATTGGATCTGGCACTGTTTCAACTGTGGTTTTTCAAACTGGATTTTCGTTAGTTCCAAAAACAGATTCAAATCAAGCAACTGTTGGAAATAACCAGACAGCTCCAGAAAACACCAATAACAACGCATCTGAAATTAAATCATTACTGAGTCAAGCGCAAACAACAACTCAAAAAACTGCTACCACTGGTAATTCAGCTTTTACAGACGGAACAGCTGATGAAATGTCCCAAGAGCCATTTTCAAATATCAGTCAGACGCAACTTGGTCAAAGCACTAATAGTACCGCAAGTGGAGACAAATCATGATGAAACAAATAGGAATGATTTTTATTGGCATATCTTTTTTAGGCTTAGCAGGCTGTGCTGGTATGAATTCCAGTTTTGGTTGTAATGCTAGGGCGGGAGATAGCTGCACACCAGTTTCAAAGGTCAACCAAAATGCCGAAGCAGGAACCTATGACAATGTTGACAGTGGTGATGAGCAATCTGGGGAATCAAATACTCAGGCATTTGGATATGCAAATACATCTGGAAATGCAGGTTATAACGTAGCAACTCCTACACCAGGACAGCCAATTCGATTTGGTGACACAGTTCAGCGTATCTGGATTGCACCCTACGAGGATACATCAAAAACCTATCACGAGCCGAGTTATGTCTACACCGTTTTAGATAAATCTCACTGGATTGGATTGCCCGCCCAAGAGGTTAGCAGTAATTCGGATGGAGATTAATTTATGCAGCTAAATAAAATAAAACAAGAATTTAAAAGAAGAGCGCACAAATTTTTTGATGTTGCCAAAAATATTCATGCGCTTTCAAATATTACTGATTTTGCTGGCACAAAATCTCAATCAAATTTTGACAGAACAGATAAAGTTAGTCGAGAAGAATTATCACACCTTATGGGATTAGATTACGCACGTTTTTCATCAATTTTGCCATATCGATATTATGATTTTGATCAGGAGCTTTTTATAAATGATCAGAGTATTGGTTTTGGATTAGAGTTAGCACCATTGGCAGGCGCTAATGAAGAAATTATCCATTCAATTTCTGAATTACTTAAAAATAAAATCAGTGATGATGTTTGCATTCAAGTGATGATGGTTGGTAATAATAAAGTAGGCCATCTTCTATCAGAGTTTAGCGCACCTTATTTCAAACAGGGGGATATTTTTAAAGCCATTGGAAAAAATCAATATGACTATTTAAAGCATGCTGCAATCAAAGGATTTTCAAATAAACGTAATATCAGCATGCAATTAAAAGATTATCGTTGTTTTTTATTTGCGTCAAAACGCAGCGGGTATTCTAAAAAAGAAGCTGCATTTTTGTGTGATTTACGTGATTCTATTGCAAGTGAGTTAAAAAATACAGGTATTCCAAACGTAAAACTGGTTATTGAATCATTTATTGAATTAACCTACAGCTTAATTAATCCAAATCAAAACTGTATTGATCATCGACAATTTTATTTTGATAAATATGATTGTATTAATAAGCAATGTGTTTCTCCAAATTTTTACCTACATGTCGACCAGAATCATTTGATTGTTAAATCAGAGACAAAAATAAAGTTATCTGAGCATGAAAAGTTATTATTGTTACAGGATAATGAAAACGATCAAATCAATAAAATTGATAAAACCTCAGTTTCAAAAACACATATTGTTTCTTTGTCTCTAACACAGCTTCCAGATGAATTGGCATTGTGGACACAAGCCGATAATTTTAGCAATATTTTCAAACCTAATCATGGCATTCATTGTCCGTTTGTTATTAGTGTGCATTTTAAATGTGAACCACAAGAGCGATCAAAATTAAAAGCTTATCGTAAAGCCTCAGAATTAGAAAAAAAAGCAAACAGCCCATATGCAAAATTAATTCCAGGAACAGTGCAAGCAGCACAAGAATGGAAGAAAATTCGTGATGATCTTGCAACCAATGAAACCAAGCTTTGCAAAGCATATTTTAATTGTGTTTTATTCACGAATGAAAAAGATGAGCGCGAACACGTATCTAATGCTATTTCAGCTTTTCGTCTGAATAATTTTGATTTGTATCCTGTGAAATTTCAGCATTTGCAAAGCTTCTTGTCGGTATTGCCTTTTGTTGTTGAGCAAGGAATGTGGCTTGATCTTTCAGTCTTGGGCCGTCTCAATACAATGACGACCTGGAACCTTTCAAACATGTTGCCGTTGGTTGCAGAATACAAAGGTGCGCAACATAAAAAGGGTGTTTTTGCACCGACATTTCGTCATCAAGCAGCCGTTGTAGATTTGTTTGATCAAGGCCTTGATAATTTTAATGCTTGTATTTGCGCAACTTCAGGAAGTGGTAAATCAGTTCTTTCACAAGCATTAATTACTAGTGTGCTTGCAGATGGTGGTCAAGTGTGGGTAATTGATTTAGGGGAGAGCTACAAAAAGTTTTGCAAAACGATTAATGGCACTTACATGGATGTTGCCACCCTAAAACTAAATCCATTTTCTAATGTTACAGATATTACAAAAAGTGCTGAATCAATTCGTGATTTAATTGCTGTAATGGCATCCCCCGCGCAGGGGTTAGTGGATGTTCAAAAAGCACATTTATTAGATGCAGTGCATGCCGCTTTCAAAAAAAACAAAAACGATGCCAATATTGATGATGTCATTGAATATCTTCAATCTATTGATTCAAGTGATCGTAACAGTAATTTTGATTTACGTGTAGATGATATTGTTACACTACTTAAAAAATTCAGTTTAAAACATGCTCCAAAAGACAGCATAGCTGCACGTATTTTTAATTCAAAATCGCAATTACAAAATAATAATGAAAGCTTGGTTGTTTTAGAGCTTGGTGAATTAGAAAATCAACCTGACTTATTAAAATCAGTACTATTTGCACTGATTTTACATATCGAAGAGTCGATGTATCACGGTGATAAGAATAGAAAAAAATTGTGCGTGATTGATGAAGCATGGCGATTATTATCAGGGTCGAATAAAACAGCAGCCTCATTTATTGAAAGAGGATATCGAACCGCAAGAAAGCACAATGCTTCATTTGTCACCATTACACAACAAGTTAACGATTTTTATGCGAGCCTTGAAGCACAAGCGGCTTGGTCTTGCGCTGAAACAAAAATCATTATGCGCCAAAGTGAAAAAGCATTTAAAGATTTTTTAACTACACATCCCGATTATTTTGATACCTATCAACAAACATTAATTAAAAGCTTTAGACCGTCTGCTTTAAGTGGATTTAGTGAGTTTATGGTGCAGCAAGGCCAGGCCACTAGTTTTCACAGATTATTTTTAGACCCTGTATCACGCATCATGTTTAGTTCAAAAGCATCTGAACATAAAGCAGTGGAAGATTTGATGTTGCAAGGTATGCGTATTGGTGAGGCTATTGAAATGGTTGCACGCAGCCTTTTTCAAGAAGAAATGAACTCGATTGCTAGTATTAAATAGGAAAACAACATGATAATTAATTTAAATAAATTTATAAATTTTACGAAAAATAATAAGAATATTGTACTTTTAATGATGCTCTTTTTTTTATTTTCGTCGTTTATATTGTCATTTGTTTCAGTTTACAAGAGTCAATCAAATACAAAAATTGTTGTTTTTGATCGAGATGCATTATTCAAAGATTACTATAAAAGTTTAGTGGCATTAAATACATCATCGCAAACACCAGATGAATTTAAAAAAATACTTGAAAAGAAAAATACATTCTTTGTAACTGAAATGATCAGTGATTTAAACGATTATCAAAAATCACATCATGCCATTATTGTAAAACGATCATCATTATCTGCACCTGACATCATCTTAAATTCTGATGAGAATATTACACATTTTATTGAAACAGAGTTGAAATCACAGGGAGCAATTGCGTGAAAGTGGCAACAATCGTAACAACAGTTTTTTATTTTTCATTATCAATTGTCGGTATTGTTGCGATTTTTCCACAAACTGTGTTTGCAAAAAATTGTGGTGTGTATGGGGCTATTTACAGTATTTCGGAAACAGATATGTTAAATGCAATTTACACAAAATTATCATTGATGCAAGAAAGCGGGGAGCTTCAAAGGCAAAAAAAGGCTTTTATTGCACGCAGTATCGCTCATATTTTAAGACCTACGCCGGTTGCTGGTGTAAATGATTTAAAAAATCAAGAACCAAAATATTGGCTATTTAACCCAGCAATTGTGTTGGATCACAATATTATCAATGCAACAGGTGATGTTGTCGCAAGCGCTGGAACAAAAGTTAATCCACTTAAATTTAAATCTTTTGATGAAGCGTTAATATTTATTGATGGTGATAATCAAAATCAAATTAATTGGGCAGAAGAAAAAAGTAAAATGGATTCAAAAAAGTACGCTGATATTAAAATTATTTTAGTAAATGGTGATATTAATCAATCAGCAAAGGCTTTAAGAGAGCGAGTGTATTTTGATCAAAATGGAGTCTTATGTAAACGGTTTGGCATTACTCATACCCCAACCATGGTTTATCAAGCAAAAATCAATGGCGTGAAAATTCCACGATTAATGATAAAGGAGTTTTCTGATGCGTGACAGATTTGTGATTAAAAAGCTATTTCTGATATGTCTATTATTTGGCATTTTCTTAAATGCAAACGCCGATTGTACTGGCAGCTTTGTTAATCCGATTACTGATATTTGTTGGAGTTGCTTGTTTCCCATTTCAATTGGGGACGCCACCATTGTTTCTGGTGCTAATCCTGATACATCAAACCCCGGGAGTCCTATTCAGGTTTGCCCTGCAACTATCGGCTGGAGAGTGGGGCTTGCCATTGGTTATTGGGAACCTTTTGCAACGACAGATGTAACGAGATCACCTTACTGTTTGGTGAACTTAGGCGGCATTAAATTAAATATTGCTTATGGCGCTGTTGATGGGGCAACTGAAGCGAAAGGAACGGGAGCCAGAGGCGCATTTTATGAAGTGCATTGGTATAAATACCCATTAATTTATTGGCTAAACCTTATCACAAGTTTAGGTTGTCTTGAGTCCGGTGATTATGACATTGGCTATGTTTCTGAATTAGACCCTCAGTGGGACGATGACAGCTTAAGTTTTTTGGTTAACCCAGAAGATATTTTATTTTCAAATCCTATCGCACAACTCTCATGTGCTGCTGACAGTATTGCAGCACTTCATGGGAGTGCCATTAACAAACTATTTTGGTGCATGGGTTCACAAGGAGCAACTTACCCATTAACCGGACATATTAGTGCCGAGTATTCCACGCTAGAAAATTCTGTTTTATTGAGTGAGCGAATGGATTTTAAGTTACATCGTGAAGGGTTAATTGAAGACTCATTAGGTGCCAATGTAGCTGTTTGTCATCAACATTATATGCCGATTCTTCCAAAAAACCGTTATCGATACGAGATGGTCAATACTATTCCTGATGCTAATTCATGTCATCCATTTGGTCGGACTACGTCATTTTGGCAAATGGGAAAAATAACACCAGCAGATAAAGGTAATTATGGCTATTTAATTTGGCGAAAACGCAATTGCGTATTTTTATAATTTTGAGGAACTGTTCCATGCAATATATCAAATTTACAATTTTATTTTTTCTTATTATAAGCACATCTTGTTTTGCTGATGAAAAAATACTGTTGTTTGTAAGTCTTGGAATGCCAGATAACGCATTAAAAGGCTATTTATTGCAAGCAAAGCAATATCATATTCCTATTGTTATCCGTGGGTTGTATACATTAAAAAATGATACTACAGCAGATAAAACAGTAGGTAGTTTTAATGACACCGCCACCCGCGTATTTAATTTATTAAAAACACAAGATTCAAAAAATAATGCGAATAATGCTAATTCTACTCAAAAAACAATGGGTGGAATATCGATTAATCCGCTTTTATTTAGAAGTTTTGATATCAATGTCGTTCCGGCGTTAGTTGTGACAAATAATTCCAACTGCATTGCAGTAAATCATCAGCAAAATAACAATGAAAATTGCGAACAATCTGATTTTGATGTCGTTTTTGGAAATATACCTATTGAAAAACAATTAAAAATTATTTCCGAAAAATCGGATAGCAAAATTCGCGCTAATTTAGCGCTTGCACGTTTAAATGAATATAAAACAAATAATTAAAAATATATTAGAGTGAATGAAATTTTTAAAAAAAGTTATTGTCACAATAGTATCATTTTATTGTGTATCTGTTTTTGCGGATACAGCAAGTGACTATCAAGCAGCACAACAATACATTCAATCAAGCCAATTATCTGGTCAACTTAACTCTAGTATTAATGAAAATAATATTCCAGTACCAATTAATCATAATCCAGATCAAGAAACTTATTATAAAAATCCTACTGCAATTCCTGCTGATGCAGTAAATCACGTGAGTGTTGCTGGTTCTACAGGAAATATCATTAATCAAAACACATTAAATGCACCAAAATATACCGTTAATGTAAATTCACCCGAAATTCAAACAGGAAAACTTATTCAAAGTAATGCTGATTCTATTACAGATGGCACTTATAAAGATTGTGATAAACAAAGTATTACAAAAGTAGTTTACAACAATAAAACTTGTCAAACAGGTATTCCCATTAGTTTTCCCTGTATTCGTGTATTAAATGTTTCCGTTCAGAAGCAAATTGTTTATTCAGACGAAAATGAAAATTTATCCAATCGTGTTGCACCATCAGGGTCAAGTGCTACTGTTCATTTAGATGCGACTGAAGGCATTATCAAATCATTTTCTATGCACGTGCGAGATGCATCTAATCCTTGGTCGTGTTTTCGAATGTATTATTTGAGTATTAATGGTAATCGTATTGCACAATATCATGGATCATGTGGAAATCGTTTAGGTGATTTGCAATTTGATGCAAGAAATTTGCAGATTAATTTTACGCAAAATGTTTTTCAAATTTCGTTAAGTGGCGGAAACCTTTCCGGTAATTTTACGGGAAGTGTTGCACTATCTGTCAAGCAAGAAAAGGATACCACGACAGACTCATGGAGCTCATCTTGCAGCCAAATGCCACCAGCATGTCAGATACAAACACAATGCATAGAGCCTAATGCAACGAAAGTCATATCTGGTGTATCAGTGGAAAGACCCTGCTGGAGATTTCAGGATAACTATCAATGTGGTTCACAACAGTCCTCGTCTTGTAGCGCGCTTGAAAGCCAAGGCTGCACGCAAATTCAGAGTCAGTGTTCACAGCGTATTTCTGGGATGTGTAATTTATTTTCGGAAACTTGGAGCTGTCCAAGTCAGCAAGTAATCGGCCAAGGTATTAGTTGTGGTAAGAAATTTTATTGTTTGGATGGCAGTTGTCAACAAACTTCAACAGATAAAAACAAAGATTTTGGCAGCAGTATCACACAATTAGCCGCTGCAACCTCCGCTGCTAATGACGTTAGAAATCAAAATGCAGATCCTTCTATTTATCCCAATTCAATTCGAATTTTTACAGGTCAAGAATCTGAATGTCGTGTGGATGCAGTGGGTATTGCCAATTGCTGTGCTGATACCGGTTGGGGAAAGGGAATATTTGTTAATTGTAGCGATCAAGAAAAGCATTTAGGACAAGCAAAAGAAACAGGTCTTGTTGTTGCAACTGGTGAGTATTGTCATAACAAAATATTGGGTGTTTGTGTTGAACATAGAAAAACATATTGTATTTTTCCCAGTAAATTAGCGCTCGATGTTCAATTAGGTGGTAGATCAGGACAATTGGGTATTGGATTTGGTAACGGTAAAAATACCAATTGCACCGGCATATCACCATCTCAAATGCAGCAAATTAATTTTTCAAAAATAGATTTTTCAAATGTGGTTGCAGATGTTGAAAAGCAAAAATCGATACCAGACCAAGATGGTACAACACAAGATGTTTCCAACCATATTGTTAATAAATCAAGCGCACCAAATCCATCACCTTATTCAAAAAGTGGGTTTTAAATGAAGGGTACTATGATTTTATTTTTAGTGAGTTTAATTCTGATATTTTTTATATCAGGTCAGGCAATGGCAGATGCGCAAGTCCCAGTTGTCGGTTGGCATTGGTATAATGAACAACCCATAGAAAAAACACAAAAAAAGAAAAGCAAAAAAGAACTTGATCAGCTATATCAACAATTTCAAGTATTGCCTGCACGTGAGCAATTAAAAATATTACAACAAGCAACAGATGAACTAAAAGACAAAGCAATTTTAACGGGCAATGTTAATGACATTGCTAATTACAAACGTGCTCAAGATTTTTGGGTGTCAAAAGCCACGATGTTTACCGTTGGTTGGGAGCATATGCTGTTAGAGCATCCAGAGCTTAATTATTCTCTACAACATCCTCATGAGAATGCCTTAGCACCTGTTATGCAACAACAAACACTTGAAACAGAAAACGCAGCGATTTCAAATATAGCAAAGCAAAATGGCATGATGCTTTTTTATCGTGGTGACGATAAAGCGGATTTAATGTTTGTTAAGCTATGCAGTGATTTTTCACGTGATCATCACATAGCACTTCTTTTAGTATCAGAAAATACATCTTCAAGTATACCTGGGTTGCAATCTCGATTTGATGTTAATCATCTTCGCGCAAATGCGCTTGGCATCACATATTTTCCTTCACTCTTATTGATTAATCCAAAAACCGGATCCCATCAAATTATTAGCTATGGTTTTATGTCAGAAAATGAAATGGCAAAACGCTTTTTAGAAATTGAAGATAATTGGAAACCTGATTTTTAACTTTAGGTAACATTATGCGTATTAAGAATAAAAATATTAAAAGTAAATTATTATATACCATGCTATCTGTAATCATTTTATTTGTGAGCGTAGTAAATAATGCGTTAGCGATGAACACTTCAATTGAGCATTCAATCAATAGCGTCATTGCAGAAAAGCAAAGCACAAATAATGATGTACAAGAAAGCGCACAAAGTAACAATAGTCGCTTTGCTTTTATTCTTTTTTATTTGCACAGTTGCCCACATTGTCAGCGCTTTGATCCGATACTTAAGACATTCTCTAAAAGTCATAATATGCCTGTACTGGCGTATACATTAGATGGTCAATCGCTACCTAGTTTTCCAAACAGTGTAACGCCGACTCAATCTGAAGTTTCAAAGTTTTTTCCAACACAAAATCCCGTTGTGCCCACGCTTTTTTTAATGGATGAAAAAACACATCAAATTTATCCAGTACTGCAAGGTGAGGCAACTGAAGATCAGTTGTCAGAAAGATTATCACAACTAATCAACAAAATTGGCGAAGAAAAAAATGAAAGCAAATTATAAAAGACTATTTTGTGGATTAGTCGCATTAAGCTATTTTTTAATGACTACTTCCTTTGCGTCAGTTGATAAAGATCTCGGCAATTTTTTTAACGGTTTGGGGTATCAGAACAATGTAACAGCACCAGCTGCTTATCAGGGGCAAGCAGCTGGATATTATACTGGCGGCTCTTTATATCTCAGAAATCAGGTAAAAGATTACCAAATTGTTTCATTAGAATTACCCAGCTTTAGTGCTGGATGCTCAGGCATTGATTCTTATCTTGGTGCTTTTTCTGTTATTAATTCTGCTCAACTTTCAGCAATGATGAAAAACATCATG
>JAPLRF010000057.1:22474-24761 GCA_026399315.1 Gammaproteobacteria bacterium
ATGTCGGCAGGAGGTGCTTATGCGATGGATTTGGCATTAACAACAACTGTGCCACAAATTAAATCCGTCAAAGATTATATTCAAAAATACGTTAATGATATTAATTCAGCCGATATTAATAGTTGCACGACTGGTGAAGATTTAGTTGGTGGAATGTGGCCAAAAACACAGGAAGCGCAACAACAAATTTGTCGTGATGTTGGTTCACATAATGGTGCTTTTACTGACTGGGCATCAGCACGTCAAGGTTGTGGTACAGGTGGTCAAGTTGATCAAGGTATTGGTAATGGCGGAAATCGACAAGCAGAAATATTAATTAATAAAAATGTGGTTTGGGATGCACTGCAAAAAAATGGTTTTAGTGGCAGTGATAATGAAATATCAGAATTTCTGATGAGCTTGTCAGGTAGCGTCATTATGAAAGACAACCCTGATGGAAGTGGAAATCAAATTATGCAGGTATTGCCGTCACTAGCAGATAACGAAGATCTTATTAAAGCGTTATTACATGGTGGACAAGCCAAAATTTACAGTTGTGATGAATATAAAAAATGCCTTAATCCAACTGAAACTGTTATTACGATTAGCGAAGATAACGCCCTTGTTTCCCAAGTTACTAATATGATTGCAACATTAAACACGGATGTTGTGAGCGATAGCGGTGCACTAACACCAGCTGTTCGTGGCTTTTTAGAGATGACGCCCATCCCTATTTTAAAATTTATTAGTAACGAGGCCGCATTAGGTGAGCCGTTAGATACAACACAATATTCTGATGTCATCGCAATCAGTCTTTTGAACCAATATTTTATGGAAAATATCACGCTTGTTAAAGAAGCACTCTCTCAAGAAGACACTCCAATGGATGCCAAAATGGCATCGCAAATTAATAAAGCGCAAGTATTAATTACACAAAATTTAAGCGATTCGTACAAAAAATTACAAAACACCATGCTGCTAGTTAATAACATGCGTGTAATGGAACAACAGTTAGCAAGTCGTTTGGCTGACAGAGCTGCAGTTGGACAGGAAAAATAGAGAGAAATAATATGGCAACCGCATACGAAATTTATGTCATCAGCAACTCTCATTTATTTAGAGAAGGATTAAACGCAGTTGCTTTATTTTGTCAAACTGATGGATTTAAAGCGGGTACTTATATTGGCGCATTGTTGGGTATCGCAGCAACTGCAATTGCTTATGTAAAACAGAATGATTACATGCTTTTTTTAAAATGGTTTGTCATGTACTTTTTTGTTTTTAAAGTATTGTTAGGTATTACTCAAACAGTTGCCATTATTAATACGTCTGATGCATCAGTTCCTGCTGAAATTATTGATAATGTACCAATTGGTATTTCACTTCCCGCACACTTAATAACAGCCATTGGGTATGATTTTGGTAATGACTTGGAAGAAGCGTTTAGTACGCCCGGTGCCTTACAATATAATCAAACAGGCATGATGTTTGGATCGAATTTATTTCGTTTATCTCTTGCTAGCAATCTTGATGATGCAGACACAATGAATGAAATGAATGATTACGTCAGATCCTGCGTAATTGGTGATATTCTAATTAATCATAAATATTCTATTAATGATCTCTTAAATAGTACAGATATTTGGGGATTAATGAGTAGTAATCCGTCTCCTATCAGAGGCATTTTTATCAATGGTGTTTTTAATACTTGTCAGCAAGCAACCACAGATTTAAGCACAAAAATTAATAATTATGCGCAAAATTCAGCACCGGGAATTTTAGCGAAATTTATTCCATCACATAAAGTTTACGCAGCTTCTGCTGTGAGTAATTTAATGCAGGAATCTTATCAAGGCTTATTAGGTCAATCAGAAACAGCAACACAGATTTTAAAACAGAATATTAGCATCAATGCATTTCGAAATGGGATTTTAAATTATGCTGCTGAAACAAATTCAGTAGCTGGAATGCAAAATTATGCGAATTCGGTTGCAATGCAAAATACACGTATGGCATGGGATACCTCATCACATATTGGTGTTGAGACGTTGCCATTAATGCAGGTTGTTTTACTCTTGTTAATGCTCTGCATTTTTCCATTGATTGCTATATTAACGCTGATTCCGCCAGCGGGAATTGGCGTATTTATGAATTATATCTATACACTTTTATGGCTAGAGAGTTGGCCAATTATGTTTACCATTCTCAACATGGCAATGAATTTCTATTTATCTCCGCCCGGTGGAGGACAACCAATATCTGTAACCTTGTCAAATATTAATTTATTAGCACAAGAACATTCTGACGT
>JAPLRF010000060.1 GCA_026399315.1 Gammaproteobacteria bacterium
TCTCATTCCTTCATTATGTTTTAAAAAAATGATATTGGCTTGGCGTTTTTCTGTTAGAGATAGTAGCTTTTGCATCGCATCCAATCCAATTCGCTGCGCATCATCGACAATAAATACTTCTTTTCCTTTTTTTGAAAACAAGTTATTTAACGGCATCTTGATTTCAGCTTCATATTGATGTAAAAAAGAGTTGATGCTGTATGCCAGATCACTTTTCCCAATTCGTTTTAATCTTTGCAAAATATTATTATCTTTCTTACGGGCATAATCATTGTGTTGATTACTCATTGATTTATTAATTGTGAGTATTTTTACATTTTTTTTATCTTTTTCTAAATTACAAATAATTCCAGATAATATAATTTCTTTTTCATGAACGGAATTTGGCTCTGAAATAACACATAAGCGTGATACTTTAAGCGCAGAATTTAAGTCTTTTGACTTCTCTGACTTTTCTGTTTCTGTAACACAGAATTTTACGATTTCAATAATGGCGTTTTCTTTTTCAAGCAATACTGACGAAGTATATTTTCCGTTTTCAGTTTGCGTTATTATTTTTGATTTAATGGTAACATCAAATGCATCAACCAATTCTTTATAGGTAGCCTTTCCCAGATCAAATGACATTGCTTTGTTGATTATATGATTTGCATCAAGCAATACACTAAATTGAGATTGATGTGAAATTGCATCTTTAACTGCCTCTAATGCTGATGATTTTTCACTAATAGGCTTTATTTGTTCATTTTTACTTTTACAATCATCAATGACTTTATCAAATGCGCGTACCTCACCAGTTTTCAATAAGTATGAATCCATATCTAATTTTGCTTTTTCAAAAAAATCTTTTACATTAATTTTTTCTTTTCCTGCTTTTGAATGTTGTGCGATGATATCGTGCATTTTCTTACTGTTTTGCACACTTGGATTAAGCGTTTTAATAATATCAACTATTTGTTTTCTACGTTTTGAAAAATGATCTCTTAGTTCATTAGGCAAGTTTTTAATCTGAAACATGCCATTTTTATGCACTTTTTCAAGTTCAAAGCCCACGCTTTTTGTAGCACATGCCATTTCATTTTGATAAATGGAACCAAAATACACGGCATTGTCACGTATCATTTCATAGAACCCATGCTTTCGACTCATATCGGTTGCCAGTGCCCGCCAATTACCATCAGATCTTTCTGTGGCATTGGCAATCAGCGCATGCGTATGAACTTCTGGGTCACCTGCGCGACTGGAAAAATGCGTGCAAAGGGATGCAACCATGTTTTTTGTTGTTTCATAAGTGGTGACACCATTTTTTGTTATACGAGCTTGAATCTTTTTCTCAACTTCAGTTAAAACTGTTTTAACGGCGTCATTATGTGCTTTTAAAAAAAAGTCACTCAATTCCTTATTTTTTGAACAACAAATAATAAGACTTAAATCTTTATTCATGGAAAATGTTAAATCATAGCCAGAACGACCATTAACACTCCCGTCTGACATTTTTTTACCGACTTCCAAACCATTTGGCAATTTACCCGAATAGACATTAATATGATCTTCTTCTTTAATTGCCCCAACTAGCCCTAATTTTTCAGCGCCTTTTCCAAACCATTGATATAGCTCTGAATCATTTTTATTTTCAATATAATAATTTCCATCTTGCTTCAAATAATATTTTGAAGAAATACTGCTTGTTTTTATTGGAACGACTGAGAGCATTTTTTATAAATCCATTATGATTGCGCGAGAAACAGGCTTTTTATTTTTTTCAATTAATTCTTTATTCACAACGTTTGAAGTTAAGTTTGTAACTTCATCTAAAAGTGTTGAATTAATGGTTTCTTCTTGTTCTGATTTCTTTTTAGAAATATGAGCTTTGTTAACAGCGCCGCTTACTGCACTAAGTCGTTCCTCGATAAATGGATCGCTTTGAATTTCCCTCTTAATAAATCCTTCTGCTATTTTTTTATGTTCCTTATATTTGATATTGATTTTGCAAACAGGCACTGATGCAGGAACGCGCAAATACGCTGTCAAATCTTCCATATCCATAATTTCAGATCCCGTGACAATAGGTTGTGTGACGCGATGATCTCCAACGCTCATCCCATCTCGAATTGCACTTGCACCGTAACTGTAGTTTTCGCGCATTTGATCAACGTCTTGCTCGCCCAATTCGCGACTAACAAGACTTGCCATATTGGCGGAAGGGCTTCTAAAGAAAAAACGGGTATTTAGCAGATCAAACATCTCTTTGGCAGCAGAAGTGCCATACACTTTTTCAAGTTGTGCATACGACTGCATGCCTAGAATAAAACACCCACCAAATTTTCTTACTTCAGCAATGGTTTCTGGTAGCTGTGGTAATTTATGCAAAGTTGGCAACTCGTCACAAATAAACCAGATTCTGCGATTGTAGTTTTCAGGCAATGACAAAAGACTAATACTCGCCATTGATAACCACATTGAAATTAATGGCCGCAATGCAGCATGCTGCTCTGCATTACTTGAAATAAAGAGCCATCCATTATTATTTTCATTTTTAATCCAATCTCTAATAGAAAATGCAGGACTGCCTGATTTTTCTAATCCGCGCATAAATCGAAGTGATTTAAGGTATGTTGTAATAACTGATCGTATTGAAATAGCTGTTTTTTCAATTTTTTCAGATACCAGTGTTGCTGCTTCTGTTCCTTTTAAATAAACAGCTAGTTCATCTAATTCAGCAGTCAAAACAAGTTTTAATAATTGTTCGATAGAACGATTGGGATCATCTTGCATCGTAAAAGCAGTGGAGCCAAAAATAGTACGGGCTGCGTTAACCCAAAATGGATCAGTTTCACCATGCATGGGAATTAAACTTTCTGCTAAATTTTCAAAATCTGCACCATCAATTGCTTCACTCCATAAATCCCAATTTGCGCAGCGCGCATCGAATGGATTTAAAATTTTATCTTTATCTTTATCGTAAAAAATAGATGTGAAAACACAGCCCTTATCATAAATAATGGCGCGATCACCACGCTTTTTAATTTGCTCTAAAAATTGATTAAAGGCTTGTCCTTTGCCAGCACCAACAGTGCCGTGAATTAATGTATGTTGCACTTCAAAACGATTAACCATGGGTACGTCAGATATCACAACATCTGATGCAATACCTCTTTTTTTAATGATTTTAGCAACCTCATTGGCATCTGCTAATTTGGCACCACGGATAAATTTATTACTGGATTGTGCTTTACCTCTTTTTGTAAGCCATACGGTAATCCAGATCATTAGAACAAAACTAACCAGAGCACCAAAAATAAGGCCCAACTTAAGATCCATGTAAAATTCAGTTAATTGACCTTTAAAATAGGGTTCACTTAAAATTGCAGAGGGAGATAAAAAGATTGTGCGACCATGCCATAACATTTGAAAAACATGATTTTTAATATAAACCGCATGCAACACCTTTGCAGCAATGTAATAATAGGTCGCCGATAGCGTATCAAAGGGCGTCAGCATCCAAGTGATGAGTAACGTTTCACATAACAACATCCAAAAACACCACCGACTAATACTTCGGTTAACCTGAATAAACATTCGAATATTATTAAGCGTTATCTGACCACCACGCGTGAAGTACTTAGCCTGATTTTCTGAGACAGGGCCATTTTTGTCTTTTATGGTTTTTTCATGCATAAAATTAGCCTTTAATAGAATTATGATGGATAAAAAGTAGTCGATTTGAGATAATGGTGTTAATACATGCGCCAAAAATTTGGATCGCCCTATGGAAGACAACATAACGAATCAGCCAACACTTTCCAGATATCAACGTACTATGCGAATAGCACTTTCTGCGTTGATAAGTGGTGGGATATGCTATTTTTTGAGTTTTATTTTTGATGCCATCTTTAATTGCGATACCTGGATCACCGGCATTTTTGCATTGATAGTTTTTACATTGATATATAGATTTATTTATAAAAACACCGTTATTTATCCAAAACCGATATCCAATGCCAATAGCAATCCAAACTTTATGGATTACTCTCCAGGTGATATTCATGATCCAAGAAATCCATTTTCCTCTACAACACCAGGTGGTATAAAATATGTGCCAAGTTGGTATGAAAAAGATCCATTTGAAGCATCGAAAAAATCTAATGCAAGCTTTTATAACGACCATAATCGCTGGTAAATTAAATTTAAATATTTTCACGGTATTTTCCTATAAATGGCGCGTTAATCCTTTTTGATCCTGTGCTTTTTCATTCGCTATATTTTTTTTATTAGATGCAGTGGTAGCATTAATTTCAGAAGATACATTTTTTTCATTTACATTTATTTTTTGAGAAATATTTTTTTGTTGATCAGAAACGTTATCTGAAGCACTTTTAAATTCTTCTTGATTTAATTTTAATCCAGATGCATTTGATTCAGATTGAATTGCATTTGCATGACCTGAAAAATTATTTTCAACAGTTTTTGCATTGTTGTTTATGCTTTTTATTGCATCCTGATAATTTTGTTCTGGATTGATACTTGATGACTGAGAAACAATATTTTTTTCTAACCTGCTGGAATATTGATGCATATAATTTTCCGCAAGACTTTGTCGTTGCATTGCACCGCTTGCACTTTGATCTGTCAGAATTCTATTTGCATTTGTTGGGTCTACTGTATGCACCCAATCAACAAAAGGCTGTGTAAGGTCAGATTGAACTGAACTGCCGTTATTGGCCACATAAGAGGCTTGCTGGCTTAATCGTTCACCAGTTGATAAATCAGCAGAAATACTTTGTGCACTGCTTGATGCTGTTCTAAAGTCTGCGCCAACTCTTGCAGCTAATGAATTTGAGTAATTGCTACTATCAGATGCTGAATGTGAATTTGAATAATTTTCAACTACACTCATGCTAGATCTAAACTCTTGTGCCTGTCTATCTGATATACCCTGATCTACAGCATTATGATAATTTTGATCGCTACTTGATTGTGATTGTTGAGCAGCAGATAGATCCGCACCGCCTGAGATACCAACGGTAGCACCCAATATTTTTCCAAACGCACTATTGCCTGAATTTACACCAATTTTTTCATCAATTGATGCTTGAGATAATTTTCTAAATGCATCTGAATCACTAATTCCTTCTCTCTGACCAAATTCATGTGCAATTGACTTCATCGTTGACATCGCATGATCAACTTGTGAATTTACACCANNNATTTACACCACTTGTTGATGTATCAGATAAGGATTGTGAATGGGCTGTACTGGAATCATATGAAAGCGCATTGGTTGCAGCACTGGATAATGAATTTTCAAGACTAACCCGGCTACTATTTGCTGCTGCTTTATAGTGATCTGCACTATTTGATAATGCAGTTGAAACTCCAGCATTAATATTAATTCCTGTAGTCAAATGACTCGTACCCATCGCTGTATTGTCGAGAACTTGTCCATCTACCGTTGACGTTACTGTTGCACCATTATCTAATTGCTGAGTTGAAAGGCCTTGCATATTGCTAAAATTCGTATCATATTTATTGGCGCTTAATGAGTTGGCAGTAGCATTACCTGTTGAAATATTTCCAAGACTATAATTTCCCATAGCAACTGAACTGGCAGCACCTTGCGCAAGACTATGCAACATACCGCCAAGATATTGTGATGCCTGTGTAAAAGTCGCTGCCATTCCTTTGACAAGTCCAACACTTAAAAATGGAATTGCTAAAATTAAA
>JAPLRF010000061.1 GCA_026399315.1 Gammaproteobacteria bacterium
AAACTACGGCTTTAAATGGGAAAATCCGCATCAAATTATGACTCAGATAAAAAGTGAGTGTGCTGAAATTGATGAGCACTTAAATAATCACGATGCTGACAAATCAAAATTACAAGAGGAAATTGGCGATCTATTGCACGCTGTATTTTCACTAACCGTTTTTTGTCAATTTAATCCAAAAGAAACGCTTGAAAATAGCGTTAATAAATTTGAGCGTCGTTTTAATCAAGTAAAATTATTGGCACAAGAACAAGGACTGGAAACGTTAACTGGAATGTCATTTGATGAATTAATGCAGTTTTGGGATCAGGCGAAAAAAAGCGTAGGGTGATAATACAAAGTAAATTATACACTATGGAAGAAGTGAATCATGACAATTGAACATGTAACAGAAAATGATGACTTAAATGAAAAAATTACCCAATGGGGTTTCAGCACGCTTTCGTCTCTTGGATATACCTTAAAAAATAATATAGTGGAAATAGTGCAAAACACACCTTGGTCTCAGGTAGTTCGTTTTGCTACATCCGATGGTTATATTTATTTAAAACACATGCCAGAGATGATTGCATTAGAGCCTACCATCATTCAACTATTACACGATCAGTTTCATGCGGCAGTTCCAGACATTATCGTAGCCAATTCAGAATTAAATTGTTTTTTAATGAAGGATGCAGGAATACCGCTACGTACTATATTAAAAAAACAATTTGATGCCGAATTGCTTTTCAAGGCCATTGACCAATTCACCTCTTTACAGTTAACAGTTTCAGATCATGTTGATATTCTATTAAAGATTGGTGTTCCAGACTATCGATTAGACAAGCTACCCTATTTATACAAACAATTACTGTTACAAAAAGAGCTGCTAACAGTCGATGGATTGTCAGAAAAAGAAATTGACGAATTAGAATCACTCACCCCAACGATTTTCAATTTATGTCAAAAATTATCTTGCTATTGCATTAAGCAAACGCTTGTTCAACCTGATTTTCACGACAATAACACACTGATAGATGATGCAACGAAAAAATTGACGATTATTGATTTAGGAGAAATAGTCATTTCTCACCCATTTTTTTCATTGGTGAATTTCATGCATCAAATGAAAAAACATTATGCATTAAAAGAAAGTGATGCTGCCTATCAAGACATCAAAAATGTTTGCCCTAAAAATTTTATAAATTCTGAATCAAGAGAAAATGTATTAAAGGCTTTCAATTTATCTGAAACTCTATTAAATCTTTACGGCGCCTTGGCTTATTATCGATTAATGATGGCGTGCGATAAAACCACATTGACTTCATTTTATGGTGATGGAAAATTGTGTGATCAATTGAAATCGTTAAAGAACGCCTGTATTGCATTTAAAGAGTGCGATTGAATTAATTTCAAAAGAGAAAAATGTCATGACTTTAAAAAATCTTTCCATGCAAGAAGCTGCAGCACCGGACGGCGTGTGTTTTGGCTGTGGTCATAAAAATGCAGATGGTTTGCAAATTAAAAGCTATTGGGATACAGACAATGTGCACGTCATCATGACACATACACCGGATGCGCGTTATATCGGTTGGCCGAAATTAGTTTATGGCGGATTAATCGCTTGTCTTGTTGATTGCCATAGCAATTGGACTGCCATGGCATATCATTATCGCTCTGAAAATAGAGAAGTAGGGTCATTGCCACGAATCGATTGCGTGACTGGATCACTCGGTTTGAAATACATTAAACCAACACCTATGGGTGTACCATTAATACTCAAAGCGCGTGTTGAAGGTGAAGTTACACGTAAGACGCGCGTGTTATGTGAAGTGTATGCGGGCGATATGTTGACAGTCTTAAGTGACTCCATTTTTGTTCGCGTTGATGTGGGACATTTAGCAAAAACAGCCCATAAATAACAAAACGTGAAGACGATAGTTGATGTTAGGAACAAATAAGATGAAAAAAATTACTATTTATCACAACGCACGTTGTTCAAAATCGCGTGAAGCACTCACGTTATTGCAAGAAAAAAATTGTGCTTTAGAAGTTGTGGAATATTTAAAATCACCACTCAATGAATCACAAATTAAAACTCTTTTAAAACAATTGCAACTAAAGCCAATCGATATGATTCGCACAAAAGAGGAATGCTTTTCAGAGCTTGGATTATCCAAAACATCAACGGATGCTGAATTAATTAAAGCAATGGTAGCGAATCCAATATTGATTGAGCGCCCCATTATTACTGATGGTGAAAAAGCAGTAATTGGCAGACCCCCTGAGAATGCGCTGAAAATTTTTGTAAGAAATTAGGTAAAAAAAGCTTCGTGTGTAAAGGAGCCGCAAAACTTACCCCATTGTACACACGCATTAGCACACAAAATAATTGCTCATATTTAAGACAGTGTAATTAAAATATTTGACACAACAGACCTTTTTTGCAAGACTCATAGCCGGCTCAAATCTAGCCAGTCCGTCTGCACTCTATATGAGTACGGCGAATAGTTTTAGCATTCATTTTAATCATTATTAATTCTGATTAGTTTGAAGATCATAATGCAGACAATTGATTTATGAATTCAAACTTATAGGGAGTTATAGTGATTTCTGTTTTAGATGCAAAAAAACAAGCGGCAACGCTCAAACAATACCTTCAACAAAATAATAGTGCTATCACACATTCATCTTGTTTACATGCAGTTGCAAAAATGTATGGCTACAAAGATTGGAATACCATGTCAGGATTACTTAGTGAGCAAGATAATCAAATAAATACCGATGATAGTAATAACCCAATTTATTCTGATTCAGCAAAAATTTCTAATCACGCGTTGATCTCTTTTATTAACGAAGGAAGCACAGGTGGATTTGATGTTGTATGTTATAAAATAATTTTATTTATACTCTCTGAACTTAAAAAAAATTCTATTTCAATCCCAGATAAAGAAATCATTAGAAAATCATTATGGAATAGAGTAAGCAAAGAAGATTTTAATCGTTCATTTGAGTTATTACTGATATCCAACTTCATCCTTAAAAAACAAAATGAAAATGGTGTGGATGAATTTTTTCTGAATCCACATTGGTTTTGGAAGGGGGATGATAACTCTAGAGAGAAATTTTTAAGGAAATTTTATGCGAGTGAGTTTAATGCCGAGGAAAACTCATGTCAATTTTAGATTTCATAAGAAAACAAATATTACGATATCGAGACCTTCTTGCAAATATGTCACGCAAAAATAAAGAGCTTTATTATCGTGAAAGTCGCGCTAATTGTATAAATCTATCAAAGCTGCCACAAGTTGAAGATGAATTTTCAGAAATTATTTCCGAAAGATTTTTTTCTTTAAAAACCGAATCACAACATTTCCAAAAAATAATTGATCAATCAAGTTTAAATTTGTCAGAACATTTTTTAATTGATCAAACAAATAATCTTGGTCTTGTAAAAAGATTGGATAAGATAAGATTAGCAGATGAAAAGTTTCAAAAAGAGTATGGGATTTCTGGTGCCTGGTTGCTTGGGCCATTTCTTTGCTGGCGCGACAATGTAAGCTATAAAAAAGAAGATTTATTAGTTTCGCCAATATTTAAAATACCGGTTGGCATTAAGAAGAATAAGTCAAAAAAATGGTTTCTGGAAATAGAAGATAACACACTTGAAATCAATCCATCCCTGATTTTAGCGCTTCGTCAAAAGTGGGGTGTTAATCTCCCTGAAACTTTTGAAACAAATGATGTCTCAGCAATTCTAAATGAAATTAAACAATCCATAGAATTTGCAGATAAAAAAATTCATTATGATACGACGTTAAATTCTGTCCCGAAAATCCCGCCACGATATAAATTCTTAAAAAATGAAGCGGGTGAAATTACAGAAAGAATTCCAGTTAATCTTGATGATTTTCTTTCCAAGAAAGATTTAGATTTATATAACAAGGTTACCCATAAAGATTTTTATATTATTGACATTGCTTTAATAGATCATTTAAATGCCAGCAGAGCTGTGTTAATAAAAGATTACGATAAGATTTTTGAAACGGAAAATCCGCATCCGATTTTATCTGAATTATTTTTAGGAAAGCCAGTTGCCGGAAATGACGACACCACAACTGAAGCGATGAAGCAATTGGATTCTTATAAAGAATCCCTGAATCATTTTGTTGTGAATATTGACTCATCTCAGCATAGGGCAATTGATCAGGTTTCAAAAAATAACGTGGTTGTTATTCAGGGGCCACCTGGCACTGGCAAGAGCCAAACAATTACAAATTTAATTGCAGATGCAGTGACCAAAGGGAAGAAAGTTTTATTCGTTTCAGAAAAAAGAGCGGCTCTTGATGTTGTATATTCTCGTATGCAGCAAGCCAAAATTGAAAATCAGGCTGTTCTAATCCATAGCAGCGATTTAAACAAACAAAAATTATACAATAATTTTTTGGAGCTATCTAATAACGTATCAAATCAGGAAGCTGATCAAGAATGGGTGCGTACTACAGATTTGTTAGACAAGATAAAATCCGAAATAAACCAATACTACAAAGCACTTTCATCGACACATGATTCAAGCGGGCTATTGGTATCAGATTTATTATCATTTAATTCTGAAATTAAAATTGAAAAAATAAATTTGCCGCTTGCAAAGCAGTTTGTAAAAATTCCATTTTTTAATTTAAAAAACGTTTGCCAAATATTAGATAAGCTGCAAAGTGAAATATACTCTGTAACTGATTTTGCAAGCCACCCATGGCGCTATAAAAAGAAAAGCGTTGTATTAACCAGTACATTTAAACAAGAAATTGAAGATGGTGTTTGCAAAATACTTGAATCTGAGGATAAGTTATCAGTACTTTATGAAAAATTAAACACTATTGGTATTGATAAATTCGATGTTATCCCCGATATCGCTGCACTTCAACTTGCTAATAAAATTGATATGCCTAAAGAATGGCATGCGTTTGCTAATACATTCTATTTAGATGAAAATGTCTCTGCAACGTATAAAAGCGACGTTTTAAGATTGGTTGATATTATAAAAAATGAATGGCAACATTTTGAAAATATTTCTCCTGGCGCAGATATTGAAATTATTAAACAACTTGAATCCTACTATTCTGTAAAACGATCCCCTATTGATTATTTTTCATCAAATTTCTACAGAATGAAAAGCTACAAAAACCAGTGTATAAAAACATGGGATGGCTCAAATCAGTCTTTTAAATCTTACAGGATCGTATTTGAGGCAATGCAATCATTTAATGCTATTTTACAAAATAGAACATTACCATTTTCTGTGACCATTGAAAATTTAAGAATTTTGCTTGATAAATGTAATGATATTTTTGAAATTATTGAATCTGCTTCTGAGTTTGGAAGATGTATTAAAAAACTCGGCCTTCAAGGTAAAAATGAGTTTTTAAGATTGACCCCAGAAACGCTTCTGAATATTAAAAAATTAATTTCTGATTTGCTTGAGATCAAATCTAGTTACGATGCTCAAAAAAACGAACTATCAGAAAGACGGCTTGAATTGCACAAATTTTTTGAATGCGAAATCGAAGTTAAAAATTATGATCAGCTCATTGAAAAACTTACTGATCTCTATACTATAGATAAAATTTATTCATCTTTTGATGAATTACAATTTAATTTAAATTTTGAATGGAGTAAGCAGGAAATTATTGATGCGTTTCTCTCAATAAATTCTAGCTGGGGAGAATATATATATTCATCAGTGTTACATTTGTGGCTTGATGATGTTATTTCACAATATTCAGAATTGCGCGGATTTAGCAAAGAATCATTTCAAAGCAAAATTGATCATTTTAAGCAGCTTGAGGATCAACATCGAATTACCGCGCGTGATTTTGTAAACAATGCACATCCGAAACGATGGAATAGAGGTATTGGTGAATCTATAGGTTTGAGATTATTAAAAAGAGCGGCTGGTAAACAAAGAGGGATACTTTCGCCACGAGAAATTATGGAGAAAGGTGCCATTTCAACCATGATGAAATTGAAACCATGTTGGTTGATGAGCCCTCTTAGTATCAGTCAAATAATGCCTATGCAATCGGGTATTTTTGATCTTATTATATTTGACGAAGCATCTCAGGTTAGAGTTGAAGATGCGGTTCCATCAATCTACCGTGCAAAATCTATGGTTGTTGTTGGAGATCCAAAACAGATGCCGCCGACTAATTTCTTTTCTTCGAATGATAGCGAGGATGAAGATGACGATTCGGATACGGAAATTGCGCATAGCATTCTTGATCTTGCAACACAGATATATCCAACACAAATGCTTGAATGGCACTACAGAAGTCGATCAGAAGCTTTGATAGCGTTTTCAAATAGAGCATTTTATGGTGGTCGTCTAATTGCGGTACCAAATCCACATTTTATGACCGAAGGTGATGCTATTTCATTTCATCAAGTTAATGAGGCGTTTTTTACGCAAAAGCAGGGAAACCCCATAGAAGCAGAAGCGATTGTTGATCGCCTTTATGATCTTTTGAAAACTTATCAAAATCACTCGATCGGTATCATTGCAATGGGGCAATCGCATATGAGCGCGATTGAAGATGCTATTCAAAAACGCACTGAATCCAATAAGGTGTTTAAGGATTTACTTGAGCAGTCAATCAATTATTTTGACGGGGATTCAGATGCTGGGTTTTTTGTTAAAAATCTTGAAAATGTTCAGGGTGATGAAAGAGATATCATTATTATTGCTATAGGTTATGCACCGTCATCACCAGGCAAAAAGTTATATATGAATTTTGGGCCACTATCTAAACAGGGTGGTGGACGTCGTTTAAATGTTGCTATTACCAGAGCTAAAAAAAGAATTGAGGTGTTTTGTTCATTCAATCCCGAACAAATGCAAACAGCAGAAAAAGATTTTGAAAAAAATCCTGATCTTGCGCTGTTGGGAAGATATTTGAAGTATGCATTTGCAATTAGTCGAAAATCATATTTAGAAGCAAAATCACTTTTCGATTCATTTGGCGTTGGTGGGGCTATTACATCTCGAAAATCAAGTTCATTTAGCAAGGATGTAAAAAGACGTTTAGAGGAAATTGGCTATATAGTTTCTGCTGAAATTGGATCAAGTGGTTTCTATATTGATCTTGGTATCCACCATCCTGTAATTCAATCGAATTTTGTATTGGGTATCGAATGTGATGGGGCATTCTTTCATTCGCACCCGTATGCGCGCGATAGAGATAAAATTCGGCAAGAACTTTTAGAATCTCGCGGTTGGAAAATAGAAAGAATATGGTCTCAGGATTGGTCGCGAGATTGGAAAAATGAGATAAACAAAATTGATATTATTTTAAAAGGAATTTTAAATACCGCTAATGTAACCGAAAGTATGATATAGAATGCAAAAAAACGATAAAAGTGAAATATTATTTTCAGCAACTGATTTAACAAATTTTTTTGCTTGTGATTATATTACTGCGCTTGATATAAAAAATTTATCAGAGCCAATGAAGAAGGCTGAGAACTCTGCACAAAATAAACTATTGCAGGAAAAAGGGTATCAGCATGAGGCCAATTATTTGGCTTTGTTGAAACAAAGCGGGTTGTCTGTTTGTGAAATTCCAAAAAATGATTCAGATGAAAAAAGTTTAGAATTAAAACTTAAAAAGCGTGCGCAATTAACAATAGATGCGATGCAATCTGGTGTCGACGTTATTTTTCAAGGGTTTTTATATAGACATCCATGGCGTGGTGATGCCGATTTTTTAATAAAAGTTGATGTTCCATCAAGTCTCGGCAACTTTAGCTATGAAGTGTTTGATACCAAGTTATCAAAGACACCCGAGCCAAAACATATTTTGCAACTGTGTTTTTACAGCGATTTGTTATCTGATATACAAAACATAGCTCCTAAAAATATGCATTTAATATTAGGGGATAATAGGCAGGAAGATTTTAAATTTTCTGACTTTATTCATTTTTATTCTCGAATTAAATCACGTTTTAAAAATTTCTTAGACTCAACACATAATCTTTATCCAGAACCATGCTCTCATTGTCAGCTTTGCAATTGGAAAGACAACTGTGAACGACAATGGAAAAATGACAATCATCTCAGTCTGGTTGCTAATATTCAAAAATCACAAATAGATAAATTGAAAAAATCTGGCATAAACACTGTTTCTGCGTTAGCGGCATTGCCAATCGATGCGAATATTCCAAGTCTTAATCAAGATGTTTTTAAAAGATTGCAATCTCAAGCATCCTTGCAAACCTATAAAAATGAAACCGGAAAAAACAAATATCGCGTACTTCCGTTTGATGAAGACAAAGGTTTTAACCGAATTCCCGAGCCAGATGCTGGAGATTTATTTTTTGATATGGAAGGTGACCCATTATTTCCAAATGGGCTTGAATATTTATTCGGCATTTACTATTTAAAAAATGGGGCGTTCGAATTCAAATCATTTTGGGCACATGATCATGATGAAGAACGTGCGACATTCAAAGAGTTTATGGATTTTTTAGATGAGCATATGAACACTAACCCCAATGCTTATATTTATCATTATAATCATTACGAAACAACTGCATTAAAACGCCTTTCCTGCCGATATGCAGTAGCAGAAGATCAACTGGATGATTTACTGCGAAAACAAAAATTTGTTGATTTGTATAAAGTGGTCAGAGAAAGTATTCGAACATCTGAATCTGGATATTCCATAAAAAATCTTGAAGCATTTTATATGAGAAAACGTGATGGGTCAGTGGCCAATGCTATGGACAGCATTGTTGTATACAATCAGTGGCGTGAGCTTCGAGATGAAAAGCTTTTAGATGATATTGCTAAATATAATGAAATTGACTGTGTTTCTACTAACAAACTCAGGGATTGGTTGTTGTCTATAAGACCAAATACATGCCAATGGTTTATTGGAAAATCAGAAAATTTAACCACCAAGACTATCGCCGATAATGAAATTAAATATGAAGAATATAGAAAGCGTTTACTCGACTGTGATGAAACTAACAAAAATTATAATGTTAGAATCCAATTGGCTGATTTGCTCGAGTTTCACAGACGAGAAGATAAACCAAAATTTTGGGCGAAATTCGAGAGACAAGATAAGCTAAGTGATGAATTAATTGATGATGCCGAATGTTTGGGTGCTTTATCCTTAATAACAAATACTAATTTATCAACCGTAAAATATAATTTTCCACCACAAGAATATAAGATGAAAGCTGGTGATCAGGTTGAAAATGCTGAAAATGGCAAAAGAATAGGATCAATTATTGATATCGATGAAGAAAATTGCATCGTGACAATTAAATGCAATTCTGGTGTTTTTCCAGAAAATCATATGTCAATAGCGGCAGCAAATTTTATTGAAACTGCCACTTTACGATCAGCAATATATCGAGTTGCAGACACATGTTTAAGCGATCAAAATGATTATCGATCTGTTTTTGATATTCTCAATAAAAATATTCCTAAAATTAAGAAACATAATCGAGGTGATCTAATAGTAGAGTTAAATGATTTAAACGAAATAACCGATAAAATCGCGAGCTTAGATCAAAGTTATTTATTTATTCAAGGACCTCCAGGTGCTGGGAAAACTTATACAACCGCTCATGTGATCGTAGACTTAATGCGGCGTGGTAAAAAGATCGGTGTTTCAGCAAATTCACATAAAGCGATTCATAATTTACTAAAAAAAATTGAAGAAGTTGCACTTGAGAAAAGTTTTAATTTTTCAGGGGTACATAAATCAGGATCTGGAAAAGAATCAATTTACAGCGGACGTTATATTAACAGCACCAATAAATACGAAAAAATTGATTTCAATTCTTTGTCATTAATTTCAGGAACTGCATGGTTATTTGCAAATGAGCGCTGTAATCAACAGATCGATTATCTTTTTATAGATGAAGCAGGGCAGGTGTCTGTTGCCAATGTTATTGCAATGGGAACTGCAAAAAAAAACATCATTTTAATCGGCGATCAAATGCAGCTTGGGCAACCAATTCAGGCGGTTCATCCCGGTGAAGCGGGATTGTCAATTCTCGAATTTCTATTGGAAAGGCGCGCAACCGTCAGTCCTAACAAGGGGATTTTTCTTGGTACAACTTACCGATTGCATCCAAAGATTTGTCGATTTATATCTGATGCATTTTATGATGGCCGTTTAGGGTTCTATGAAAAAAACATTAAACGACGTTTAGCATTCTCAAACTCAATTGATAAAATTACAAACGAAGGTTTGCATACGATTGGGGTATCTCATTCTGGTTGTTCGCAAAAAAGTGAAGAGGAAGCTGTCGAAATTAAAAAATATTATCTACAACTATTGCACCAAAAATTTGTAGACCAAGATGGAATTGAACGAGCAATAACACATGATGATATTTTAGTTGTTACACCATATAACGTGCAAGTCAATCACTTGAAATCAGTTCTTCCAAAAGAAGCAAAAGTGAGCTATGATCGAAAGTTGTGTATGGCAATGAATTGAATAATCAGGCGGTGTATCCTGATCACTGTAAATTTTTAAATTTGTTTAGCGACTAATTTTAAAACAACAGTGGAGATACACCATGACGAAAAATAATGTAATTGATATTAAATGTCCAGCGGATGCGTTAACTGAATTACTCAGAAATGGGGCAAGAAAGCTTGTTGTTGAAGCAATCGAGCTGGAAATTGAGCAATTTTTGAATGAGTTCTCAGAGAAATTATCCGATGGAAAGCGCCGAGTGGTGCGCAATGGATATTTACCGGAACGAGACATAATGACAGGAATTGGAAAAGTCGGCGTACAGGTGCCTCGTGTTCGTGATCGAAGTGATTCAGAAACAAAAATTCAATTCCGCTCTTCATTGATTCCACCCTATTTACGCAGAACCGCAACACTGGATGAAGTGCTGCCATTACTCTATTTAAAAGGTATTTCAGAACGTGATTTCGTTGATGCGTTAAAACCAATATTTGGAAGCGAAACAAATAATTTATCACCGGGCGTTATTAGCCGTTTAAAAATGAAATGGGATGATGAGTATAAAGCCTGGTGCAATCGTGATTTATCAGAGAATAAATACGTTTATTGGTGGGTTGATGGTATTCATTTTACAGGCAGATTAGACGATAAACGCTGTGTTTTAGTTGTTCTTGGTGTGAATGAATTTGGAAAAAAGGAATTAATTGCGATTGAAGACGGCTTTCGTGAAAGTACAGAAAGCTGGACGCATTTATTGCGCAAATTAAAGGAGCGTGGAATAAATACGCCGGCGTTAGCAGCTGGTGATGGCGCATTAGGATTTTGGAATGCAGTAAATGAAGTATTTCCAACGACAAAACATCAACGCTGCTGGTTTCACAAAATGGGTAATGTATTGGATAAACTACCAAAATCACAGCAAGCAAAAGCAAAATCGATGCTGCATGAAATTTTTATGTCTGCAACACGTGCTGATGCATATATCGCTTTTGATAATTTTATCGCTGAATTTGAGGCAAAATATCCACGCGCAACAGAATGTTTGGCAAAAGATAAAAAAGAATTATTGGCGTTTTACGATTTTCCTGCAGAGCATTGGGTTCACATCAGAACAACCAATTCTATCGAATCCATATTTGCAACCGTTCGTAATCGCACATACAAAGCAAAAGGTGCATTTTCTGCCGCGACGATTCTAATGATGACATTTAAACTGATGCAATCAGCTGAAAAACGCATGATTAAGTTACGTGGATTTCATCATTTGGAAAATGTAATTAAAGGCGTTAAATTTGTAGATGGGAAGATGAAGAAAGATGAGCCGTCGTTAGACAATATTGAAAAAACTAGTGACAGGATTGCCGCCTAATGAATTTATCCATACACAACATTTGACGATAGCTCAGCAAAAGTTGGAACGGTAGATAAATTTCAAGGTCAAGAAGCACCAATTGTGCTTGTATCGATGGTAACATCCAGCGCTCACGATTTACCACGCAACATTGAATTTCTTTACAGTAAAAATCGTCTCAATGTTGCAGTTTCCAGAGCACAATGCCTGGCTGTTGTTTTTTTAAATGAAAATCTTCTTGATGTTCCATGCAAAACTGTCGAGCAAATGAAATTGATTAATACTTTTTGTTGGCTATATGAGTTCTCAATTATGGAAAATTTTGTTATTAATTCTGAAAGAAAAATAGTCGAAGAGTGTGTTTAAATACGATTGATAACAATAATTAATTAAATTATTATTTATTTCAAATCCAAAATTATTTATATAGAAGAGGTATACCAACATGACAAAACCAATTAATGAAATGGTGGTCCTTATTACCGGTGGCGCTCAAGGTATTGGGCTTCACACAGCACTTAACCTTGCGAAACAAGGCTATAAGGTCGTTGTAACATCGCGATCAATTGATCGTCCAGAATTATTAGCACTCAAAAAACAATATCTAAACACCGTATTTCTGAAAAAATTGGATGTTGCCAATGATAATCAAAATTCTATTACTGCATTAATAAACGAGGTTACACACACAATCGGTCCAATTGATATTTTAATTAATAACGCTGGCATTGGGATTGTTGGTGCAGCAGAATCACTGACAGAAGAACAGATAAAATTAATTTTTGATACAAATGTTATGGGCGTAGTGAAAGTAACGAATGCGGTATTGTCCAGTATGCGTGAACGTAATACTGGTATGATTGTCACCATCAGTAGTATTGTTGGGCCACTGCCTGATATGCGCCAATGTTTTTATTCTGGTAGCAAAGCAATGATTGAACATTACACGTCACAATTAAAAAATGACTTAAGGGAAAATGGTTACGATGGAATTGTCGTTGCCAATATTCATCCTGGACCTGTCGTAACAAATTTCGAAAATGCAGCAACAGTTGGTAAGCGATTTGATGGACAAAAAAACCCTTATCCAAACATGCAATCTGATGTTGCAAAATGGCGGGAATTAATGAAGCAGGGGAGACCCGTATCAGAAACGGTTGAAACCACTGCACGCGTGATTATTTCAAAAAATCCACCATTCTGGAATCCAACAGAAAAGAGAGTGGCAGAAAATTTTGACGCCGTTTATCATGATCCAAGTGGTGAGCGATTCTCACGTGGACCATTATTTAACTCTAGTGAAAACACCATGCCTGATGAGAAAAAATCGAGCATGAGTTTAATGGCAAAATTATAAGTGTATCAAAACAGAGAAAATTAATGAGCAATCAACAAATAGAATTAAAAAATTGTTTAATCCTGCTCATGGGTTTTCCTGGTGTTGGCAAACGCAGCACTGGGGAAATATTTTCAAAAAAAACACATTTTAAATTAGCCCATCATCATGATTGGGTTGATCCAATATTGAAATTATTGGGCGATGATTATCAGGTGATGTGGAATTTAGATGCAGCAGGGTGGGAAAAGTTAAACGCGATGGATGATATTATTTTATCAACTATTGCAGATGTTTGTGAAAAAGAAAGCAGTTTTATAATAACACAGGCCATGTTTGACCAAGACCCTTACCATCAAATTTTTTATGATAAAGTCTTTGCTATAGCAAAAAAACGTAATGCACACTTTTTCCCTGTACGATTAGTTTGCGATGAAAATGAGTTGGCTAAACGCGTTCAATCAGAAGATCGGAAAAAATATTTTAAAACACGTGATGTTAACCTCTCAAAAAAGAGGTCGAATGAAAATCAAGTTTTTTATTCGAATCATAAAAATGAAATTACGTTTAATAATACGAATTTATCAGCTGAAATTGTTTCCGACAGGATTATTGAACACATAATGAAAAAAACCCAAAGCGTATAATGACCATAAATATGCCTATGATTTTTTTAGCCTAGCTGACGACCATTAAGAAATGGCTTCCGTCTTTTACAGGTGATTTGTTATACTCCCACCAACTTCACTGATGAAATTATTTTACTGAGGTACCATGACAATTCAAACCGCTTACAAATCTGATAAAGCACGAGAAAAAGCACTTGCCTCTTATGAGAATATTCTATCAGAATGGCCTGTGTCATATGAAAATCGCCTTATAATGACAAGTTTCGGTGAAACAAACATCATGATCACAGGTATTCCAAATGCAAAGCCACTCCTGTTATTACATGGCGGTGGTGGAAATTCCACCATGTGGATGAGCATCATTGCTGAGCTTTCCATGCATTTCCGAGTGTATGCAATTGACATAATTGGTGAGGCAGGTAAAAGTGCAGGCACAAGACCAACATATACCAGTGACGGACATGCTTGTTGGCTAAAAGAAGTGTGTGATGCGCTGAGTATTAGTAATGCTGCATTATGTGGCGCCTCACTTGGCGGGACCATTGCGCATCAATTTGCATTGCGTTTTCCGCAATATGTTTCTGAACTTATTCTTTTAGCGCCACCATCACTTTACAAAATGAATCCTGGCTTTTTATTTCGCGCAATTCTAGCAACCATTTGGCCATCGACATTTTTTGTGAAAAAATTTCTATACTATATGTCATCACGCGCACCACAATTTCCTGAACCTCACATCCAGACATTTTGCATTCAAGTTCAATCTTACAAACCTAATATGAATAAAATCCCGGTGATCACCGATGGAGATCTTGCTAAATTTCCAAATAAAACATTAGTAATTTTTGGTCAAGATGAGGTTCTCTATAATCCAAAAATCGTTGCTTCACGAATTCATAATATTGCTCCTTTTATTACAGTAGCTATGATTCCTGGCGCAAAACATATGACTTCTATAGATCAGCCAGATTTAGTGAATGAAAAAATTATCCAATTTTTAAAAATGCCGTAAAATATGACAACTGCTATTTTTTAGGAGAAAGGAACGATGAGTATAGTTATATTTATTGTCTTATTGATAATTGAAATTGGATGTGCTGTTTTTATGCGATCATTAGCTAAGAAGCGGGGCGCTAATACTACTGTTTGGTTTATTGTTGGTCTTATTTTAGGCCCTTTTGCATTTATTTTTATTCCTTTTATTAAAAATAGAAAACTTTAATTTATAGGGCTTAGTAAAAATATTAAAAAGCACTGTAAAATTAGGTGTTTTTTAATAAATTCAGCTATACGTTGTTTACCCATACTCAGAAATAACTTTTTATATCTTAGATTAAAAGCCGTAATAGTTAGTTATTAATTTTGAAATTATTCCAGTTAAAACGTCAACGCTAACATGATACGCTCCTTCTGCGGCTTTTGAAGTTATACGTCCAATCCAAGCTGAAACATTTTTTCCGAAGGTTTTTTTTGATGCTGGTTTTTTATCAGATTTAATTGCTTCAGATAAAGCAATAATATCTGATTTTTCAATTTGAAGTTCCTCAAGAGCTGAAATTAAACTAGATAAATCATTTTCATTTACAGAAAAATCAAAGTTTTGATCAACCTTGCTGTTATTAACATTACCAAGAATCCCATGAAAATTAATTGTGTATTGATGAATATCGCCAACTTTTTCTTTTTCTTTATCTGTAAAAGACATATCTTCACCAAGAATTCCTTGTTCTTCAAGGGTCAATGACCAATCAAGTATTATTTTTCTGACGGACTCACAAACTTTGTCTATCGTAGTGCTAGGAACAAGGCATTCAACAGGAAAGTCAGATGATGTCATTTTTTGTATCATTAAAATTTGTTCGCTTGAAAGCAACATACTTATATAGCCATGATCTTTCTCATCAATTTTTTTTCGAAGGCTTTCAATTTCTGAAATTGATTGCATTATATGTGTTCTATTAAAAGTTTTTTCCTGTTCCTTTGTAGAGAAAAGAACTGGACCCCATCCATGATATGGATTATACATTCTTATTTGACACTGAGTTATTCTATAAAATGGCAATTCATCAGTATTTTTATATCCTGATAGTTCATTTTCAATCCAAATTTTAAGTTCATTTAATTTAAGTTTACGAGATACGAGCAATGCTTTGAGCAGTAAATCAGATATTGAAGTATCAGTGCGTAACGATTCTTTTTGTAATTCTCGTGTTATTGAGTTCATTTATAATACTTCCTTTTGAAACCAGTTGATCATGAAATATTGCAAACTTTTAAGGATTTTTGATAAGTGCCCTTAATAGTTTGTTTAATGCTTTCTGTGATTTTTCCGTATTGATATCTTGATCGATTGTTACGATTATTCTACTTTTAATTTGTGTTGCAATATCAGAATTTTCTGGTTCCCATTTTTCAAAAACATGGTCATCAAGAGCAATGGGAATTATTACTGAGCTGCCTCCATCTTTGGCTTCCCGTACAAGCACGTTTTCAATTTCATTTAATACTCCAGGTCTGTCTAACGATGACTTTGAGCAAAGTAAAATAACACGTTCGTTCTCATTCGCCAGTTCTGTCATCGTGCGATGCAATTTTTTACCTGGAATTGCATCGTCCGCAAAAAACCAAGTGCGTACCGCATGATTTTTAAGAAAAATATTGATTTCTTCTGCAATGTTTTTGTCTAATCCACCATAAGAAATTCCAACTGAATAATATTTACTGCATGCTAGTGATTTAATCGGAGATAAATTATTAGGCAACATAGTTTGGATCGGTTCCTTTCTCAGTGGAATATCAATACTGGCTAGAGCATCTGATACACAATTGATATTTATTCGTTTTAGTTGGATAGCTTGATCTACTTGGTTTTTAAGTTGGGCGTTATAAGTAGAAAGCTCGTTATTGATATTAGCCATCTGCTGCTCTATCCACGTAATATTTCGTTGAATAGCTGAAGTAGATTCTTCAGGTTGATTGGAATTGAAAAACACATCAAAACAAATTTCACCATTAATAAGAATAAGCTTTGGAAGCGATAGTCTGTTGCTTGTCATTGGGTCAAGTTCAAGTAATTCCGCATCACCAGAAATAGGCAGATGACACCGCAATACAGTTTGCTTAGTCTGACGTGAACCGTAGAGAGTCCGTATATCAACTCGCAGTTCGCTGCCTGATAGTGTTTTTTGATATGTTGAGATTGTTTTTCGATCGAGATGCAGCAGCAACGTCTGAATTGAATATTTCTCTATTAGTATTTTAATATAGGCAGCGCAGTTAGTTTCGCTTAACAACTCATCACTTGCTGTTTGCACGATATTTTGCATTTCAGATAGGCAGTTTTGAAGATAGTCTCGTAAAAATCGGCTTTGTGTTGCTAGTCGCACAGATGTATCCTTTTTTATTCCTGGCTTCCAGCCACATGAAATATTTAACTCATCCTGTTAAGTAAACTACTATTATAAAAATATATGGGGACTGTATATGTGTTATTCAATTGTTTTTGAAGCATAAGTGCGGGGTTAATTAATGCCTCAGAATTTTGAAAACATTATACTAGCGGCATTTTCCTCAAATCGCTTCCCATCCTCAATATACCCCAGGACCGTCCCTTCATGTTTCCATCGACCCTGCCGCATAATCGATTGAAACGGTGCATTACGTTTTGCCGCTTCCGTTGCAAATCCACGACGCAAGCTGTGTGCGCTAAAATCATCGGCATTTTCTAAACCGCAATCATACGCAATTTTTTTGATTATTAAATTCACTTGATTGGATTTAATCGCGTGATGCAAAATATTTTCTGATTTTGAAATTCCGCGAAAAACGTATCCTTCATTCAATCCTGAATATTCTTTCCACAACTTCAATGCCTGCACAGCGCAAACAGCATCATTTCCATTTGGAATAGCGCACACCTGCCCTTCTCCACCTTGATCAGTCTTCGATCGCGGAATGATAAGCTCAATACCCTCTTTTAAAAACGTGATATCGTCCCACTTAATCGCGACTAATTCTGATCGTCGAAACGCACCAAAAAATCCAAGTTGCATAAGCGCATTGTTGCGGATATCAATTAACCGAACAGACTGACTCAAAACGGAAATAATCTTTTTCAAATAATCCAGCGTTAATGCCGGCGCTTTGTCCTTGGGCTTTCCGTGCATGTTTTTAATACCGGTTAATGTTTTTCGAATGTGTGGATGTGATGTTGGATCAGCAAAACTCTGTGTCAGGTGCCATTGCTTAATGGCGGTGAGTCGACGATGCAGGGTACGAGGATTTAACACAGCAGCATGCTGATGCAGATAATTGACGATTGAATCAGGAGATGCCGGCAGCAATCCACCCCAATTGATAAAATGACGAATATCAGATTGGTAAGCTTTGCGTGTGTTATTGGATGTCGCTGCATGGATGTAATCTTGACGAGTAAAGCCAACAGCATTTTCTTCATTACGTAATAACGGCAATTTATCGCTAGCAGACACAATTTCAACTTCCATTAAATCCATCTCAAAATCCCTATCAAAACACCTGTAGTACACCAGTTTATTGCACTTAATCCCACATTACAATCGATAATCTTTCTTATCGATTGTAATACTAATTCATATTTAAATTTGCAAATCTAACCATATCACGTTATATTAAATAATACGTTACGTCATGATAAATATAAAAGGGAATAATCATGGGTAGAACAGGGATAACTTATCTTGATGTGTCTAATGCCATTTCCACCATCCAAGGCAATCAAAAGAACCCAACCGTTGATGCAATCAGAGAAGAGCTAAAAACCGGCAGTCGCAGCACCATTGCAAAATATTTTCAGGAATGGAAAACAAAAAATGGTGTTAAAAATGTCACTGATACCGGAATCCCCAATGAGCTGCAAAATTTGATTCAAGCTTTATGGGAAAAAATACAATCTGACGCTGATAAAAGAATTGAAGAGCATCAAGCAAAAGCGAATGCTGAAATTAATGAGGCGAAAAATAGTATCGCGCTAACGCAAAATCAAAACGCCCTACTGCACGATGAGATTAAAAAGCTTTCCGAAAAATTGGACGTTCAAGCATCGCAATTAATGCAATTGGAAAACACGCTGCAATCTGAGAAAAATAACAATCTGACGCTCCAACAACGCAATATAGCCCAAGACTGGATTATCAGCGATCAAAAAAAAGCAAATGAAGAACTACATCAACACCTAAAAAACACACAAGACAATTTAATGCATTACCAGAATTCAATTGAACAGCAACGACAAGAACAAATGCTCTCACTTGAAAATGAACGCAGCAAATATGCACAACTGCAAAATGAACTAAATATCACGTCGCAAGATAAAATAAGTTATCAAACACGTCTTGAAAATTTAAATGACACACATAATAAATTGCTGGCTGATTTTGATTATCTCAAAAGCAGCAATCACTCAGTTCAACAAGCGCATGATTCTTTACTATCTGAAAATAGAGAATTTAAAAACACCATTCAACGATTAGAGACAATTGAAAATCAATTGTCTCTGTCACTAGAGAATAAAAATAAAGAAAATACCGATCTTTATATTCAAGTTAAAACATTGCAAAACAATGAGATGTTAGCGAAAACCGCATCGGATACCTTTGAGAAAACAATACACCATTTAGAAGAACAACTAGAAAAAACACGTCAGGAAAAATATTTTTTGGAAGCTAAAATCAAGGCTGAAAAATTAACACTGAATGGTGACTGATGATTAACCAAAACGAAAAATTTTCAATGGGAGATGCAAAAAGCATTTTTTCAATTGTTGCGCAAAACCGAAACCATTGTCCTGGGTATACATAATTCAATATTGATCTCATCTGTGTCATTTCTGCGTTCTCCGCTTAGTGAGTATTGATAAATAATATCGTATCTAAAAGCAATAAAAATCAGGAAAAACCCTATGTATTTAAATTAAAAATAGGTCAAAATCTTGTTTCATATCAGTTTGATTATGAAATTGTTATAGTTAAAGACTGATAAATATAATAATTTAGAGACGATCATGGCAAACGATATCGGAACAGCATTACCCGAACACCATGCAAAACGTGTTGTCTGGACGCTACTCGGTTTAACTGTGTTAGTTGGCATGGGCGTTGATTTAATTGCACCCTCATTACCCGCTATTGCGAATGGTCTACATGTCCCCAATTCCGCAGCAAAAAATATTATCGCAATATATTTGCTTGGCTATGCATTCGGAAATTTTTTCACGGGATTTTTAACTGACGCATGGGGTCGACAAAAAATAATTCGTATTTCATTATTTTTGTTTGTCATTGTAAGTTTACTCCCCGTATTTTTTCCTAGCATGGACATCATACTTTTATCTCGAATTTTACAAGGGATAACTTTAGGTTCTTACGCAGTTGTTGCACGTTCCGTGTTTTCAGATATTTTACCGCCAGAAAAATTAACGCGCATGGGAACGTTAATCGGAACCATGTGGGGATTAGGCCCCGTTCTCGGTCCTGTTATCGGTGGCTATCTGCAATTTTATTTTGGATGGGAAGCTGGGTTTATCTTTTTCTCGATAATCGCATTCATTGGATTTATCGCATCATTTATCATTATCCCAGAAACACATTTCAATCGACATCCATTAAGATTAAAGACAATTAAAACAAATTTAATAGCGGTGATTTCGAATCGTTTATTTATGTGTATTGTTGTTTTAATGGGGTTAGCCTATTCACTGATTATTGTTTTTAATACAGCAGGGCCATTCCTCATTCAAAATGAATTTCATTACTCACCTATATTTTTTGGACATGTGGCATTGTGGCTTGGCGTTGTTTTTCTGATTTCCACATTTGCGTGTCGTCATTTTTTAAAAAAGCATTCAGTTGAAAAGCTATATTTATTTGTAATTCACTTTTTCTTTATAATGACTATAGCTTCCATTATTTCAAGCTTCTTTTTTGAGAAGAACATTATTCTTATCATTATTACCAGTGCATTAATGTATTTTTCAACAGGGTTTATTTTCCCCATGTCGATGGGAAAAGGATTATCACTTTTTCGGCATATTTCAGGAACAGCAACAGCCTTAATGTATTTAATTAATGTTTTAATTACCAGTTTAGTTTCGTTTATTGTCAGCTTTATTGAAGTTCACAATAATACGTCACTTATATGCATGT
>JAPLRF010000028.1 GCA_026399315.1 Gammaproteobacteria bacterium
GTTCGGAGGATATTTTTGAAACTTGCCGTGAACCCATCCATGGGGGCTCCTCATTTTCTTCCATGAAAATGAGGGTTTCAAAAATACCTCGCTCACAATCAGTCGCGCAAATTCATAATGCTTTTTTATTAAGGTAGTGCCATTGGATTGTAACTCTACTTTATGCTGTTCAGGATAAAAATATGCTGCAAGTGCCTCATTTAGAAACAGCGTTGACAGGGCCGTTATTGGCTTTAGAGAAAAAGTTTTTAGCATCCCAGGTTGCGATAGAAAGTTGGTTTCGAAAGCAGTGGCAATTAACGCCACCTGCCTTTTATGGATCGGTTGATTTGCGTAATGCGGGCTTTAAATTGGCGCCAGTGGATACGAATTTATTCCCCGCGGGATTTAATAATTTAAACCCGGAAATGATGGCCTTGTGCGTGCAAGCAGTGCAAGCGACAGTAGCCGAAAAATGTCCGAATGCAACGCGTCTATTATTAATTCCCGAAAGCCACACACGCAATGTATTTTATTTTGAGAATTTAGCAACGTTATCTGAAATTTTGGAACGCGCAGGATTTCATGTGCGAATTGCATCGTTAATCCCCGACTTAATCGAACCCTTAAAACAATTATTGCCATCTGGACGCGAAATTATATTAGAACCCTTGATTCGCGAAAATGACCGTGTCGGGGTCAAAGATTATTTCCCTTGTTGTATTATCCTAAATAATGATTTTTCTGCTGGAATCCCTGATATTTTAAAGGATACAAAACAAGCCTTTATGCCGGCATTAAAGCTGGGCTGGTCGATGCGCTTGAAGTCTGATCATTTCCGTTTTTATGATGCGGTTTGTGAAGAATTTTCAAAAGAGATTGATTTAGACCCCTGGCTAATTAATCCGTATTTTGATCATTGTGATGAAGTGGATTTTTCAACTTCAGAAGGCCATGAGTGCTTGGCAAAACGCGCCGCGATTTTATTTGATAAAATCCGCCAAAAATATGCTGAATATAAAATTGATCAGCCGCCATTTGTGGTTGTTAAAGCGGATCAAGGGACTTATGGTATGGCGGTCATGATGATCAAAAACGCGAATGAATTATTGCAATTAAATCGCAAACAACGCAATAAAATGGGCTCGCTTAAGGGTGGCAATCCGGTTACTAAAGTTATTATGCAAGAAGGTGTTTATACATTTGAAACTGTTGGGGATGATAAAGCGGTTGCAGAGCCAGTCGTTTATCACATCGGTCGACATGTTGTGGGTGGATTTTATCGTATCCATAAAAACCGCAGTAATGATGAAAATTTAAATGCGCCAGGGATGGATTTCCAGCCATTGGCATTTGCAAAAAATTGTCATTTGCCGCCGTGCGGAAAAACAAACATAGATAAAGTCGAGCACGTTAATCGTTTCTATGCTTATGGCGTTGTTGGAAGGTTGGCGATGATGGCTGCAGCGAGAGAAGTGTGAGCGTGAACAGTGTTTACTTGAGTGAATGGAAGCGGAAGCGCTAGCGACCGCGCGAATGTGAGAAAAATATGAATATTGGATTTTTGATTGACCCTTTGGAAAAAATAAACATCAAAAAAGACACGACCTTTGCGATGTTATTGGCATCACAAGAACGGGGATGGAAAAATTGCGTCATCATGCCTGAAAACATTTGGTTGCGTGATGGTATTGCTTGGGCGCGTATGCAATTTCTTGAAGTGATCGACGATGAAAATAATCCTTTTAATCTCGGTGAAATCGAAGAGCAACCCTTGGTTGATTTAGATGTATTGTTAATGCGAAAAGATCCGCCGGTCGATATGAATTATATTTATTTAACCTATTTGTTAGAGCAAGCAGAGTCGCAAGGGTTGATTGTTTTAAATAAACCTTCTAGTTTGCGCGACGCCAATGAAAAATTATTCACGTCATGGTTTCCGCAGTGCTGCCCAAAAACATTGGTAACAACGCAATCTGATTTAATTATCGATTTTGTGCATTCGGTTAAACATGCCGTAATTAAGCCGTTAGATGGCATGGGTGGACATTCTATTTTTCGCTTATCGCATGACGATCCTAATCGCAATGTCATTATCGAAACCGTGACACAAAAAAATACGCGATTGGTGACTGTGCAGAAATTCATTCCAGATATTACTCAGGGTGATAAAAGAATTTTAATGATCAATGGCGAGCCGGTACCTTATGCCTTAGCGCGCATACCCGCGGAGGATGATTTTCGCGGTAATTTGGCGGCTGGCGCAAGGCATGAAGGACGTGAATTGACGGATCGTGATCGTTGGATTTGCGAACAAGTTGGCCCTACGTTAAAAGAAAAGGGATTGTTGTTTGTTGGCTTGGATGTGATTGGGGATTATTTGACGGAAATTAATGTCACCAGCCCAACCTGCGCCAGAGAATTGGATAAATTATTTAATTTAAATATTGCCTCAGATTTCTTAGACGTGATTGAAGAAATCTCAGCGCCCTGAGCGTAAGCGAGTAGAAAATAAACTATGCAGCAAAATATTGCTATTTCTTATACCAGCCCCGATTTAATATTTCTTGCAAAACAGTTATCTGAAAAATTAAAATTACCGCTGACAGAATTAAATTTGCAAAATTATAAGGCATTATTAATTGTGACTGAAACACACTTGGCCTTAAAAATAAATTCAGAAAATTCATTTAGCCCGCTGTTTGTTGATTTTCTGCAAGGCCCTTTAAATCATCGTCGTCACTGTGGCGGCGGAAAAAAACAATCTATTGCGAAAGCCGTTGGCATTAAATCAAAACAAAAATTGCATGTTTTGGATGTAACGGCCGGCTTAGGACGTGATGCATTTGTGTTGGCTACCTTGGGTTGCGATGTGATGATGTGTGAGCGTTCGCCGAGCGACGGGTTATTGCGCGCACAGCAAGAATATTGGTTTCAGCAGCTGTCATTAAAGTTGATTAATGTCGATGCGCTTAATTATTTTTCTCAATTAGATGAAAAAAATTACCCGGATGTTATTTATATCGACCCTATGTTTCCAGAAAAAACAAAATCAGCGCTGGTAAAAAAAGAAATGCGTATTTTGCGCGAAGTGGTGGGAGATGATGTGGACGCTGAAGCATTATTGCCTGCTGCATTGAAAATCGCGAAAAAAAGAGTGGTGGTCAAACGCGCACGATTAGCGCCGCTGCTTTGCAATCAAAAGCCGGATATTGTTTTCGAAGGGAAAAGCAGTCGATTTGATGTTTATTTAACTGAACACGTCCTACGCGGAAAATGATGAGCCGCATCCGCAAGTCGTTTTCGCATTAGGATTGCGAATAATAAATTGTGCGCCATTAATATCTTCTCGATAATCAATTTCAGCATTTTTGAGGTATTGAAAACTCATGGCATCGACGAGTAATTTAACCTCTATTGCGCTATTTTTTTCTGTATTTTCAGGTGTGATTTTTTTCACAACAACAAAATCATCGTCATTAATTGTTTCGTCAAAGGTAAATCCATATTGAAAACCAGAGCAACCACCACCAGTAATAAATACGCGGAGATTCAATTGGGGATTGTTTTCTTCAACTATTAGTGAATAAACCTTGGTCGCTGCAGCATCGGTGAAGATGAGTGTGTCGGTTGCGGGAATTGCTTCGGCTGTTTTTGGCATAATCAACACTAAAGTAAAGGTAATGTATGGGTGCTTAATAGCCAGCATTATCAGTTTTTTTACAAGCCGCGTCAATTCTTGTTACAATTGTCCTCATCGACACAGCTAAACAAGGCAATGCACAGTGAAAATCAGTGAACATATCAAGATAATGGCGCATCCTGTGCGCGCAATTTGTATTCTCATTGGAATTCCCTTGTTATATCATGCTGTTAACACGCTTATGCATCCTGTGGGAATGCATAGAATAATACGCAATATCATTTACTATGAGGATTTACGGTGATGAAATGGATTTTAGCGCTGCATCTTATTTCCATGGTTGCTTGGTTTGCGGGGCTGTTTTATTTGCCGCGATTGTTTGTATACCACACGCAGTGTACGGATGATCAGAGGGGTTCGGCGCGATTCAAAATCATGGAGCACAAATTATTTTGGATGATTATGACGCCGGCGGGCCTGTTGACCACTATTTTTGGCCTGGTGCTCTTACATTTTAAGCTTGAATTACTTCAGCATGGTTATTTTGTCGTTAAAATGTGTTTGGTTATATTGCTGTGGCTCTATCATGTTTATTGCGGATACTTAATGCAGTTATTTAGATTCGATCGAAATACGTTTTCAGAAAAGTTTTATCGTTTTTTTAATGAGGTGCCAACCTTGCTGCTGTTTGGCATAATTTTGATGGCGATTGTGCAGCCTTAGATGGTAGGATCGATAATGTTCTGAAAAAAACGGGTTAGATATTAGATCACAAGGATGTTGCTAAAGTGAAAAAACCTGAAATTCCTGCTGGTGAAACGGACCGATTAAAGGCGCTTCACGCTTTGTGTCTGCTGGATACAAAACCAGAGCCATCCTATGACGCTATCACCAAACTCATTAAATACTTTTTTGATGTCCCGATTGTTGCTATTTCCCTTGTAGACGCTGAGCGTCAATGGTTTAAGTCAATACAAGGGCTGGATGTTTGCGAAACCAGCAGAGACGTTTCATTTTGTGGTCACACGATTTTACAAGATGATTTTTTTATTGTGGAAGACACTTTACTGGATGATCGGTTTAGTGACAACCCGCTGGTAACGGAAGAGCCTAAAATTCGATTTTATACTGGCGTGCCGCTGAAAAATGCCTCGGGCTATAAAGTGGGCTCTTTGTGTATTATCGACACCAAACCACGTCATTTTCCCAGAGAAAAATTACAATACCTAAAAGATTTTTCACTGTTGATTGAGGATGAATTTTTTGAAAAAAGGCGTTCCGCTGCTTACCTGGGTGAAATTGCAAAAATTCAAGAAATTTACATAAAAAACACAGCGCCTGAAAAACTGTTCAGTTACATATTGGATTTCTTGTTGCGTCATACGAATAGTGAATATGGATTTATAGGCGCGGTTTTAAAAGATAAAAATGACGCGCCTTATTTAAAAGCGTATGCGATGACGGATATTTCATGGGATGAAGAAACAAAGCAACTTTACGAGAAATATGAAAAGGAAGGTCTTGAGTTTAGAAACTTAAATACCCTGTTTGGATATACGCTTAGAACTGGCGAAGCTGTTATTTCAAATAATCCTGCAACAGATCATAGAGCTGGGGGGCTGCCGAAAGGACACCCTCCGTTGAATGCTTATCTTGGCGTGCCAATTCATGGCAAGGAAGGCTTGATTGCCATGCTGGGTGTTGGTAATCGCCCTGGAGGATATAGTGAGGCTGTTCTTCACGACCTAGAGGCGCTGATCCAAATTCTTGTCTCCATTATTGAGTCTGCCAAGAATATAGACATGGTCAGTGATATGGCAAAAAAAGATGCGTTAACAAATGCGTATAATCGCTTTTATTTGCACCCTTATCTTGATGCGTTGCTCTCTAAAAAAAATGAGGGTGAAAAATTATGTCTGTTGATGGCTGATTTTAATAATTTTAAAAAAATAAATGATTTTTATGGTCATCCTGCTGGTGACGATCTCTTGGTGTTGTTTGTAAAAAGAATTAAATCAATCTTAAAAGAAAAGGATTTTATTGCGCGCGTTGGCGGTGATGAATTTATCATTGTTTTAGATGAGTTAGAATCCTATGCTGATGCGGGTGTTGTTGCAAAGCGTATTGTGGATATTTTTGATACCCCGATTGTTTTGGCTGGCCATAAAATAAAAGTGGGCGTAACCATAGGTATCGCATGTTACGCTGAAGGCTCTAAAAACTTTGAGGAATTGATGGGGCATGTTGATTTGGCGCTATATGAAGCAAAAAAAAGAGGAATCGGCTTTTGTTTTTATTGTGATCAATTTAATATGGACTTCGAGGAAAAACAAAAATTAGAGCAAATGACTGAAAAAGCACTTAAAAATAATGAGTTTTACTTTGTATATCAGCCTGAAATTAATGTTAAAGCAAACAAAGTTGTTGCTATTGAAGCACTTTTGCGTTGGAAAAATGAGGATCTCGAAACACAAGAAAGCCCGGAACGTTTCATTCATTCAATTCAGAAAATGGGCCTGTCTGCGAAGCTAAATGATTATGTGCTGGATTATGTTTTAAGTGATTGTCGCTCCTTAGTGCAGTTAAATATACCCATAAAAATTTCAATTAATCTTGATTTAAACGTCAATAATTTTAAAGATCATGTTGTCGCCTTAATTCAAAAAATTAATCACGCGAAAATTTCCAAACTCTTTACCTTTGAATTTGAGTTGACGGAAGAAAGCTTGATTGAATACAGCTCAGAGAAAAGTGAAGACATACGTGCTGTGTCCACGAGTTTAAAGGAAGCCAATATTAGCTTGGCGATTGATGACTTTGCTGTTAAACACTCTTCAATGAATCGCTTATTGGATTATCAGTTTGATACTATTAAAATTGACAAGACATTTATAGCAAAATTAAATACAAAGGGCGAAAAAATTGCGAAAGCGCTTATTTCAGCCATGGTGCAACTTTCAAGAGAGTTGGAAATTAATGTGATAGCTGAAGGTGTTGAAACTCAGGAGCAGCTCACCATTTTGAATGCGATCGGTGTTGATTGCATTCAGGGATATTTGCTTGCCAGACCAATGCCAATTGACAAACTAAAAAAATTTCTTCTTGATTATCAAAGCGTGGAGGGGGCGGGCTGAGTCAGTATCAATTACATATCAAATTTTGGCGCTCTATCGTCTTGTTTGACGCAAGAATCTGCTGCTTCGCTTGCTAATCTGGGATTAAAAAGTGATGCACTCACGTTCGATTTTCTGAGTGCGTTATTCATTTCTAGAAGCCCCATTTTTTTAGGATCCAATGTGTTATGTTCAAACTGAAACAATAAATTAGCGTGCTGAGGATGGCAGCGATAAACCAACATAAATTTATGCTGATCCATTGATAGGTTGCATTGCACATAACGATCAAAGAAATCATTAAAATAAGTTTTTGCAATGTCATATAAATCTCTAAAAGTAGGCGCTACTTCACGGCTTATGCTTTGTTCTAACAAAAATTCGCTAACTAAGTAGTTGATCATGTTTTCTTTTAAAATAGTCGCAAGATCATTGTTATTGTCTGATGGCATAATAAGTTTTGCTTTTAATATTTGAATTAATTCATCGCAATGATATTCGTCAAGCTTCAAAGGTAACATTCTTGACAATAAAGGTGTCGGTAATATTTCCCTGCCTTTCATGGCGCCACCATTAAAAGTACATAAAATAGCAAACCCAAGTTTTTTAGGGCGCTCCCTGTCCATGTCTTCACCTGTTAAATAGGTATTTAAATAAGCTTCAATTAATTTACATGTATCAATTTCATTGATAATGATCATTGCTCCTTCATGAAACGCCTGATCTAATAACCTTATTTTTTCAACGATGTCTATTTCAACGGGGAGCTTGTAAAAAAACTCCCCGGTTTTTTTAGCTTCGATGATGGCGTCAATTTGTGCTTGACTGTGATTTTGATTGGGCGTTGCATCGATATATTTTTCATCTGGTAATATTTTTTCGAAAAATTCACTTTTACCAATGCCGGAAGGGCCTTGTAATGCAGCGCCATTAAGGCCGTTATATTTAGCACCGTCAAACCTTGAATTGTTAAATCTATTATCTTTGCACAATGCACGTTTAAATTTTCTTACTCGCAATAGTGTTAATAGATTGCGATAAGGCTCTGAGCGCGAAGCGGTTATGATAAAATTATTTTCGCCAAAGCAAATTTCTTTTGTGGCAGCTAAAGGTTTGGGTGGAATAGGGTCTCTGTGTAATGCACATTCAATAATAGCTTGGTTTTGTAAATCGCGCATGCTTCGAACAGCGCTGTGGTTTTTCAAAATAATTTTCGCCCGATTTTCAGCTTCGCATTCAGAAAACTCAGGCGGAATAAAAGTGGTTTCAAAAATAGGTTTTAAAATACGGTGAAGTAAAAATGCCTTATGCATTGTTCCAAAATGTATTTTAATTTCAGGGTGATCCTGAAATAATTTAGGTTCTCGACGCTCACCCGCAAAATCATTTGGATTTTGCGCATACAGTATTCTGCAATTTTCATCAGGTTTAAAATACCTGGCATTATGAAAAAATGATCGTGTCATATTCATTAAGTCGCGATCCTGACTGCAATCAGTATTCCGCATATTAATTTCATCACGAAATAATATTTTCAGTCCGTCAAATTTCTCTGTAGCCCATTTTTCAATTTCATTTTCACGGTAAATTTTAACGCGCGGCTGATTTTTTAATACGCGTATAAAGTAACTTTTACCTGCGCCTGGAGGGCCTTCAAGTACTGCGTAAGGAGAATGCTGCAAAACATGTAGCGTCCTATTTAAACGATTGGCTTCAAATAGGTTGCAAGCTTCCAAAGATAAATCGTCTGGATCCAGCTTTCTAAGCATCAAAGTTCGAATACAAATTCTTTTTTTGCTTTCTATAGGTGTGCTTTCTTTTTCAGTGTGTAACCAAGCGGGTGGTTTGAAAGTTTTGTCTGTTATAAAAATTAATTTTCCAGGTAAAGCAATTTTTTGACCTTCGAGCATAAAGTAAGGCGTTGGAGCCAATAATGACGAAAAATAGTTAAATAGATCGTTAGTGATGTTGCCTTTAAGAATCACAGTTTCACCTGCTTGCAATGCTAACCAAATATCCGTGAATTTTTTTGCAAATAAGAAGTGATCGCTGGAAACGATAAAGTCAATTTTACAGAATAGATCATCAACGCTGATTTCTGATATATCAATCACTTTAATCGAATTCTTAAATTGATTCTCAATAATTGATACGGTGTATTCAATATTGTCTGTAATAATAAAACGTGCAGGAGAAGCAGTGGTTGCCGAAAAAGTTTTATGGCTTATTATATAAGGAAAACGAGCGGGAAGCGTAACACCTTGTGTTAACGCAACTTCCAGCCTTACTTTATATTTTTTGGCGGAATCTAATAGTAAAGACCACTGTGAATCACTTAATGCACCAGTAATACATAAGGCTAATGTCCCATTCATATTTTTTTCTAACAAGCCCTTTTGACGAAATGACAGTCCATCGGCATTAATTATTTTTGAATGTAAACATTGCTCGAAAGTAGATGCGTTAATAACGTAACTGGCAGGTATAATATTTTCCGTGTATGACAAATCAATAGATACATTCAGTGTAAATTCCGGCTCTGTTACAACGGAAATTTCAACTGGTCTAATAGGAATGCGTTGGTTAAGCAATAAAAGTGGCTGCCCTGACCTTAGGTCTGCCAATAAATTTTCAAACGCGAGATCAGCAATTGGCGGGTTAATAAACGCTATTGAGGTTATATCATGATCTATTAATAGCGCTAACAACTCTCCGTCATGCCATTTCGATTTATCGCCATCAACATAGGAATATCCGATTAAAATATCGTGCCACCGAGGCGACTGATGTAAATTAATACTGAGTTTTTTTTCGGGTGCGGAACGAGCGATTGTGTTTTTTATTTGAGGAATAGGCGGTAATGTTTTTTCTGAAAAATCATGAACGCCACCTTTTGTATGACGCGAAACAAATGAAGCATCGAGCAATAAATCCTTCATTTTTTCATTGCTGCTGTGAATACTGACAACCGTTGCGTCAGTTGGAATGGGTGTTGTTCCTGCAAAACGGTTTATCAAATCATAAGCGGCATTAAAGGAGATTATTTCAGAAAAACTGAAATTATCCCAATTAATAACAATGATTGGCGCGGGATCAGAATCTTTATGCAATATTAAAAAGTCATGTAATAATCCTGCGGGTGGTTGAAGCATTGTGCACTCTGTCCTATCGGAATTGAGTTTCAATCTCTTCAGTGAAGTACGCATTTTCTCCGGTGAATCAATATAAAAAATAGGACGTTGAATTTTTCCTCCTGCCTTGTATAAATTTCGAATGTGAGATAAGCAACAATATATGTCAGAGGGTTTCTTAACGCAAAGCAATACATTTTGCGCTGTGTTTTTATCAATTTGACTGAGTACAGTTTGAAAATCTAATTGCGGCATGTCTTTTGATTTTTTAGATGAAAATTGTATGGGAGGAAGTGTAGCTGACATTTCTGCATTTGGTAGCGTTTTTAATTCGCCTGATAATTTTTCCAGCATATCCTCCATGTGTTTTTTTTCTTCCGGATTTTTCTCTGTTTCCAGGCGCGCAGATAACGTTTTTAATTTTTCCAATAACGCATTGTGTTTATGTTCAATTTCCACTGACGATGGTTTTTTTGCCCGTTCTGAAATATTTTGATATTGAAATTTTATATGGTATCCGCCTAAATCCAATTCACTCCATTGATTTCCACCATCCAGTGATATTTCAATATTGGCATGAGCGCCACCTTTTGATGCAATACGCACTTCAATATGAGCATAACTTGCAGGGCTGGTCTTTTTTAATTCGCGAAAATAAAGTAAAAAAATTGCAACGCGATGCCGACATGAAGCAGATTTTTTTTCAAACATTAATTTTAGCATGTCAGCAGGAGTGGCTTTTTTTGTAAATTCAAGTGCTGCAACACCGCTTGAGGGGAAAGATCTTATGGTGTTGAATAATTCTTGTGCTTGAACGGGTAAATGTTTAATTAATTCTTGTTGTCTTATAGAGTCAGGAACATCGAAAATATAATTTAATTGCCCTTTCAATCTTGTGCGTGTTGTTATTGTGTAAAAACCTAAGTCATCTCTTGTTGTGTCGATTTCTGAATTTCTAAGCGGCATCCCATTTAATTTTAATTGGAATAAAACATCATGTGCCGACAGTGAAGAAAGTCTTAGAGTGGTATTTTCAGGCATATCAATTTCTTGAGTAAACTCGTAAAAATCATGATTAACATCGGTTAGTGTTACTTCGTTTTCGATTGGGAATAAATAGAACATGTTGTTATGCGCGTAGGTGGGCTGCAATAACGCATCCGCATCTAAGGTGTAAATATTATCACGCGTAAATCTAAATGAGTTTATCTTGTTTTTGCTAATATGTTTGCAGGCTGCTGTTAAAATAAATTTTTTATCGGGATTGTGCTTGGTGTCGAAATCAGAAGTTAATGTCGTTGAGCTGTTAATATTAGTATAAACAGCGTCTTCATCCATTTCTGATTTTTTAATTTCTGTGCCAGAAAAGCGATGAATATGAATGGTCAAACTGGGAAACATTTCAGTGTATTGATTCAATTTTTCTTCGCTGAAATTGGAGTCATGTAGTTCGAGCAAGCGCAAATTAGGGGAATTTTTAATGAGCAAATCAATAAAACTAAGCCCAGGGTACAAAAGACCAGAGATACTTAATTCAATTAAGTTTTTGCTATAAGACGTTTCATTCGAAGCCAAAAATTCACCTTGTTTTTCATTTAACCCCAAGTCAATTTCTAGCCTGTTAATTAGAGGAATTGAGTCCATGTTAAAATAAATACAGTTTACTGTTAGATTTTCATTTTTTTCATCTGAAATATCACACAGCGTTGGTTGCGATAGATTAATATGTAGAAAAGTAATTTTTGGCGCAGATGAGATATTACTGAAGTCTTCCATGTGACAATCAAGTTGCTTTAATTCCGGAAAAATGAATGAACCATGATAATGTTCCAGTCTATCTTCCTGTTTTAAAAAAAGATGTTCAATTTTCCCGGCATTATTTTTGACAAAATCACACTCCTCAGCTGATAATTTTTTATAAATTGATAGTTGATATAAATTTGATAATATCAGTTTAGAGCCGAAGTTTTTTTCTCTTATTTTCTTTAGTTCTATCATAAAGCTACAGGTTGGTTCTGTAAATCGAGACTTGAGAGTTGCTTCATTAAACGCTAAACTTTCTTGCAGGGTGGCGTTAGAAGAATGTATTTGCCCCATTATATTTACAGCATTCATAAATACTGTGTATCGAAAATCATCCTTTAGTTCTTTTAACTCTGCATTTGAAATATTAACACTCTCGAAAAATTTTCGGGTTTTTCTGTACGATTTTATCAAATCATCCCTTGATTCTAGCAGCTGTAAACTAGAAAACGAAAATCCCTTTTCAATTAACTCAATGACAGCCAATATGAATTCAGGGTTTTCATTTAATAAGGCATCTCTGAAATCACGTTGCGCTAAATTAATAAAATCTTCAATTGATATTTTAGAAAGTGCCAATAATACAGAAAGATTAAGGGATCCGTGTATAATTTTCTCTCTTAACATTGGTTCTAATCTGATGAGATACTCAAATGAAACCCCGACCTTGATCATCTCCGCAATACCTTCGGCTTTCCTTGTTGCAAGCAATCTAATCTCTTCCGGCTGTAATAAAATCAGGTCATTGATTGAATTGCCGGGTATTTTTAGATACTCGTAGATACTATAAGCATGGTTAATGACTTGTTCTCTGAGTGTTGATTCTAACGCGGCTAAATCGGCTAGTGTAAAATCCCTCCCTATTATCATGCCTATCTGCGCAGCATTTTTAAAAACTTGGTTTCTGAAATCTTCCGGCTTTAGTTCCATTAGCATTTCAAATGAAATTCGAGCGCCTATCAATTCATTTGCTAGATAACTATATTCCAGAAGTTCTTTTCTTATTTCAAATGCTTCTGGCTTAATTAGGCTATTAAATGGAATTCCTATTTTTACAAGTTCGTTAATCTTACTTAAATTATCAAATATTTGTTTTTTTAATTCATTTGACTGTAATTTTATTAGGTCGTGAATATCGTTTCCAGGAATTTCTATAAACTCAAAAATCAGCTTTAGTTTATTTAAATTTTCATATTCAGATTCTGATATGTGGGTAGAAGTTAGTTTGACCATTCCAAGGTAATCAAGAATGCCTTGATCTTGGAGTGCATTTTTTTGTGATAGTGTTAAGCCTTCAAACTTTTCTTGCAGTTCTCTTGCAGAGTGATCGTCATTAAAAACATCAGAATCGACGCGAGGAATTTCAAATTCATCAGTGCCTGATTCATCATAACTCCATTGATCAAATATATTTAATTTGCCGACTTCAGCCGCTATTTTATCACTGCCTCTGTAATTAAATCTGTATAAATTTCCGCTTTCTATCCTTTTGAACTGGTTAATAAGTCCATCAAGATATTGTTCATCCAGTTCTTTCTTTACTTCATCTATAAAATACAATTTATCTGCCGAAATATTTCTTGTCATGGCTAATTTTTGAATTTCAGATCGGGTCTTGTTGCCAACGTTTTTTATAATATTGCGATCAAATAATTGTGTATTATATTCTTCAAGTTTCTCGTTAGCTGGAATCAGAATGGTAAACCCGGCGCGCTTTAAAAAACTCACCACGACATCGATTTTTTTTAATTCAGAAAATGGCGCGTCTATTAGGTTATTAAAGGAAATGACGATGGTTTTTCTTTTTGGGGATGTTTCATGATTACTGTATTGCCCCCATGGGTTTTCGTCGGGATTTGAAAGCGCCGCGTTGGGTAAAAATTCAGAAAAAAGCGTTGAGATATTTTTTTGATCTTCGGATGGAGTAAAAAGGTCGGGCAATTTATTCCGAAGTTGCGCGAACATGTGTTCGGTGATGCGCATTACAATGTCCCCTGGAAATGGCTTTCCGTAATTATAGGGGATGTTTTACATTTATGTGATTAAGATAATGTGAAATGTATCTGTTTGATTCTATTTAATTTATAACAATCATCTGAAAATCTTCTTTCACGGCGCCGCATTCCGGGCAGGTCCAATCATCAGAAATATCATCCCAACGCGTTCCAGGCTCAAGACCATCTTGCGGCCAACCCAACGCTTCATCGTAAATAAAGCCGCACAGCAGGCAAATATATTTTTGGTATGGCATAATTCGCTCCAGTTATAAAACGATTTTAATATACTGATTGAGGTATGCCTATGCAAACAATTTCTAACGTAAAAAAATCCCATGAGCTTTTTCAATTGGCGCAGCAGTATATTCCCGGTGGCGTGAATTCGCCTGTACGCGCATTTAAATCCGTTGGCGGTGAACCACGTTTTATTGCTTCTGCAAAAGGTGCTTATTTAGTTGATGTCGATGGCAATAAATTAATTGATTACGTTAATTCTTGGGGGCCTATGATTTTAGGTCACGCTGATCCTGTTGTGATTCAAGCAGTGATGGATACAGTCAAAAACGGATTGAGTTTCGGCGCACCATGCGAATTGGAAGTTTTAATGGCAAAAGAAATTTGTACGCGCGTGGATTCAATTGAAAAAGTTCGCATGACAAATTCCGGCACGGAAGCGACGATGACAGCAATTCGTTTGGCGCGAGGCGTAACAGCCCGCGATAAAATCGTGAAATTTGAAGGGTGTTATCACGGTCATGTTGATAGCTTATTGGTAAAAGCAGGGTCAGGTGCATTAACATTTGGAATGCCCGGTTCGCCGGGCGTGCCAATCGGTTCAACCAACGATACGTTGATTGCAAGTTTTAATGATTTAGAGTCAGTTGTAAAATTATTTGAAAATAATCGCAATCAAATTGCCTGCGTTATTGTTGAGCCGATTGCAGGCAATGCCAATATGATATTGCCTGAGCCGGGTTTTTTGCAGGGTTTGCGTGATATTTGCAATCAACATAAAGCATTATTAATTTTTGATGAAGTGATGACGGGCTTCCGTGTCGGCTATCAAGGATATCAAAGTCATACTCAGGCTGTTCCGGATTTAACAACGCTGGGGAAAATTATAGGTGGTGGAATGCCGGTTGGTGCTGTTGGCGGAAGGGCGGATATCATGGATTATTTATCGCCACTCGGCCCTGTTTATCAAGCGGGTACTTTGTCTGGCAATCCATTGGCGATGGTTGCAGGCTTAACAACGCTGCAACAATTAACGCCTGAAAAATACGCTATTTTAGAAAAAAATACCAAAAAATTAACGGATGGATTAACAGCGCGCGCTGTTGCTGCGAATATTTCTTTTGCAGCGAATCATGCAGCTGGCATGTTTGGATTATTTTTCACAAATGCGGAAAAAATCACATCTTATGCTGATGTGATGAAATGTGATGTGTCACGTTTTAATGCTTTCTTTGCAGCCATGTTAAATGCAGGGGTTTATTTGGCTCCCTCTGCGTATGAAGCGGGATTTATTTCATTGGCGCATACCGATGCTGAAATTCAGAAGACATTGAATGCGGCGGAAGTGGTTTTTGCTTCTTTGTAGTTGCATGATTAGCCAACGGATTTCACGCCCCAAGCTTGCCTTTCAATTATATGTAGTTTAGTCTAGTTTTTAGCTTAACTCAAAAACAGACTAAATTAGGTATAAATCATGAACCCCGTTCTAAATCCTTATTCTCCAGGCGCTGGCTCAACGCCCCCAGAACTCACTGGTCGTGATGAGCTGCTTGAGAAAGCAAGCATTGCCCTGCAACGTATTGCGGCGGGAAAATCCGCCAAGAGCTTAATTTTGACAGGTTTACGCGGTGTAGGTAAAACGGTTTTGTTAAATCGCATTCGACAAAATGCCGAGGCCTTGAATTTTCTCACTGTTCGAATGGAAGCACCGGAGGAGCGTTCCCTGCCCGGCTTGTTAGCGCCAGGCTTGCAATCTGCATTGATTAAATTGAATCACGGAAAAGCGGCAACAGCGCTTGCAAAACGCGCATTACGCACCTTGGCTACTTTTGTGAGCGCCATGAAAGTGAAATACCATGATGTTGAAATGAGTCTGGATATTGAGCCAGATCAATTTACCACTTCAGACTTAAATGAAAATTTAATTCAATTGCTACAAGCAGTAGGTATGGCTGCAAAAGAGAAAAAAACCGCTGTTATTTTATTTATTGACGAATTACAAATATTAAATGAAAAGGAATTAGGGTCATTAATTATGGCATTGCATATTGCAATGCAAGATCTTTTGCCGATTACGCTTGTTGCTGCTGGATTGCCGCAAACTGCGGCAAAAATGGGAAAAGCAAAAACTTATGCTGAACGATTATTTGAATTTATTGAAATTGGAAAATTAAACGAAGAAGCTGCTATTCAGGCATTAACTATCCCAGCCAAGAAATTGAAAGTATCTTTTACAAAACAAGCCTTAAAAGAAATTTTACGGCAAACACAAGGGTATGCTTATTTTTTGCAGGAATGGGGACTTAGCGCATGGAATATTGCATCGCGGTCGCCAATCAGCGAAGCTAATNAAGCTAATGTAAAAGACGCAACAATACGCGCACTATCTGGCCTTGACGCCAGTTTTTTCAGAATTCGTTTTGAACAATTAACAGCGATGCAAAAACTGTATTTGCGTGCGATGGCAGAACTGGGGTCTGAGCCTGTCGCATCGGGGAAAGTTGCTGAAATAATGGGGAAAAATGTCACTGAGCTTGGCGGAATTCGCGAACAACTTATTACCAAAGGATTACTTTATAGCCCAGCACACGGGGAAATTGCATTCACCGTTCCTTTGTTCAATGACTTTATGAAGCGCGTAATGCGAGATTGCTTTTGATATAAAACATCAGAAACAAGACAAACACGGATTGCTTCTTATTTTTTTATTCTGGATAATAGGTTTACTTTTCTCGGCATTCAATGGATTTTTTTAATGAAACAAAGTCTGCAGCTTTTTGGCATTTTTACCGCGGGATTGGCGTTTTCAGCCGCGAATGCAGATAATTTAATGCAAGTATACTCACAAGCAATGAAAAGTGACCCTGTCTTTGCGCAAGCAGAATCGACGTGGCATTCGCAAAAAATGAATATCCCCATCGCTGAAGCGGGCTATTTGCCGCAAGTAACGGTCGGCGCGAATGCGGGTCCGGGTTATACCACTTCCGGCAGTACAATTTTTTCAGGCGCATCTAGCTCAAACAGTTGGCAATATAGCTATGCGATAAGCGCAAGCCAGCAAATTTTTAATCTTGGGGTTTGGGCGCAAATTAAAGGTGCCGATGCTTCTGTGAAAGCAGCGACAGCCTCTTATCTTGCAGCACAGCAATCTCTTATGCAGCGCACTGCTCAAGCCTATTTTAATGTCTTGCAAGCTTACGATCAGTTGCGTTACACCGTTGCCAACAAACGGGCTGTCTGGCGGCAACTGCTTACGGCACGTGAACAATTTCGGGTTGGATTAATTGCAATCACGGATGAATATGATGCACAGGCGAACTATGATCAAGTTGTCGCACAGCAAATTACGGCACAAAATAATTTAAATACGCAGATTGAAGCATTGCGCAAATTAACAGGGCGCAATTACAGCTCGTTAAATCGATTGGGTAAAAAATTACCGTTGATTCGTCCTCAACCCAATAATATTGATACGTGGGTCGATGTTGCAGATAAACAAAATTACAGCTTACAAGCACAAAATTATAATTTACAAGCTGCAATGGAAGCGATTAAACAGAAAGCAGCGGGTGGTTATCCGTCTTTGAATTTACAGGGCGCTTATACTGGCGGGAATAGCACGCAAAGCCTGAATAGCGGAAACGTAGGGGGAATATCCACAAGTGCTGATTTCACATCGGCGAATATTGGTTTGTCGTTAGCCTATCAACCCATTCAAGGTGGATTGGTAGTCGCATCGAAAAGACAAGCGCGATATAACTACACGACGGCAGCGGGAATGTTGGAGCAAACGCATCGCAGTGTTGTTTATCAAACGCGTTCTAGTTTTTTAAGTGTCCTGTCTAACTCCAGTCAAATTAAAGCAGACAAGCAAACGATTATTTCATCTCGTAATGCGTTGGCAGCTACTGAAGCGGGATTGCGAGTGGGTACGCGTACGATGGTGGATGTGTTGAGTGCGATGACAACGCTTTATCAAGCGCAAGAACAATATGCCAATGATCAGTATGCTTATATCAATAATTTAATCAGCTTAAAAGCCGCAGCGGGAACATTGAGCGTCACTGATTTAGAAGTCATTAATTCTTGGTTGGGTAAATCGATTACTTTTCCAGATCAAATAAATGCTTCAATTATGCCGACAATAAATGATAATTCAAAATTAAAAATGGATGATGTGGTTCAGCCTGAAAAAATCGCGCAAAATGCAGCGTCAAAAATAGTTTCTGTTAATCAAGATAGTCCGATAGTAAATAATAGGATGGCTAATAGCGCTATTACTAAAAATACGCCGCCAGCAATGTATTCTATTGGCAATAGCGCACCCGTCAACACCGTCAAATCGGCGCTAGCAACATCTTCGATAGTGCAATTAGCGCCGCCGGCAACAACACAATTGCCACAGCCGGGTAGTACCTGAAGTCCATCATAAATTAAAATATACCGATTACCTTTTGCGTTAAGCAGCCCTGCTTCGCCTGTCATTCTTTAAGCTCATCTTCCCTTGTTTAATAATTGCTTAACATTAATGGAGCATACTTTATCTCATATGGCATAGCCCAGGTGAGAAAAGTATGAAAATACAAGTTTATCAATCTGTTAGCGTAGCGCGACAAAAAAAACTTTTGGCAATGCCTGATGGTAAAAACCTGGTGGATGCTTATTTAAGCACCGTTTCGCAGCTTGATTCATTTTTAAGTCGCATGCCAGGACAAACTGAATTGCTTGAAAATCATGTGATGGGAAATGGCATGCGTCTGTGTGCTGCACGCTTGAATGATTCGCATCGTTTGCTGTATGTCACTCACACAACACAGTCCGGAAAACCTATTTTTATCGCATTAGAATTGATTTCTAATCATGATTATCAAGATGCGAAATTGCTGCGAAGCAAAATGGGGAAATATTATGCCACACTGGATTTGAATGCTTTTATTTATTCTGTGGAAAACCAAAATGCCTATGCGCAGGAAGAACATGAAAAAATAGTCACGCACTCGCAAGGGAGTTTATGCCTTCTTTCTGCTGATCAATATAAAATGTCACAAGAAGATCATCAAGGCGTTATTTTATTAGGGACAGGCGGGTCCGGTAAAACATTGACAGCAGTCGAGTGGTTGATGCGAAAAATGCATCAATCCATGCCGGTGATGTATGTCGCCTCTGAAAGTAAACTGTGTGATCACGTTAGGGATAACCTGAAAAAACAGGCCTTGCCTATTGATGGTCGATTACCATTGCCTGTGCGATCATGGGATCAAATAGAAGCATTCATCACGGAATGCTTGCCGTCACTGTTAATTAACACCCCCCCTTCTAATTTTATTTATTTTAAAACATGGCTTTCTACGCAAAAATTAAGTAGCCCTCAATCTGCCGTAGCCGCAAAAAAACCAGGTTTTGACGCAGCAATAAAAATGAATCTGTCAGAATTTGATGCTTATCAATTGTATGCGGAATTTACGCAAGTCATTATTCAGCCAGAAAACGATTTTAACAATGCCTATTTGTCAAATGAGCAATATTATTCATTGGGCATTGATCAGTCCTATGTTTCCAGTGAATTACGCAAAGCAGTTTATGAATTATTTAAGCGCTATTTAGTGGCGATAGAAAATGACAAAAAACATGAGCCGCATATTCGATCGCACGCACTTTATTTAGCGACGCGCACAAAAAATAATATTCCGGAAAATCTAAAATTAAATGGCTTGGTGATTGATGAAATTCAGCAAATGCATCCTTGGCAGTTACATTGCTTATTTTCATTGTTGAAAAATCCAAAAGCAGGAAATTGGTTTTTGTGCGGTGATCCACATCAAATTTTCAATAGACAACGAAGAAAGGTAGTGGAGCCGCTTTATACTGTCCTGGCAGAGCATGGGATTACAGATAAAACAGTGGTGATAGAAAGTAAAAATTATCGTAACGCGCAAAATATTGCGCGCTTGGCAAATTTATTATTACACATGCAGCAAGCGTGGTGGGGATCAAGCGAACGCGAAGCGGTTTTCAGTGTGACTGTCGACGAAACGAAGTCATGCGGCAGTGTCAGAGTTGGAAATTGTGATTCAATGAAAAAAGTAATGCCAGATGGAGACAATTTATTTGATCAATTTACACATGCGCGAAATGCAATGGTTCTTGTTCCTGATGAAATGGATTTGAAAATGGCGCAAGCGGTATGGGGTCCGCGCGTGTTGCCGCTTTCTGAAGCCGGTGGTTTGGAATGGGATTATGTGGTGATGTATGGATTTAATGAATATTTTCCGAATGAAATGAAAATATTGCACAATTGCGCGTTGCGAGAAATGCCGGATACGTCTGAAAAAATGCATTATTCTCGAAAAAAAGGCCAAAGTATACCGGATTTATCTGCGCGTAATGTGCATCATGCTTTTCTATTGGCGGTGCAACGTGCTCGTTTGTCGGTTGATTTTGTCGAGCCTGATAATAAAGCGGTGTCAAATTTTTCAAGCAGTTTGATCCATGCTGTCAATAAAAAAAATGATGCAGAAGAAGTGGCGGCAGAAATAAAAGTGACGCAGCCTGAGTTTGTAAAAGCAAGTTCACGCGACTTATTTTCTGAAGTAAGAAATTATTGCAACGAGGGCAAAATAACATTGGCATTGAATTTATTATTCAGCGTGCAATTATGGGAATCAACAGAGAATGCCGATGCTGCAAAAAAAATATTGATATCGAAAAAATGCAATGCTGAAAAATCTGACAATATATTAAGAATAATTTCCGTAGCTGAAAAATTATCAAATAGCGCATATAAAAATGCTTGGTTAGAAAAATCAGCGCAATTTTCAGCAATACAGGAATATTTGAACGTATCTGAAGCTTTCTTTTTGCAATTAATAACAGAGCGAGACTGGTTGGCAAAAACGCCAGACGAAATGATTGAGCATATTCAAAATGAATCTAGAAGAAAAATAGAAGTTAAAACCAATGCTGCAAAATCAGAAAACTTAAGTGAAACGGATTCTACGCACCCTGTAAAAACAGCAAACAAACAAAGTTTTTTTTCACCGGCCAGTGAGATTGAAAAAAATGATTTATTTAAATTAATTATAATGATGGGTGAACTGAGGGATAAAATGAATGCAGCGCCGCCTCAAACACACAGGCAATTTTTGGATTACACTAATGCTATTCGCTTACTTGAAAAAAAGGTGTCTCAGCAGAAACTCTTACCTGAAAATAAAAGTATTGTATTGGTCGTGTGCTTGGAAATTGAAAGTTTATATCAATTTCTAATTATGCATCAAAGAAATATGGCGGCTACATCCGATGTACTGGATCGAAAAACAAATGCGTTAATAAGTGAAAACGCTTGTCAGTTTTTAGAATGGTCGTTTGATTTTTTGGGTATCTTGAAAACAAATCAACTCATGCATGTTCATTTAAAGGAAATTATTGCTACTGAACGCATAAGCACTTTTATGCTTTCAAAATCAGCCAGATTGCGCGGATGGTATGTAAATCTTTGCTTGGTGCTTCGTCAGGTGGTGGTTAATAATGGCGTTAATGTCAATGATAATAAGGCGGTTGCTTTATTTATTAACGCATTAAGAGAAAAAACGGAAATAAAAAACGCATTCGAAATAATAGAAAAAGAGATGGTTCTTTTATTGTCTCCCCCCTATTTCCATCCAAGTTTTTTGAAAAAACACGGAGCAACGGTGGATGATGTTTATCTTGAGGGTCTGAATGATCTGTATACTATGATTGATAAAAAAGTAACAAACCATTCAGTGGAAAATTATATTAGAAAGTTTCTCTTAGCGTCGCCGAGCATTGCTTCCTTTGCGCAATTACAGTCTGTTAAATCTCATAAATCACAGCTAAATTCCGTTAAATCAGTGCTCGAAGGCGTGTAATGCAGTATGTTTGGAGAAAATAGCCCGGCAGTTTTTTTTGGCTTGCCTATTTGAGTGGCTTGCATGGTGGGATGCGCTGCTTCTTGAATTTTCGAGTGATTTTCATTTGTAAGCAAGTTTTTATTATGAAGATAAATTATACCCCAAGCCATCTCATCGGGTTCTTGGTGTTTCAAAACGGATGTAATATTTTTCTCATTTAATAAACCTGATTTTTTAAGTGCTATGAACGCAGTGCTTAACGATATCATGCTTGCATGATTTTCTGTGATGACCGTGAGAATGTCATCATTAAATAGCCCGTTTAAATTTAATTCAGCCAGTGTTTCAAAAACAATTTTATCTTTGTTTTTTTGTAGGTGGACTTTTAAAACAAGATCTAAAATATCCGAGTTTATTATAATGCCATTTTCTTTTATCATTCTTAACTCTATAGCCACGCTGCTTGGAAATGGGTGGGTTTTAATAATATTGAAATATTTTTCCGTGTAGATTTTCGCCATTTTAAGATGCGCTAAAGCAATGGCGAGCGACTCAGGTTCAGCATGCTCCTTAATTGCAGCAATGTTTTTATCAAATAAAATCTCATTTTTCTTTAATGTTATCAATCCATTTAAAAAATATTCTGGATTTTCTAAGTTTAGCAGCATTTTTAATAATGCAATTCTATCTTGCGTAGGAACTTCTTTAATCATTTCGCGAAAATCGAATGATGTCAATAATGGGTGCATAGCATTAAATTCTAAAATTAATTTTTCCGCTATGTTTTTTGAAAAACAGCTTTCTATTTTTTCTAAGTGAGACTTAAGAAGAATAAATACACTGTTTTCGATTCGAATAGGCGTGTTGATTTTTTCGACAATTGAATCAATATATTTTTGGATGTCTGAGTTTGGGATTACGTTGAAATTTTCTATTGCTACAGTCACATTTTCAAAATCAGATGGCATTGTGAAATCAGTTTCCAGATCAATTAATTGGTCCAGTGTATTTAAAACCGTTTCTATTGATCTGTTAATGTTGCTTGGTTTGCAGATGATGCTTTTTGCATCCTTAAAGGCGTTAAGAAAATATTTTATACTTTCACATAAGGTTTGAACTAATATTTCGTCGTCTGTTGGTGCGCAATCTGAAGGGCTAAGTGTTCTTGAAAATAATCTTGGTCCACTACTGCGTGGCGCGGTTGGCGGCTTTGCAGTCAATTTTTCCCTGCTTTTTTTTGTGCCTTTCCTCACTATTATTTCTTCATAAAAACCCCGCAGTTCTTTTTTTGTATTGCTGTCTTTATTTTGTTTTCTCAGTATCTCTGTGCAGGTGATTAATTCTGAAATAGTGGGCTGATCCAATAAAGAAGGTTTTCCAGCTGAAAGAGCGCGATGATCATCCAGATGCGTGGCCAGTGAAAAACAGGCCATTGAATCTGCAATGTGTGCTAATTGTGCTTCTACATTGGGTAACATTTTTAGACGTGTCAACAACTCCTGAGGTAATTGAATCAGTTTATTTTGTTTGACAGCTTCAAGATCGGCGTTATATTTAGCAGCTTGTAGTTTTGCCAATTCGAATGAAACATTATGCGTTTTATTTAAGTTTTCCCAGTATTCAACCCACTTTTTTGCGGCTATGTCACCCATCATTAGTTTTAATGACAAACCCAATGCGTAAATATCATTGCTGGCTGTTGCGCAAAGTTTGCTGTCAGCAAAACAACCTGGATGCGTATATAAAATTGTGCCTATAAAATTGGATGCGCCATTTTTTAATGCGCCTTCCATATCAATCATGATTGCGCGAGGCACGCTCGTCGCCATAGAAACCGCCATATTTTCTGGCTTAACGTCCGCGTGCGCATAGCCTTTTTTATGTATTGCTTGCATTGCAACCAATAAATCTCGCAACATATAAGCTGTTATAGTGATAGTAAATGTCGATTTAAATTGTCGAAGTGTTGCTAGCGGTTCAATTACATCGTTATAGAACAAGGGAAAAAAAGGCATTAATGCTAAAACAGTTTTTTCATCCGCATCATCATCGTCGTCTTCGGTGTGTGTGTATGTACCCATAAAATAAGCGATATTGTTATCAAAAGTGGTTTCATCTCCAGCACTAATTGTTGCGTGTTCCGAAAGTGTATTGCCTGCCCCTAATGTTTTTGTTTTTCCTATTGTTTTAAGAATGCAATAACGCAAAATAGTGCCATCGCCATCAACAATGGCCACCTTGTATACTTTTCCTTGTGCGCCGCTGCCAATCATTGCTTCTTCGGGAATGGCAAATCCATCTTCAAAGGGAGCGCGCTTTTCACTTTTAGTTTCATCATCCCACCATGCAAACTCAATAAAGGCCTCTTTTCCTTCTTTCACCATACTTCCTATATACGCTGATTTTTTACGATGCTGGCGAGTAGAATTTGGGCTGCGGTCATAAGAAGTTTTAGAAGAGGCGCTTGTAGTGCTGGTAATTTCATTTGATAGTCTGTCGGGTGTGGTAAAAAGTTTTTCACCTTGCGTGATAGGGAAAGTAGCAAGCTTGGGACTTAGCGCACTAAAATCAGCAGAGCCAAATGACGGTTCTTTAAATACGGTCGTGCCTTCGAGTGACGTATTGGTAAGCAGGTCGGATTTGTCGTTTAGCATGTCATTTCTCCTTTTATCGTAATAGAATTCCTTTATTTTGAATTAGAGTGTAATGAAAATTCAGATTGCCTTCTTGTTCCTATTTCTTTTGTTTCCCACAGTCTGAAGCGCGCAATGAAATCCTTTTCCCCGTAATTATTAGGACGTTGTGCGGGAAGCTGTGTTGCGAGTATTGGTAATACCATCTTCAACGTGCTGATACTGGGTCGCGATTCAAACTGTGTATTCAACATTGCATCAAGCACCAATGAAAGACTCTTAATAAAATTATCCTGAACTCCTTTGCCTTTTAAAAAAAACAGCAGTTTTGGCAGTAATAGCGATTTTTCTACCAATCGAAAATAGGTCTGCTTTTCTTCTTCGGTATCAAAATAGAGGCCGCCGGGAATGTCATCGCAGCTAAAAGTAGATAAACATTGAGATTTCTCAGCGCTAAGTTGAGCTGTTCTTCTCTTAAGTGATTGAAACATATTTTCGACCTCATTTTGCGGCACGATAAATTCCCTCAGTAAATAACCGAGCGCCCATATATCCCTAGCAAAATAGTTTTGCTCTAAAATCATCGCTTCCGGCGAAATGTAAGGAATGGTTCCCATGAAGCCTTTTCCCCGTTTCTTTTGTGATTTCCAATCATTGGTTGACCATGCAATGCCCAAATCAATTAGGCACCAATGTATTGCGGCAGTATCCGTTTTGCAGTCCGGAGAAAGCATAATATTATCGGGCTTAATGTCACAATGAATGACGTTATTTTTTTTAATGTATTCAACGCGTTAAGGAGTGAGGAAAAAATATCAAACAACAGAAATTTTGCGTAATACTTATCGGTCGGTGATTTTAGCATGTCGCAAATCATGGGTATGACAGCTGATAAACACAATTCTGACTTAGGGAAAAAAATCATCGTGTTGCATTGGCTTATTTCGTATCCCAGCATTTCAATAATGCCCGTTTCGTTCGTAGAAGAAGCGTTGCCCGTGAGCATTGTCAGCAATTCTATTTCACGAAGTATTCGCCCAGTGTCATTTTGTGAATAAAGGAGTTTAGCAACTACTTCTGGGCTCTGTTTGATATTGGTGTCGTATACTTTGCCGGAAGAACCGCGTCCGAGACAAGTCAATAACTGTAACTGTTCGCCCGCATCAACAAGAGAAGTTTTTTGCCAGCGTTGCATTTCTAAGAAATCATTCGGCATGGTCATCCTCCTTGATGTTGAAATAGGGCGCAAATATGAAGTGGCGAGAGTTAAGGTTAATAATACAAGACTGGTTATATTTTGTACAGATATACCGTATCCGCTCCAAATTTTAAGGCGGGCGCCCTGATACTCTTGAAACTCAATCCCTCAGGCGATAACTTTTTCTTTCGCGAATAAAAACTTCAGCAATCTCTGTGTCAGTTTTGCAGTTGCGAAAAGCATCTTTAAATTGTTGCGTATGCACAAGCGGGTCGTATGGTAATGCCGATGATTTTTTTCTATTGGCGAAATTATTTTTTTGATGCGTGGTTGACGGATCCCACCCAAAAAATTTCGCTGCGCTTTCGTAAATCATTTCCGTTGCCCGATATTTTGCGTCGAGGCTGTAGCCAGCAATATGCGGTGTGCCGATAAATACTTTATTGAGCAATGCAAGCGATAGAGCGGGTTCATTTTCCCAGACATCCAAACATAAGGTAATATTTTTTTTAGGCAACAATGCGTTTTGATCAACAACACTGCCGCGCGACGTGTTAATTAGTACCGCATTTGATTTTATTTTTTTCAGTGATGCGTCATTAATCATGTGATACGTTGGAAATAAACCAGACTGGGTTAATGGCGTGTGAACGGTGATTAAATCTGAATTTGCGATTAAATCATCTAGCGTAACAAAATCAAAAGGGGGTTTTTCAGTTAATAAAGGATCATAGCAAATAACATTAAAGCCTAATTCTTTTAGGGCGCGCGCAAGCAATCGACCAATGCGACCGCAGCCAATGATGCCCGCTGTTAAATTTTTTCCTGATAAATATTTTTTTTCCTGTAGCGCAGCAACGCAGTATAAAACATATTCCGTCACTGCTTGTGCGTTGGCGCCGGCAGCGGTAGCCAGAAATATAGCCTGCTGGGAAAGCCAATTTGTATCGATATGATCCGTACCGGTGGTGGCTGTGCCCACGAATCTCACCGAGGAGTTGTTCAGTAATTGTGCATTAATAGGCGTGACAGTGCGCGTTAATAAAATATCCGCATCCAATACATCGTTATGCGAAATAGATTCACCTGGTAATAAAATAATACGACCACAGGACGTAAAAAAATCAGTAATGTAAGGGATTTTATCGTCAGCTATTAATTTCAAATTATTTTCTCTCTTTGTGGCATTTACGATTCAAAAAGATACAGGGTTCAGGTACACTGGTAAAGTTCATTTTGGGTTCTGGGGAAAAAAGGCAGTTTGGATGCGGAAATTTCTTCTCATATTATTTCTATTACAGCAAATCAGCTGTTTGAATGCTTATTCAATTGAAGCATTGCCCGCGCCAACAATATCACCTGATGTAGCTGCTCTACCTGCGCCCGCTTCTTCTCGATTCACGCCTGCGCAAACGCATTGGTATGCAAAAGTATATGGCGATTCCGTTGAAGGTAATCGTTTGTCGCGTCGCAGTGAAGATGATTCAGAATCCAGTTTTCCGCATTCGTATGAACCAGTTTTAGATGAAGGTGCGGCGAAATTGCCAACCCCTGAATCACTGCCAGCAGCTGCAAGGCACATGAGTTTGTTTGAAGCGATTGCTTTATCACTTCGCACCAATCCGGCTGTCAAGATTGCTGAATTACAACGTATCAGCGACAAGTTTTCTTTAGAAGTGGCATTGCAACCCTCGAAGGTGCAGTGGAGTCCATTCACATTGTCGTCCACCATTACCAATCATACGCTGCCCGCCTGGACAACCGGCACAGGCATTGCGGTGAACGCGCCGTCTGGAACGAGTTTTTCGGATACCTACACCAATAATTTATTGGGCGGTATGGGTAATCAAGCCTTGCAAATTCAACAACAAATTTTAAAAGGATTTGGTTTTGCGGTGAATGATGTCCCCTATGAAAATGCGTACGACAGTGAAAAAGTAGCCAGGTTGACTTTTAAAAGCAGCGTGATTACCTCCGTTGTTGCCGTGATTAGTGCATATCGTACTTTGGTTGAAGGTTACGGCACATTGGCAACGAACAAACAGAATTATAAAAGCCAAGCTGAAGATGTGGTCCATTCAAAATTAGAAGTGCAAGCCGGCACATTGGCGCCCAGTGAATTACTACAAGAAGAATCAAGCTTGGCATCAGCACAATTAAGTGTGGTGCAAGCACAGCAAACATTGCGCACCAATTATCTCGCGTTCTTAACCTCGTTGGGCTTGATCTCTAATTCAAATATTATTATTGATCAGCAGATTCACGTGAAAGAAGCGAAGGCGCCGTCATTGGAAGAATGTAACAAAATCGCATTGAAAACCAATATTGCTTATTTGCAAGCGCTATTGAATTTAAATATAACCAAGCGCGGATTAATCACAGCAAAAGACGCGCGTAAATGGTCTTTGAGTATGACGGCCAACACCACGGTCGGCAGTCAGCGTTCTGGCTTGGGTTCGCCTATTACCAATACGTCAACCAATCCTTCTTTGGCATTCAGCTTGAGTGTGCCGATTGATCAAATTAATTTAAAACAAAATGAAGTGAATGCAAAAATTGCCATTGAAACAGCAAAAATGAATTTAACACAAACAAAAGAAACCTTGATTAGTAACGTGTTGAATCAGTGGGATCAAATTCGCAATGACAAAGAGCAAATTAAAATTTCAGAAGAAAGCGTGAAGCTGCAAGAGCAAACAGTGAAAAATGCAAAGCTGCAATTAAAATTCGGAAAAATACCTGCCTTTCAATTAACGACATTAGAACAAGATTTATTGTCAGCGCAAGTTTCATTGATTTCAACAAAAATTGGTTATTTAAATGATATAACAACACTCTATCAAACGCTGGGTGTCACCTTAGATAAATGGCATATTAAACTCAGGTACTAAGTTATGAAGAAAATATTTGTTTTACTGTCATGCGTTTTTTTATTAACAGCATGCGATCACAAGAGTAAAAAAAGTAAAATCGTCAAAACACAAACCATTGTGGCAAGCTTACAGACGCCCGTTAAAAAATTATATTTTACTGGCACTTTGTTTCCAATCTCAACTAGCGCAGTTATCAGCCCTGTTGCCGGCAATATTTCGGCGGTTAATTTTACTTATGGTGAACGTGTAAAAGAAGCGCAAGAATTATTAATTATTAATTCAAAACCTTTATCTCACAGTTATCGTACGGCAGTCAGTGATTATTTAACGAAAAAACAAGCCTATGTTACACAAGAAAGCAGCTTTCAAGGAACGCAAGTGTTGTATAAAGCAGGCGTAATCGCACGGAATGATTATGTCAGTGCGCAAACCGCCTATGATAATGCGAAATTAGATTTCCTGCAGTCAAAATTCGCATTGGAAAAAGTATTGCGAACCGCCAATGTGGATTCAGAAAAAATTGAGTCATTGTCAATTTCTGACACCACAGAAGTGAATGCTATTTTAGAACGCCGTTTTCAACATATTGAAATTGCAGCGACGGGCTCAGGCGTTGCTTTATTTCCAACGGCAAAAGTAAATAGCGTCGGTGGCAGCACGTCAGGAAAATTAACCGTTGGCGACGCTGTTAAAGAAGGTGATTTATTATTGTCGATTGGAGATTTAACGGGGTTAAGCGCTGCGTTTGATGTGAGTGAAGTGGATATTGATCGTATTCATAAAGATATGGCTGTGATTGTAACGGGAAGTGCGTTTCCAGGCGCAGAATTAAAAGGCACGGTGACAGCGGTTTCTGTGCAAGCAAGTCAAGGTGGCGGCGGCGGCGGTGGACTGAGCATGTTTTCCGTTAAAATCGATATCCCTAAAGTGGACCCTAAAGTGATGGACAAAATTCGCGTGGGAATGACGGCCAAATTTGAAATCGATATTAAAGGCGCGCCGCACATTATGTTACCCGTTAACGCAGTATCACAATTGAATGGTAATAATGTGGTGATGATATTGGGTGCAAATGGAAAATCAAAGGCAGTGCCGGTATTGGTTGGCGATACATCGCCAACACAAATCGTGATTATTAATGGTGTGAACGTGGGCGATAAAATCCTGGTTCCAATTAAATGATTAAACTAGAAAACGTCAAAAAATCCTACCGCATGGGCGACACCATTTTTGAAGCGCTCAAAGGTATCAGTTTTACCATCGCAAAAGGCGAATTGGTTGCAATCGTGGGGCCGTCCGGTTCCGGTAAATCCACGACGATGAATATTCTAGGCTTGCTAGATAAGCCCACGAGTGGAAAATACTATTTAGATGACATTGATACATCGCAATTTTTGGGTGATGAATTATCGGCCTTACGCAATAAGCGATTAGGGTTTATTTTCCAGCAGTTTTTTTTACTGCCCAAGTTAACGGCTATCGATAATGTCATGCTGCCGATGACTTATCGGCATGAAGATAAATTGAGCGCAAAGGCGATGAATGAATTGGCCATGACAATGTTGGCAAAAGTAAATATGGAAAAATTTGCGCAGCATCGCCCAACAGAATTGTCAGGCGGGCAACAACAACGTGTTGCGATAGCCAGAGCATTGATTGGAAAGCCCAGTATTATTATGGCAGATGAGCCAACAGGCGCCCTGGATACGAAAACTACGCAACAAATTATGGATTTATTGATGAGTGAAATGAAAGAAGCGGGCACAACCGTTGTGATTATTACGCACTCATTGGAAGTAGCGGCGCAGTGTCATCGTGCGATACATATTCGAGATGGTTTATTAATTGAGCCGGATCAACTAAAAAAAGAGTAATAAATGAAAATATTACCTTATATTCGAGAAGCTTTTGTTAACCTCATGAGTGCAAAATTGCGCTCGTTTCTCGCTATTTTAGGTGTATTGGTCGGAACAGGTTCTGTTGTGGCTTTGATTTCATCAAGTCAATTGGCAACGGCGCACGCGCTTGCACAGTTTAAAACACTCGGAACCAATTTATTATCTGTTAATATTCGTGATGCGTCCTATGGAAAAACCAGCTCACAATCCAGGAATTTTCAATTATCCGATACGCCAAAATTAAAAGCAGCTTCTTCACAAATCATGTTGGTTGCACCTTTCACCGTTGGATTTCAATCAATGTATTTTGGCGTGACCAATTTGAACGGCCAAGTAGTAGGCGCAACTGAAATATTCGGGGAGATCGCAAAAGTTCACATGGATCGCGGACGTTTTGTTTCCTATTTAGATGCGCATAATTTTTTCTGTGTTATTGGCGCAAAGTTAGCAGACAAAATTAAAAAGGCAGGAAAAGACCCTTTATATAATCAGATTCGGGTGGGGAAAGAAATATTCACCGTTATCGGTGTGATGAAACCCTGGCCGCGTAATATGTTTATTCAAGCGGACCTTAACACCAGTATTGTTATCCCGTTGGAAGCCGCTACATTTTTATCTAAAAATACGCATATTAACAGCATTTTAATTCGTTTGATAAAACACCCTAATATCCCGCTGGTAGAACAACAAATTAAATCTACAATGCAAATTCTACTGCCCAAGAAAAAAATAGATTTCAATAGTCCGGCACAATTCATAAAATTAATTGCGAAAAGCCGACAAACCTACACCATGTTGTTAATTGCGATTGGCAGCATTTCCTTGGTTGTTGGCGGTATCGGTGTAATGAATATTATGCTGGTTTCTGTTATTGAGCGTCGGCGCGAAATTGGCATTCGTATGGCGATTGGGGCGCGACAGATGGATATTTTACGCATGTTTTTAATTGAATCCATTATGCTGACCTTGTTTGGCGGATTTTTAGGGGTGGCTTTCGGTATATTTACATCCTTTATTTTAGCGTTATTTTCGCATTGGCAATTTTATTTTTATGGCACGCCCGTTATTCTGGGCTTCGCTGTTTCCGTTCTTGTCGGGATACTGTCTGGATTTTACCCTGCGTGGCGCGCATCAAAATTAGACCCGATTCAAACCTTGCAGTCAGCGTAATAATGTATTCAGAGCCCCGAGCGTCAGCGAGTGGAATGTGAGTAAGCAATAGATAATGTGAGCGCGAGGAGTACGACTATGCAAAAGCGACAAATTGAATTTGATAAAGACGGAAACCCTTATATTCCAGTGAGTTTGCGCAGTTATGCTTTATTGCAAGATCCCAAGCTAAATAAAGGTTCTGCATTTTCTGTTGAAGAACGAAAAATATTTGGACTCAATGGTCGATTGCCCAATCGCGCTGAAACGCTTGAAGAACAACTAAAACGCAGTTACGCTCAATTTAAAGAAAAGCAAAGTGATTTACAAAAAAATATTTATTTAAATGCGCTGCATGATAATAATGAAGTGTTATTTTATGCGTTATTAAAGCACCATTTAGAAGAAATGTTGCCGATTGTTTATACGCCCACCGTTGCTGAAGCCGTTGAAACATTTAGTTTAGAATTGCGTCGTTCGCGCGGTTTATTTGTTGCCTATCCTGATATTGATGATATCGATAATATTCTTGATCAACGTTTAAATGAAGAAGTCGATTTAATTTTAGTAACCGATGGCGAAGGTGTTTTAGGGATTGGCGATTGGGGTGTGGGCGGGATGCATATTTGCATTGGGAAATTTATGGTGTATACCGTTTGTAGTGGGTTACATCCTAATCGTGTGTTGCCCATTCAATTAGACACTGGCACAAACAATGAAAAATTATTAAATGATCCTGATTATTTAGGATGGCGTCATCCTCGCGTAACTGGAAAAGACTACGATATTTTTATCGATAAATTTGTGAAAGCGGTTCAGAAAAAATTTCCTGGTGTGTATTTACATTGGGAAGATTTTGGCCGTGATAATGCGCGAAGGAATTTATTACGCTATCGAAATGAAATGCCCTCTTTTAATGATGACATGCAAGGAACAGGTGCCACTGCGTTAGCCTGTGTTTTATCGGGATTGGTTGCAAAAAAAGAAAATATTAAAAATCAGCGTGTCGTTTTTTTAGGTGCAGGTACTGCAGGGTGTGGCATCGCTGATCAGTTTTGCCAAGCGATGATTGCTGCAGGATTGTCGGAAGCCGATGCACGCAAAAATTTTTGGTTGGTGGATCGACAAGGTTTGTTATTAAAAAATACCGCTGGGCTGGTTGATTTTCAAAAACCCTATGCGCGTGATTCACAAGAAATTGAAAGCTGGAATGTGAATGATAAAAATAATATTACTTTGCTTGAAGTGGTGAAAAATATCCATCCGACTATTTTAGTAGGCTGCTCAACAGTTAAAAGCGCATTTACAAAGGAAATCGTGCAAAGCATGGCGGCGCATTGCGCATTGCCGATTATTTTACCACTATCAAATCCAACAAATCATTGCGAAGCAACAGCGGCAGCTTTAATAAATTGGACAGAAGGTAAAGTGTTAATGGCATTGGGTTCGCCATTCCCGCCGGTGAATTTTAAAGGAAAAATGATTCGCGTTTCACAAAGCAATAATGCTTTTGTTTTTCCAGGGCTGGGTCGTGGCGTTATTGTTTCGAAAGCAAAACGCGTTTCAGATGAAATGATTCAGGCAGCATGTGAAGCGTTGAGTTTGGCTTCTCCTGCGCGTAAAGATCCGGCAGCGCCCTTGTTGCCAAACATTGCCAATGCGGCGGATGTTGCAGATAGCATTGCATTAGCGGTTGCTAACAAAGCGCGCGAACAAGGATTAGCGACAGTAGATGCGAATATTGATTTTGAAAAAGCATTGAAAGCCCAAAAATGGGAACCCGTTTATGTGCCGTATAAAGCGGTGTAATACAATCAAGCGAAGTTTTATCAAATAGCTCGGAAACGCGGGCGGTAGCCTGCGTGTGAACGCGCAAAATTAATCGCTCTTTCCTTCCGCTCACTGGATAAAGACAAAATGTTTTATAAAGGATGACCTCACGGGTCCTGCTGATGATGCGACTCCCTTGGCTTTTGTAAATTAACTATCGTTAAAATAAGTAATAATTTGCGTGTTCGCACGCGGCCTTCTGGCCGCGTTTCTGCGCTATTTAATATAAAAAAGAGAACGTCGAATTAAACAATGATGTAGTGAACGAATGTGAGGATTACGGTTGATGTGAGGAAGGCGTGATTGGCATGGATGCCAATCCCCGAGCCCCCAGGGATGGGTTTACGGCGTCCTTCCTAATGTCAACCTAATCCGAACGTGAAGTGAACGGAAGCAAAGCCATAATAAAAAATAATTTGCGCGTTCGCACACAGTCTTCCGGTCGCGCTTCCGAGCAATTTAATAAAATGGCACGCCTGATCTAAGCCTTTTGCTGCAGAAAAAACTAGAACATCGAGCGGGTTTGTCATCGGACAATTTTATTTCAATTAAATGAGTCGGATTGTTTTTTTGTGAAATTAAAAAATCAATTTCGACGTCTTCTTTTGTGCGTAGATAATGTAATCCTGTTTTTATGCCCTGAGTATCTTCCATAAATTGCAATTTTTTTAATAATGCAGAGGCGACTATGTTTTCTAATTTTGCACCGTCGTCTTCTATGAATCCAAAATCATAAAAATAAAACTTGGGTTCTTTTAAAATGGCGCGTGAGATTTTATTGGAATAGGGGGTGACGCGAAAAATAATATACATATTTTCGAGTAATTGTAGCCAGCGTTTGACGGTATTGACATCGCGCTCTAAACTCGTGCTAAATTGCTATGCGATGTTGTGCTGCCAACGCGAGATTGCAGTAATAAAACCAGTGTTTCAATTGATTGAATATCTTTTACTGCATGAAGGTCTACTAAATCTTGACGTAAGATAATATCAGTATGGGTGCGTCGCCACCGTTGATAATAATTTTTATTATTTTTAATAAAGGGTTCTGGAAAACCACCGCAATCCCATAAAGCTTGAAAAATCGATTCGTGACTTTCTGTTGAGAATTGCGCAACCTCATGTAGGTCTAGTGGATGCAGACGATACTGAAAATAACGTCCCGCTAATGAATCGCCGACTTTGCGATAAGTGTCTAATTTTGCACTGCCTGTTACCAATAGTTCGGGCGGAATGCCTTCGGCGTCGTAATTGCAATAATCAAAGCTTGTGTATAGCTGTTTGCCAAGCGTTTTTTTGCCGCATTGATGCAGCCCCGTAAGCAAAACAATTTTGCTGGGTAGATCATTCTGAATGTGTTTTGTGATGGTTCGTTTCACGTGACCATTTTGATTTTAGTGTCAAATTGGTCACTGATAATAAACCCCGCCCAAAATACTGCTTGATCTCGCGCCGGTGACACTCGGGCAATTCCCAGGTTTATGTTCTATCGTTTGTTTTGCAAGCCAGGCAAAGGCGGCGGCTTCAATCCATTGTGGATCAATGCCGATTTCTGTAGTGGATTTAATAACCAATTGCGGGGAATTTATTTTTAATCGTTCAATTAAAAATTGATTGTAGGTGCCGCCGCCGCAAAGCCAGAGTATATTTTGCTTAGGTGATATTTTTTTAATCGTGTCGGAAATTGTTTTAGCGGTGAGTTCAGTTAAAGTGTTTTGAATGTCAGCAGGAAACGCACTTACTTCGCAAGCTACGTGCGTGCTTCGGACATGAGTTTGTAGCCAGTTGAGATTAAAATATTCTCGTCCCGTGCTCTTTGGAAAGGGTTTTTGAAAATAGGGATCGTTTAATAAGTCCTGTAATAACGCCGGAATTAATTTTCCTGATCGTGCCCAGTCGCCATTCTTATCGTAAGCTTTCCCAGTGTGTTTTTCGCACCATTGATCCAGTAATGTATTCGCGGGGCCGGTGTCATAGCCAATAACAGCTTGTGATTTATCTGCCGGAAGATAAGTGATGTTGGCGATGCCACCCAAATTCAGCACAAACTGATCCCGGATTCCTGCTCCCTGATCTCTCAATAAGTACGCATGAAAAGCAGGCACCAGCGGCGCGCCTTGCCCGCCCAAAGCAATATCTTTTCTGCGAAAATCAGCGAAGGTCGTGATTTTGGTTCTGGCTGCAATAATATTCGGGTCGCCAATTTGCAATGTAAAAGGATGGATGCCATTTGGCGAATGATAAATGGTTTGCCCGTGACTACCGATAGCGGTAATTTTTTCTGCCTTAATATCCACTTTTTTTAATAATTCCAAAACGGCTTGCGAAAACAATTCGCCTAATTGCGTATCCGTTTCGCCGAGCAATTTTACATTAATATTTTCCGACTTTAATAATAAAGTTAAATTTGACTTTGTTTCTGCGGGAATGGTAATTGAATGCGTGGCGATTAAATTGGTTTTATTGTTTTCAAATAAAACCACTGCAGCGTCAATCCCATCCATGCTGGTGCCGGACATGAGGCCGATAAATAAGCACTTACTTTTTAGCGGCATCATGCGCGGTCTCAAACAAATTCATCTCATTAAACCAATGATTTTCTTTATAGTAAAAAGCACGGCGATATTTTTCTTCAATGGGTGAGGTGTGGGGAAATTTCACGGTCAGTGGATTAACTGCTTTGCCATCCTTATAAACTGAAAAATGCAAATGTGGGCCCGTTGTCCAGCCGGTCATGCCAACATAGCCAATGACCTCGCCCTTTTTCACCACTTCATTGGGGCGAAGGTGTGCAGCAAATCTGCCCAGGTGTGCGTAAAAACTTTTATAAGTGTTGTTATAGCGAACCATGATGACATTGCCATAGCCGTTCATCTTTTTACAAAAAACAACAATGCCGTTGCTCAATGCTTTGACCGGCGTGCCTATTGGTGCATCGTAATCAACGCCCAAGTGAGGTTGTACGCGATGCGCGATGGGGTCAAAGCGATCGTAACTAAAGTAAGATCCGATTCGGCGATAATTCAACGGCGATGACAAAAACAGCGGCTTTGTGCCTTGTCCGCTTGGCGTGAAATAACCTGCGTGATGGCCTTCTGTGAATCGCACCATGCGGTAATGATTGTGGCCGTCGACAATTTCAGCGGCAACAATATTGCCCGGGTGATCTTTTTGATCGCCGGCAAAATATTGATGATATAAAACATTTAAGCGATCGCCAGGTCGAACTTCATGAGAAATACCATTGCTTGCAAACATGGCATTCAGTTCATGTTGCAAATCGGCTGGCAATCCTGCGGATTTTTCAGCTTGCGCAAGACTGTGATGAATAATGCTCGTTTTAAAGCGCAACGCCTTTGTTATGGGCTTTTGCAAAATATGGGCAACCAAATAGTTGCCTTGTTTTAGCACCTGCAATGTTTGTCCTGGGTTAATAGTGTAATTAAGTGAAGTGAATTCATGTGAAGGTGATGTTGCAATGTCGATTGTGCCGCCAATTTGTAACTGTTCAAGGTTTTTTGCAGCAGGGGGTAATTTTAATACAGTCATCCACAACGTGCTTGGTAAGCCAGCGCGATGAAATAGTGATGCCAGTGTATCGTTTTTTCTGATGCTCAATGTTTGTGTTTCTGTTTTGTTGGGCGTGACGATCATTTTTGTTTTTTGATCTGCAGGCAAGGCGAGTGTTGTCGTCGCCTTTTTGGTTGATGCGTGCGTGTGATTTTCAAAGAAGTGACTTATAATGGCGCCTGTTATGAAAAGGGTGGTTGCAATAATCACATAACGTAATCGATTACTGGGTGCTTGTTCGGTGAAATCCATGTAATCCATTATTAAATCCTATTGCGCTACTGAAGGTACAACCTTAATCATCTCGGCGATGATGGTCAACAATTTTTTTAGTGGGAGTTTAAGTAATGTCAGCAAAAGAAGCTTTGGCTTTAATTCGACGCGGTGTTTCTGAAATTATTTCGGAAGAAAGTTTATTGGAGCGGCTCGAGTCTGGCCTGCCGTTGCGGGTAAAGTTAGGGATTGACCCAACAGCAGCGGATTTGCATTTTGGGCATACTGTTGTTATTAACAAATTACGTCAATTTCAAGAATTAGGACATGATGTTTTATTTTTGGTCGGTGATTTTACGTCGATGATTGGTGATCCGTCTGGTCGTAATGTCACGCGGAAGCCCTTGTCGTCAGAAGAGATTGCGATTAACGCAAAAACATACACGCAGCAAGTATTCAAAATTCTGGACCCAGAAAAAACAACGGTAATGTTTAATTCTGAATGGATGGGAAAGCAATCGGCAGCTGATTTGATTCGCTTGGCGTCGCTGAGTACCGTTGCGCAAATGTTAGAGCGTGATGATTTTGATAAACGCTTCCAGGCAAATCACCCTATCGCGCTTCATGAGTTCCTCTATCCTTTATTGCAAGGCTACGATTCTGTTGCGATGAAGGCTGATGTGGAGCTGGGCGGCACCGATCAAAAATTTAACTTATTAATGGGGCGTGAATTACAAAGGCATTACGGGCAAAAGCCGCAGTGTGTGATTACGATGCCATTATTGGAAGGATTGGATGGCGTGCAGAAGATGTCGAAGTCCTTGGGTAACTATATAGGGATCACGGATGCGCCTGATGACATGTTCGGCAAAATCATGTCTGTGTCAGATGAGTTGATGTGGCGGTATTTTGAATTGTTGAGTTTTCGGTCTGATATTGATGCTTTGCGTTCATCTATAGATGAAGGGAAAAATCCGCGCGATGTGAAATTTGAGCTGGGCTTGGAATTGGTTACCCGTTTTCATGGCTTTGACGCCGCGGTGAGTGCGCAGGCGAACTTTGTTGCGCGGTTTCAGCAAAATAGCTTGCCAGAAAATTTGGAATTGATTGCTTTGCAGGGCCCGTTGAGTATTACGCATCTATTAAAAGCAGCAGGATTGGTTTCTAGCACGTCAGATGCGGTGCGTATGATTGATGCAGGCGCTGTGCGGATTGATGGTGAGCGGATTTCAGATTCAAAATTGATGATTTTGTCGGGTGAGCATATATATCAGGTTGGGAAACGGAAGGTGGCGAGAATCCTTGTTTCGAAGTGAGCTCGCGTGGCAGCGTTGATTGGGTCATTTTAGTGGCCAATTTTTACACCAAAAGAAACTATTTTAAAATAATTTGAAAAAGGTGTTGTCATTGTGAAAAAAGATGTGTATCTTCCTTTCCACATCGGACGTAACAACAACTTGCTGAAAAACAAGTTGTTTTGAGAAAGGAAGAAGTTTTCAACAAGTTTAAAATAAATTAAAAAACTTGTTGTAATTAGAAAAAAACATCTGTATCTTGCACCTCACATCGGACGTGACCTTGGCTTCCAAAAGAAGCTAAGAAGAGGAAAAGAGTTGTTGCAAAGTTTTTAAAAAATAAATTAAAAACATTGTTGACAACGAGACGGAACTGAGTAAAATGATCCTCCTTCCCCAAAAGGGAAATAGCTCTTTAAAAATTTGAACATCGAAAAAAAGCAGTTTGCGTGGGTCTTAGTAATAGTCAATTACGATTGAGTATACATAAAGTCCTGAGCGAAAGCTTAGGCGAAAGACTTTGTGACATAGTTTGAATTGTCACGCTAGTTTCAACTGAAGAGTTTGATTCTGGCTCAGATTGAACGCTAACGGCATGCTTAACACATGCAAGTCGAACGGCAGCACGG
>JAPLRF010000030.1 GCA_026399315.1 Gammaproteobacteria bacterium
TTAATGTGGTGACGTTTGCATCGACAATCGTAATAAATGCCCGTTGATAGCCAGCATAAATAGCGGCTTGTACTGATGCACCATTACGCAATTCTTCTCGGATACGTTCGTAGATTAATACATTACCATCGACCGCCATGCCTACCGTTAACACAATCGCGGCGATGCCAGGCAAGGTTAATGTTGCGCCCAACAAAGACATGATGGCGACAATAAAAACGACATTCAATGCCAATGCAATATCAGAAACCAAGCCAAATAAACGATAATAAAACAGCATGAATAAAGCAACAAACAATAATCCCATTTCACAGGCCAAACGACCGGCGCGAATATTGTCTTTCCCTAAACTTGGGCCCACTGTATTTTCAGAAATAATGGCAATCGGCGCTGAATACGCACCCGAACGCAACAATAAGGCTAAATTTTTCGCTGCATAATTTGATTCTAATCCTGAAATTTGAAATGAATTACCCAAGGCGCTGTTAATGGTTGCGATATTAATGACCTTTGGAAATTGTCGTTCTGAGATAACCATTTTCCCATCCACAATTTGTTGCACTGCTTTTGTTTCCACGTAAACAGTTGCCATCGGTTTGCCTACATTTTCAGCGGTGATTTGATTGAAGCGTGACACTTCACTGCCACTGGATCTCACGCTTACCGCCGGGCGACCATCATCTCCGCTAATGGTTACGGCGTTTAAAATAGATTTACCATGCAAAACCACATCGCTTTTTAATAAATAAGGCTGGCCGTTATATTGATACAACACATCACCAAAAGGAACGATGCCAGAGCTTGCAGCTGTTGCAGGATCATTTTGCGTATCAACCATTTGGAAACGCAATGTGGCCACTTTGCCGATAATTTCTTTTGCGCGTGCCGTGTCTTGAATACCAGGTAAATCAACGCTGATTTGGTTTTTACCTTGTTGTTGAATCACGGGTTCACTGACACCCAATTCATTCACGCGATTGCGAAGGGTTGTTAAATTTTGCGTAACAGCCTGTTCATTTAAACTCACCGCTGCTTGCTGGGTAAAATTCGCTGTTAATATAAATTGATTGTTGGCTTGTGATGTTGAAAATTGATAATCCGCATAACTGTTTTTATTTTGCAACAATGCCATTGCATGGTCGCGATCTTCTGCTGTGCGAAAAGTAATTTCAAGTGCGCCTGCTGAATTTTTATTATCGCCTGGCAATACAGAAATATCAGCATAACGAATTTGCGCTGTTCGCAGTGTTTCACCCATGGACGTAATATCACTGGTCAAACGCTCTTTTAACATGGCAGACGTATCAACACGATAAAGGAAATGAATACCACCACGTAAATCTAAACCCAGCTTCATGGGTTCGGCACCCAAAGCCCGTAACCAATGCGGCGTTTTTGGTGCCAAATTAATTGCAACGGTATAGCCTTCGCTTAATGCTGCTTGAATATAGCTTTGTGCTTTTAACTGATCTTCAGAATCTTTAAAGCGAATTAACAAGCCCGTCGGCTGTTGTGTGATTGCAACATCAGGAATGTTTTGCTGCGCCAATGTTTTTTCAATTTGTGAAACAACATCAGCAGAAACCACCTGACCATTTTTAGGTTGTATTTGAATAGCGGGATCTGTGCCATATAAATTGGGTGCCGCAAAAACAGCACCGAAGATAATGAGAAATAAAATAAGAATGTAACGCCAGAGGGAATATTGATTCATGTTTGCTTCTTAGCATCCTGTGCGGTACCAACAATCAGCCATCCGAGATCAGTTTATTATTTACCGATACCTGATAACTGACCCCTGATCACTAGTTAATAGATTCCATTGTTCCTTTTGGCAAAATCGCTGCCACTGCACCTTTTTGAAAGGTCATTTCCATGTCTTTCGCAATCACCAGCACAATATAACTGTCACGTAATTTTGCCACACGGCCAATAATGCCACCGGTTGTCAGAACTTCATCACCGATTGTTAAATTTTCAAGTAATTGACGCTGCTCTTTTGCACGCTTTGATTGAGGACGAACCAGTAGAAAATAAAAAACAGCAATAAAAATAATTAACATCGGCAATACGGATAAAAAACTGCCTTGTTGTGGCGCTGCTGCTGTTGTCGCGGTAGCTGTTGTTGCCGCATGCGCAGACGAAATACCCAATTCAGATAATATACTCATGATCACCTCACAGAATTAAAGTGGCTACTTTAGCGTGTTATTTTTAATTAGGCAAATGGTATGCACGCTAGAGCGCCTGCATTAAAGTTTAAAAAAAATATGACACTATATTATGCATGTGTTGTTTCCGTTCGTTTAGTGCTCAGGTGATAAGGAACTAAGTGATTCAAGAACACTTCAAAAATCCATTGAATATTATTTTGACTTCATCCTGCGTTGACATTACGATCCCCGCTTCTATTAACACAAAACGTAAGGAATAATTAATGTCACGTCAACATAGCGCCCCACCTAAGCTCAGCAAAGCGGCAATTGCAGCGCATCGCTTTCAAGCAGAACAATCCAGAGCAGCACGCACTTTTGATGCTCAAAACAATATCAACGCGACCTTTAAAAATAAAACATACCTATTTAATTCTAAGGTCAGCGCACGAGAAGACCTTTGCTACGATCTTCTCAACGTCAACTGCTTACAAGTTACCATCAACGCACAACTGGTCACTGCAGTGAACAGTACATTGACTGGATTAACATTCGATATGGCAAGGACATTAGAATATGACCCAAGGGCAACCCGTGACAGCAAAGGGAAGTACTCGTCCTCAAAGGAAATAGCACTTCAATCACAAATTCAACTTTTAAAAAAATATTTCAATCAAGATGCCATGAATGAAGTGGCAGCAAGCTTAGCGTCACTGCTACTAGCAAAAAATCCTAATGTCATTAAGTCAGGGGTTACTTATATCAGCCAATACGTTCATGATTTACGTTTTACAATCGCAACAGATGAATTGCCTATTGAAGTACAAGTCGCGTTAAAAGCAAAATTAGAAGCAAAATTCCTCAGTTGCGTCAATCAGGTAAATCAGGATATTGCTCATTCGGCTGCAAATTTGATTGGCCTGGTTTCTTTGGTCGCACTGCTCGGCGTTCCGGTTTACTTTGCTTACAAAAAATGCCGTAAGAATGACGTTGTCATAGCAAGGCACGCAGGATTCGGCTTTAGCGATCAAAACAATGAGCCCGCAGTGGACATGCAAACTATGCATGCAAACACACTTCCCGCACCGGTCTAAATTAAGGGCGTTCGCGTGGCTGGTATGCAGTTAATTTTGCAGAGGCCACGCGTTCGCTGTTACAAGAAATAGATTAAACGCTGCGATTAAGGCACTTGAAATTAATTGGGACTTGCACAATGGTACGAAAAATATTACTCATCTGCTTTTTCACATCTTTTATGTTTCTTTTTGTTGGCTGTGCGAGAATAAATACGCAGGTGACCACTTATTATAAACCTTCGTTACAGTTTGCCGGAAAATCATTTTCTTTTTATAAACAGAAAAAATTACATCAAGATGCCGACAACCAATATGATTACTACGCCAACTTAATTTCTCAAAAATTGTCTTCCATGGGAATGAACCAAACAACTTTAAGGAAAGCCGACTATGGAATAGTTTTAATATATTGGGTTGGGAAGGGCCAACCAGAAATTGGATATAAATCAATATATGGACAAACCGGGTCAAGAATAGTGAGCAGTGATACAACAGGAACCCACACGAACTACGGCAATTTTGGCAATTATAATTCACAAACAAATTATCAAAGAAAACCCACTTATGGTGTTGTAGGCACTGTTCCATATCAATATATGCTCTACCCCTGTTTTATTCATTTTTACATTATGGGCAAAAATAATTTAAAGGGGAAACCCCTATATCAATCAACATTATTTACTACAAATGTCAGCATGGCACCCAATGTTATTTTTACGACAATGCTACAAGGATATTTAAATAACTTTCCTGGGGTTAATGGGCAAACTCATACCATTACCACATTTGTCAGTCGCAATTAAAACATAAGGGAATTATCTTAGTTTATACGCGTTATATGAAAATAATATAACGCTTATAAAGCAAGGGGACTAAACATACAAAACCGTCACAATTTCATAAACCACTTCACCCTTCGGCGATTGAACAGTGATTTCATCCGCTTGTAATTTTCCGATCATCGCACGTGAAACAGGCGAACTCACAGAAATTTTATTTAATTTAATATCCGCTTCATCAGGACCAACAATTTGATAAATCACTTGTTCGTCGGTATCGACATTTAATAATGTTACTGTTGCACCAAAAATAACTTTGCCTTCATTTTTTATTTTGGTCACATCAATTACTTGGCATTGTGATAATTTTCCTTCGAGATCACGAATACGGCCTTCGATAAAACTTTGGCGTTCTTTTGCTGCGTGATATTCCGCATTTTCTTTTAAATCGCCATGTGCACGGGCTTCTGAGATCGCTGCAATAATCGCAGGGCGCTCCACTCTTTTTAAGTGTTCTAATTCATGTTGTAATTTTTGATGACCTTCAATGGTCATGGGTGTCAATTGCATAGAGTCCTCTTTTTTTTAGGGAAACGCCCATTTTTGGCCGATTTTGAATCGAAAAAATATTTTTTCATTCAAACTCAGCTCAAAACTGAACGTTTTAACCAACTTCATTACTACGCGCTGAATTACATCACCAATTTCTTTTGCTTCAATTGCCATGCAAACTGCGTCCGCACCAGCAAGGGTCGTAGTGTAACAAATGTCGCGTTCAACTGCACTGCGTCGAATAGTGTAAGAATCGGCAATGGCTTTTTCGCCTTCCGTCGTATTAATCACCAATTGAATTTCACCGTTACGCATGCGATCCACAATGTGCGGCCTGCCTTCTTCTACTTTATTCACCAGCGCGCACGACAGCCCTGCGGCATGTAGCATGGTTGCCGTTCCAGAAGTTGAGACAATTTCAAACCCCATTTTAATTAATTTTTTAGCAATTGGAATTACACGTGATTTATCAGCATCACGCACACTGATAAACGCTCTGCCTGATTGCGGCAATTTACTGCTTGCAGCGATTTCTGCTTTTAAAAATGCTTGTCCTAATGTTTTGGCAATACCCATCACTTCACCCGTTGAACGCATTTCAGGCCCTAAAATAGGATCAACGCCCGGAAATTTTGCAAAAGGGAAAACAGATTTTTTGACGGAAATATAAGTAGGATCAGGGATCACGGATCCGAGATCAGTCATCTCACACTGCAGATTGATGCGAGCAAAAGCTTGAGAAAGAGAAATGCCTGCCATACATTCTGTCGCTATTTTTACCAAGGGCAAACCTGTCGCTTTTGCAAGGAATGGCACAGTTCGTGATGCACGAGGATTAACTTCCAATACATAAATTTGATACTGATCAGCGATCCCCGATACCTGATCTCTTTTCACAGCAAATTGCGCATTCATCAAACCAATTACTTTTAATGCAATCGCCAATTGTTTCATTTGAAGGCGTAATTGATTTTGAATATCGGCACTTAAACTGTGCGCTGGAAATACGCAGGTCGAGTCACCTGAATGCACGCCCGCTTGTTCGATATGTTCCATAATGCCTGCAATAAAAACATCTTTGCCATCAGAGATTGCATCGACATCCACTTCTATTGCATCATCTAAAAAATGATCTAGCAATAATGGATGCTCAGCTGAAACATGTTGTGCGCGTTGCATATAATCTGTTAATTCACGTTCATGAAAAACAATTTTCATGTCTCTGCCACCCAATACATAAGATGGACGAACAACCAAAGGATACGCAAATACTTTTGCAAAACGCAATCCTTCTTCTTTTGAACGCACGGTGCCATTCGCAGGCTGTTTTAAATTTAATTTTTGCAAAATTTGCTGGAAACGTTCGCGGTCTTCCGCTAAATCAATTGCATCAGGTGAGGTACCAATCATTGGCACGCCTGCTTTTTCAAGTGCGCGCGCTAATTTCAAGGGCGTTTGCCCACCGAACTGCACAATCACGCCTTTGGGTTTTTCAATGGCCACAATTTCCAAAACATCTTCGAGCGTAACAGGTTCAAAATACAAACGATCAGAAATATGGAAATCTGTTGATACCGTTTCGGGATTGCAATTCACCATGATGGTTTCATAACCCAATTCACGCATCGTCAATGCCGCATGAACACAACAATAATCAAATTCGATGCCTTGCCCAATGCGATTGGGTCCGCCACCCAATACCATCATTTTTTCACGCTGAGTGGGATTGCATTCATTTTCTTCTTGGTACGTTGAATAAAAATACGCAGTTTCGGTTGCGAATTCGGCTGCGCAAGTGTCGACGCGTTTGTAAACAGGATGAATATTTAATGCATGGCGTTGTGCACGAATGCTCGACTCATCTGTATTTAATAGATTAGCAATACGCGCGTCAGAAAAACCTTTGCGTTTTAAAAACAATAATTCTTCAGCTATCACGCTGTCGCGCGTTTTTATTTTCTCTTCTATTTTTATTAATTCTTCAATTTGTATTAAAAACCACGGATCAATTTTAGTATGCTTAAAAATTTCTTCACACGTAAAACCAAAACGAAAAGCATCTGCGATATAAAATAACCGTTCATGACTTGCCATGCGCAATTCAGATTTAATTTTATCTTTTGCTTCTTCACAATCAAATTCATAACTGTCGGAATTTTTATCCAAAATAATTTTAGGGTCTAATCCGTTCACTCCGATTTCTAAACCGCGCAATGCCTTTTGCAAAGACTCCTGGAAATTAGAACCGATCGCCATCACTTCGCCAACCGATTTCATTTGCGTTGTTAAACGATTATCGGCTTGCGGAAATTTTTCGAAGGCAAATCGGGGTATTTTTGTAACGACATAATCAATTGAAGGTTCAAATGAAGCCGGTGTTTTGCCGTTGGTGATTTCATTTTTTAATTCATCAAGCGTCAAACCCACCGCTAATTTTGCAGCGATTCTCGCAATCGGAAATCCGGTTGCCTTGGATGCCAATGCAGATGAACGCGACACGCGTGGATTCATTTCCACAATCATCATTTCGCCATCGACAGGATTAATGGCAAATTGCACATTCGACCCGCCGGTTTCAACACCAATTTCACGCAATATCGCAATCGCCGCATCACGCATCACTTGGTATTCTTTGTCTGTTAATGTTTGCGCCGGTGCGACGGTAATGGAATCACCCGTGTGAATGCCCATTGGATCTATATTTTCAATCGAACAAATAACAATGCAATTATCAGCACAATCACGCACAACTTCTAATTCATATTCTTTCCAGCCAATAATAGATTCATCAATTAATAATTCTTTTGTTGGCGATAAATCCAAACCGCGTTGACAAATTTCCATGAATTCATCACGATTATAGGCAATACCGCCCCCGCTTCCACCCATTGTAAATGACGGACGAATCACTGCAGGAAAACCAATGTCCTCTAAAATAACGAGAGATTCATCTAGCGTATGTGCAATACCGGAGCGTGGTGTTTTTAATCCAATGCGTTTCATTGCCTGGCGAAATTGTTCGCGATCTTCTGCCATATCAATTGCTTCACGCGACGCACCAATTAATATCACATTGTGTTTTTTCAAAACACCTTCACGCACCAAATCCAGCGCACAATTTAAAGCAGTTTGTCCGCCCATTGTTGGTAATATCGCATCGGGTTTTTCTTTTTCAATGATTTTTTCAATTACGTCCCATTTAATGGGTTCTATGTAAGTTGCATCCGCTATGTTTGGATCGGTCATGATTGTGGCAGGATTGGAATTCACTAAAATAACGCGATAGCCAATTTCACGCAGCGCCTGACAAGCTTGCGTTCCGGAATAATCAAATTCGCAGGCTTGACCGATGACGATGGGACCAGCGCCGATGATGAGAATACTTTTGATGTCTTGTCTTTGAGGCATAATTACTCGCGTTAGAGATCAGGGATCAGGGATCAGGGATCGGTAATAATTATATTTTACCGACACCCGATCTTTGATCTCCGACCGCTGTTATAAACTTATCAAATAAAGTCATAATATCATTCGGGCCAGGGCCTGCTTCAGGATGGCCTTGAAAAGCAAACACGGGCAATGTGCTGTGTTTAAATCCTTGTAAGGTCCCATCGAATAATGAGACGTGCGTTACGGTTAATTCTGCAGGAAGTGTTTTTTCATCAACGCAAAATCCGTGATTTTGACTAGTGATATAAACTCTACCCCCGATTTTCTCTTGCACCGGATGATTCGCACCGTGATGACCAAATTTCATTTTCACGGTTTTTGCACCACAAGCTAAAGCCAATAATTGAAAGCCCAAACAAATTCCAAAAATAGGGATTTGTTTGGTGAGCAATTCCTGAATATTGTTAATTGCATAATCACAAGCAGCAGGATCACCCGGGCCATTTGATAATACAATACCGTCGGGTTTTAATTTTAATACTTCACTTGCTGATGTTTTAGCGGGAATGACAGTTATTTTGCAATGTTGCAGCGCGCGGTCGCTATCGCTTGCGCTTCCATTCACTTTAGCAAGCATACGTAAAATATTTAATTTAACGCCAAAGTCATAAACTACAATGTGCGCCAACGTTTTGCGGTCGAGGGCAGCTCCGCTTCGATTAAGGTCGTAGCAGGCTCGGTCGAATTGATAGCGTTCTTTTGTAGAAACTGCTATCGCTAAATCTTTGCCATTTAATCCTGAAAAGGCGCGGGCTTTTTGCAATGCGCTTTCTGGATCCACTTTTCCCGTCATGATACAGCCATTTTGTGCACCTTTTTCACGTAAAATGCGCGTTAAGCGGCGCGTGTCGATATTGGCGATCGCCACAATATTTTGCTTTTTCAAAAAGTTTTCTAAAGAATCCGTCGCGCGATAATTGCTGACGATGGGTGACAATTCACGAATAATTAATCCCGCTGCATAGGCTTTATCGGATTCCATATCATCTGGATTAACGCCAACATTACCAATGTGCGGATACGTTAATGTCACAATTTGTTGTGTGTAGGAAGGATCAGTGAGAATTTCTTGGTAACCCGTCATGGCGGTATTGAAGACCACTTCGCCAATCGTTTCACCAAAAGCGCCAATTGACGTGCCGTGAAATAAACTGCCGTCAGCTAATGCCAGTATGGCGGGCTCAGATGTAGGTAAAAACTGTGTAATGGACATGAAAAAGCTTACCGTTAATTCATTTTGTGAAGAATACGCGATCTGCCGGGCTTTGTAAATTACAATCCCGCATGTCAATTCAGCCCTTCTTTACCGTCTGCAGTAAATTTGTATGCGCTCCCTTTTTCTGAGGTGATATCAATAGGAAGGTTATCAGGGATCGGCCATCTGGATCGGTGCTCGCATTCTGACACAGATCCACGATCACTTTTCAATCGGCCGCAATAGTATTTTTCTCGCTTTGAAATTTGGAGCGAATATTATTTATGTGCCATAACCTTTAAATCGAGTCTGAGTAGCAAGACTTACTTCAGAGCCATTATCGTTAATCGCAGCTCCGTTCGATTTAGAATCTGAACAAAATGAAAAACAAACTCTTTTCAGTCGATTGTAATAACCGGCTTCTTTTTCTTTCACTGTTAAATCCATTCTTTTTTCGCTAATAACATCTGTCAATGCAGAAACGGGATGTTTTTCTGCCGTAATATATTTAATTTCTAGTTTTGCGATTTCTTGAAACCCTAATTTCTGTGCACTATTTTCAGGAACATATTCACGCTGCTCTTTTTCTATTACGAATTGATTTAATGTCAAAATGCTCGCTTTCTCCGTAATTTTCATTTTCGCTAATTGCAAATCCGCATCGCAATAATGAACATACCAAGATTCACCTTCATTATTTTCAACTCTTTCAAAAATAATTTTTTTACCTTGAGCGCAAGCTGCTTTTTGCTCCTCATTCAAAGCAGAATGCGTTATGGCATATTCACATCCTGATTCATTACTTTTATCAATCGCTTCTTGAATTTTATCTTTTAATTTTATGTGCATTGGCTTTTGCTTGTTTCTAATTTCTTTACCCTTTTGCAAAGCATCAGCGTGTGTATTTGCACCGAGGCGCGCCGCTATTTTACGCAATTGTTTTGGATTTTCAGGGGTGAATATAACTTTTCTAACCATGCCTTCTTCAAGATTTTTTGCTGCAGTAACAATGACTTTTTCTTTTTCTAACACTCCATTTAAAACAGCAATATCGCGGTTGTTATTATTATTTCGATCATATTCATTTTTTGGAATTTTTTTGTTATGGTAATCTGAGTTATTTTGTGACTCTGTAATACTTTGAATATCAACAGATTGAAGCTGCTTATTTTTATTTGAAAAATGAACAGTCCATTGGCCATCCGCCTTCCTTTCAAAGAAGATAGCATTGCCGTTTTTGCAAGATTCTTTTTGCGCATCATCAGGTGTTGTTGTTATTATTTGATAAACGCGCGAATCGACATCAGCACCCGTCATATACGCTTTTGCACCTTGCCAGTAAGAAGCATCTTTAACGCCCGCCGCTTTCAATGACGCACGACGATCATCAACCGCCTGGTCAGCACTCATTACCGAACCGCCATTGGTACAAACACCCGCTAAAGTGCCTGCTAAAAAAGGTGCCCAAGAAGCAATGACCAGTTCAAAAAAATCTTTGAAAAAAAGCACCCTGAAAAAGGTACTGTCAGCCAAAGTGCCGTAACCTGCCAAGGGAACATCTGTTGTGTTACTGCCTGGAACAGGTGCTGGATTTTCTTGTTTTTCATTTGCACCATACATTCCCACGCCGGACCCCAAGCTCATTGCAATCAGTAAAGCAGCAATGACCGTCGCTACCAATGCGTTATGTTTACTTGATAATCTGCCGATATAATCAATCACTCTTTGCGGATAGCGCGCAGCGGAATTAATGTACAAGGCTTCACTGCCTGTTGCAGCAATTAATTCAAGTGGAGAAGCGGCTTTCTCCCACTCCAATTTATTTCCCCATCCCAAAAATGTGGCAATGGCAGTTGCACCTGATTGAGAAATACCCACCCATGACGGCATCATGATAAATGCCAAGAAAGCCAAGGTAATGCCAGAAGCTTGTTTTACACGAAGGGCTGCTAATTGCTTATTGGTACGGCCAACATTTTCATTTTCAAGTAACTTATCTACTTTTAAGTAAAACCATGTGATAAATTCAGAAGGGGTTTTATCTTTAACTTCTTCTTTAACTATATCCGTATTCAAACCAATTCGATCACCGTAAATTTCTATATCGCTTAACAATTGGAAATAGGGCTTATACTCTGGTTTCCTATTTAAATAAAATTCGCGAACCGTTTGATAAATCCAATTTAGTATGCGCGCAACCGAAACAGAGCGTGTTGCAAAAGTGTTAATCGCGCCGACAGCAATAAAAGCCAGCGTCATCGCTTGCGCCAAATCCGCTTCAAGTTTCCAATCCTTTAAAAGCCCTGAAGCTGCTTCTTCATTTAATTTCACACCGACCGCAACCGTTGTCAAACCAATTAATGCACTGGTCACTGCAATGAATTTAAAAACACCGCTTTTTCCAGGCATATTCGCAATATAATCCGTTACCAAGTCTTCATTAAAAGCAATTGCCATAGGGAAATTGTTAGCAAAAGAACAAAGCGCACAAATATAAGCAGCGACCTTCCACAAACCCTCTTTATTTAGCAAGGCAACCAAAGTCAGCGTTGCAAAAGACAATGACACCACAAAAGAATAAAAAACATTAAGTATTCTCAAAGCAGGCGGGCCATATTCCGCGAGAAAAGATTTTTGAGTGGCGTTGAGGATTTTTGTCGAGGCACTGGCTTGCAGTGTAACATTACTATTTTTCATAGGATCACCTATAGCTGAATTATCATTTAAATTTGAAGGGTTAGAAACAATAAAAATTTCCCCGTGTTTATTATCAAAACTATTGCAACCTGCCGCGGCTTTTTCAGGTGAATTCCCCTCAGTATCGTATAGCATTGAGTTGCTGGTATGGAAATTTTCACTTGAGTTAGCAGGAAGTAAACTTTTTGGAGTGGGAATAGGATCGTTGTGTAAAATTTCTGGATTTGCATTAGTAGGTCTCATATCATCCCCCTATGTTTTATCGTGCTATTATCAATATTCTTATTATTGGAATAGATTTTACGCTGAGGACTGTCTGTAAAACAGCCTTTTCCGAAAGATAATGTACTCTTAAGTATTCTCTTGAAACCCGCACTGGAGCGTTGCTGAGCATTGAAAAAAAAGAAGATTTTGTCTTTTTTAACTAAATAACAAGTGAGTTTAAAGTCATATCGCGACTTGCTCACCTGTTTTTCCGAATCGACGTTGCCGTTTTTGAAAAACAGCAAGGGCTTGTTGGAAAACCGCGTCATTAAAATCCGGCCAAAAAACATCTGAAAAAAAGAGTTCTGTATAAGCCAGCTGCCACAATAAAAAATTACTGATGCGCTGCTCGCCACTCGTTCGAATCATTAAATCGGGCTCCGGCAAATCAGATAAGCATAAAAATTGCGAGAAATCTTTTTCAGTTTGCGTGCTTGGATTTATTTTCTCATCCATTAAATGTTGTGCAAACTTTTTTGCTGCTTGAAAAATATCCCAACGACCACTGTAATGCAGCGCAATGACCAAAATTAATTTCGTATTATTTTTTGTAACTGTTTGTGCGTGTTGAATGTGATCCTGTACGATATCACCCAAAACAGAAGTGTCGCCAATCACACGAATACAAACGCCATTGTCATTTAATTCTGCTAAATTTGAGGTAATCATGTCTGAGAATAATGAAATAAGAAATTTTACTTCAGTATCCGGACGAAACAGAAAATTTTCAACACTCAGTGCAAACAGTGACAGCACAGAAATTTGATGATCCAGACAAAAATCAATCGCTCGTCGAACCGCTTTTACACCAGCACGATGACCCATAATTCGCTTCATCAAGCGTTGCTGCGCCCAGCGACCATTGCCATCCATCACGATTGAAACATGGCGGGGTACTAAACAAGATTCAGGGTTATTACTTTCACACTGACTTCGCTTCATTTGCACATTCCTTAGCAATCTCCCCAGGTACCGACGGGGATTTTAGATTTCCATTAAATCTTTTTCTTTTGCTGTTGAAGCAGCATCAATATGCGCAACAAATTCATCCGTTGTTTTTTGAATGATCGCTTGCGCACTGCGATCTTCATCTTCACTGATTTTTTTATCTTTTAATAATGTTTTCAATTCTTGATTTGAATCACGACGCACATTACGCACTGAAACACGCGCACGCTCTGCTTCTTCACGCACTACTTTTCCCAAACTTTTACGACGTTCTTCGGTTAGCGGTGGCATGGGGATACGAATGACAGTGCCGGAAGTATTCGGATTCAAACCTAAATTAGCAGATAAAATTGCTTTTTCAATATCAGGGACAATATTTTTTTCCCAGGGAGAAACCATAAGTGTTCGGGAATTTTCAATTGAAATGCTTGCCACTTGGCTTAGCTGAGTCGGCACGCCGTAATATGAAACCATAACGTGTTCAATTAAACTCGGATGCGCTCTGCCCGTGCGTAATTTTGATAATTCATGTTTCAATGATTCGATGGATTTTTCCATTCTTGATTTGGTATTGCGAATAATATCGTTGATCATATCATTTCTCCTATTTAACCACCATCAACTAAAGTGCCAACTTCTTCACCCAAAATAACTTTTAATAGCATGCCCGCTTTTCCAATATTAAAAATGCGTAATGGCATTTGATAATCACGACATTGACAAAATGCTGCCAAATCCATAATGGCAAATTCATTATCAAGTGCTTCATCATAGGTTAAATGTTTATAAAGCGTTGCCTCTGGATTTTTTCGAGGGTCTTCTGAATAAACGCCATCGACGTTTGTTGCTTTTAAAACGACATCCGCACCAATTTCAATGCCGCGCAGGCTGGCTGCTGAATCCGTTGTAAACAAAGGATTGCCGGTTCCTGCTGCAAAGATAACAACACGACCCTGCTCTAAATGATGAATGGCTTTTCGACGGTGAAACAAATCAACCATGCCGCCAACAGCAACGGCAGATAAAATTCTGACTGGCATAGGCGTACGTTCAAAAGCATCACGCAATGCAAGTGCATTCATAATCGTTGCAACCATGCCCATGTGATCGCCTGTAATGCGATTAATGCCGACTTCAGACAAAGACACACCACGACAAAAATTACCGCCGCCGATCACAATCGCAATTTGAACGCCAAGCTCACGTACTTCATTAATTTCTGTCGCTAAACGATTTAGAACGGTAGGTGAGATAGCGGTAATACCATCTCCCATTAAGGCTTCACCACTCATTTTGAGCAATATGCGTTTGTACTTTGGTTTCATTCGTTCTCCTTTATTCGGTGTCAGTGACGATGACGGTGACGGTGACGGTGACGGTGACGCTGACGGTGACGTATCAAATTTTACGCGTCAGATCATCATTATCAATTTTATTATTTAAATAATTCGCTCGACGCAGTCACAGTCAACATCACTTTTATATTCCCTTAAGTGTCTCACTTACTTCAGCAGCCAAATCCGTGACTGGCTTTTCAATGCCTTCACCTACCTCAAACCGTGTAAAGGAAATTACTTTTGCGCCAATTGTTTTTAATAATTGCTCAACAGTGACATCTGGGTTTTTTACAAAGGGTTGATGCACCAAACACACTTCTTGCACAAATTTTTGCAAACGACCATCAACCATTTTTTCAATAATGTTTTCTGGTTTTCCAGAAGTGGCTGCTTGCGCCGTCACAATTTCGCGTTCTTTTGCTAATACTTCTTGTGATATACCGCTAGCATCAATTGCCAATGGATTCGTTGCAGCAATATGCATTGCAACGTCTTTTGCGATATCAAAATCATTTTTGTCTAATGCGACTAACACACCGATACGATCACCATGCAAATAATATCCTACGCAACCCGGCGAGGATAAGGTAAGCATGCGACGTGCTTGGATATTTTCACCGATTTTTGAAACAGCCACTTCTCGCGCTGATTCACAAGTGACACCATCAGGTGTTTTTTGTGCCATTAAGGTGGCAACATCGGCTGTGTTCGCACTCAAGCCCGCTTGCGACAACATATCTGCAAATGCTTTAAAACTGCTATCGCGCGCAACGAAATCTGTTTCGCAGTTAACTTCAATCATACATACACGTGTTTTGTCTGGATTGGCCGCAACAACAATAACGCCTTCCGCTGCAATTTTGCCTGCGCGTTTTGCTGCTTTCAAACCGCCCTTTTTACGCATATTATCAATTGCTACTTCTATATCGCCATTGGCTTCAACCAAAGCGTTTTTACATTCCATCATTCCCGCACCGGTGATTTCGCGTAATTCTTTTACGGATGATGCTGTGATTTGTGACATTGCTGGCCTCTTAATATAAATATATTTGCGCGAGGGCTACCGCCCCCGCTTCTGAACTATTCAGCGCTTGGTTTTGGTGCTTTTTTAGCAGCAGGTTTTTTTGCTGAAGCAACAACCGCTTCTTCTTTTGCAACCGCTTCAACAACAGCATCAGCATCCGCTTTTTTGTTTACTTTTTTTGCTGTTTTAACTTCAGGTGCTTTTGCTTTTGTTTTTGCGCGTTCTGCTTTTTCTTTCTGAGCAGATGCTTCTTCTTCGAGAATTGATCGACGTGATTCAATAATCACATCAGCAATTGTTTTGCAGTAAAAACGAATTGAGCGCATCGCGTCATCATTTCCTGGAACAATATGATCGATTTCATCTGGGCTGCCATTCGTATCCACAATGCCTGCCACTGGGATTCCCAAGCGTTTTGCTTCTAAAATAGCTGTTTTTTCTTGTTGAACGTCAATGACAAACAACATGTCTGGTAAACCGCCCATGTTTTTAATGCCTTCTAGATTAGCAGACAATTTGTCTTTTTCGCGTTGAATAGTCAGTACTTCTTTTTTTGTTTTTCCAATGAGTGCCTTTGGATTTTCTAACATTGCTTCCAAATCTTTAAGGCGTTTGATGGATTGACGAATCGTTTTGTAGTTTGTCAACATGCCGCCTAACCAACGGTTATCAACATAAGGCATGCCACAACGTACCGCTTCTTCTTTGATAATGTCACGGGCAGCATGTTTTGTGCCGACCATTAATATTTTGCCGCGTTTTGCAGTCACGTGGCTGATTTTTTCTAATAAATCACGGAACATAGGTAATGATTTTTGAAGATCGATAATGTGTAATTTTTCGCGTTCGCCGTAAATGTATGGTGCCATTTTAGGGTTCCAGAAGCGCTTTTGATGTCCGAAATGAACACCAGCTTCCAGCATTTGATGCATAGAGATAGAGATTGTCATACTAATTTTCCTGTGGGGTTATCCGCCCGCTAATCGATTGTCCTAATCTGTTGCTATTGATAACAGCAACAAACACCCTAGAACAACCTGGTGATTAAGCGTGTGTATTTGTTAATAAAAATAAATTGCTAATTACAGCAACGCTTTATACCATAGACTCCCATAGACAACAATAAGCAAATGAAAAGACATGACAATCACCCTTAAAACACCTGAAGAATTTGCCAAAATGCGCATTGCTGGGAAGCTTGCAGCTGAATTACTCGACATGATCGGTTCACACGTCAAGCCCGGCATCACAACAAATGAATTAAACGCCATTTGTCACCAGTACATTACCGAAACACAGCAAGCCATTCCAGCGCCGCTCAATTACCCCGGCTCAATATGCAACTTTCCCAAATCTATTTGCACTTCGGTAAACCACGTTGTTTGCCACGGCATTCCGAACGATAAACCCCTTCAAAATGGCGATATCGTGAATATCGACGTCACCGTCATTAAAGATTTATATCACGGTGACACCAGCAAAATGTTTCTTGTTGGCGATGTTGCGCCCTTTGCCAAAAAATTAATTGATATCACGCAAGAATGTTTATACCTTGCGATTCAGATGGTGAAACCCGGCGTTAAATTAGGCGATATTGGTTTTGCTATTCAACAACATGCCGAAAAAAACCGCTACTCCGTTGTTCGAGAATATTGTGGGCATGGCATCGGCAGAATATTCCACGAAGACCCTCAAGTGTTACATTATGGGAAAAAAAATACCGGCATTGAACTGCGACCAGGAATGACATTCACAATCGAGCCGATGATTAATGCTGGAAAACGTGATGTGAAATTAAATAAAAAAGATGGCTGGACAGTTATCACGAAAGACCACAGCCTGTCCGCACAATGGGAACACACACTCGGCGTAACTGAAAATGGTGTCGAAATATTCACGCAACGCAGTGAAGAAAAAATTCTCTAAAAAAACAGGGTTTTTCGTTATGCGCAATACAACAATCCAAGCATTACACTCACCACGCTTTTCTTCTCTTAAGCCCAAGTTCCGCGGTGAAATCAACCTAAATCACGTAGATCAAATTATTGCAAAAATTAAATTACGCTTCGACAAGATAAAAAAAGAAGGGACTGAAAACACAAAAGCAATCAAACAAGAAGCGAAAATTTATTTGTCACTGGATTTTGACGACACGATGGTTTTTGTTTGCGACAAAAACACCATCATTAATAAATTTTTAGTGCAAGCACTGGCTTCTATTTTAAATTCAGTCGGCCCTGACGATGCGCATTACATTGAACTTATGATTACTTCTGCGCGCTGCCCCGATTTATTAATGAAGAATTAATTCAGTTTAGCGCTGAGGAAAAAGCAGAAATTCAAATACACAAAAAAAACATTCATTGTTTACAAGAAACAATTTATATATTTTTTCGAGACGCTGAAACAGGAATGAGAATAACGCATAAATGGTTTGCACGAAACGATAAAAACGAACTATTCTCCTACCTTCAGCAAACTGAAACTGAAAGAAAAAGGCTCGAAAATAAATTTCAAAGACGAATTGAAACTGAAATTCACACCTACGATCATTTTAATAAACGCACGCTCATAAGAGAAATAAACAAAGGTAGATTTTTAAGTGATTTCTTTTATAACCAAGCCGCATTAATTTTTCATGTTGACGATCAAGATCCGCAACTAAACTATATTCATCAATCCGATATTGCAAAAAAAGAATGTTTATTTGCCATACCTGTTATGCCTTCCAGCTACACGCAAAATGATTATTTTCACGCTCATGACAAAATGATTGTTGACAATCCTCAGGCATCAAAAATCCCCTTGCTCAACCTGGTAAGATTAAAAGAAAAAAAACAAGCTGAACCTTCTTATATTATGGCTCGCGACAGAGAAATACTGACAGCCAGAAAAGCCCCTGTTTCTGCTGGTAGAAAAACACCGCGTTTATTTCAAGAAGGAAAAAATATCACCGTTGGCATTCCCAAACCTGTTCTGACGGAACAACATTTTATATTTAAAGCATGAGAAAATTATCAGAGATCAGGCATCTGGGGTCGGCGTTCGCATACGGACACTGACCCCAGACAACCTTTCCACCAGAACAATACGAGAAACATTCATTATTTCTTAAGCACTTCCGCCACTGTTTTACCAATTTCAGCAGGTGAGCGTGTTGTATGAACACCAGCCGCTTCCAATGCTTTGAATTTTTCAGCTGCTGTTCCCATGCCGCCAGCAATAATCGCACCCGCATGACCCATGCGTTTGCCAGCTGGCGCTGTAACACCTGCGATATAAGAAACAACCGGCTTTTTCACGTGATGTTTAATATATTCTGCCGCTTCTTCTTCGCCTGATCCGCCAATTTCGCCGACCATCACAATGATTTCTGTTTGCGGATCCTTTTCAAACATCGCCAATACATCAACAAAGCTGGTTCCCGCAATCGGATCACCACCAATACCAACGCAAGTGCTTTGTCCAAAACCCAATTCGGTTGTTTGATTAACCGCTTCATAGGTCAATGTACCTGAACGCGACACAATACCTACTTTACCAGGTAAATGAATATGACCTGGCATGATGCCAATTTTACATTCGCCGGGTGTAATCACACCTGGGCAGTTTGGTCCGATTAAACGCACGTCGCGGCCTTTCATGTAGGCTTTAATCGCCATCATGTCTAAAACAGGAATGCCTTCTGTGATACAGATAACCAATTTAATACCTGCATCAATTGCTTCGATAATAGAATCTTTGCAAAAAGGGGCTGGAACAAAAATCATACTTGCATCTGCTTGTGTTGCTGCATACGCATCATGAACACTGTTAAAAACAGGCAAGCCCAAATGCAATTCGCCGCCTCTACCCGGTGTTACACCACCTACCATTTTTGTGCCGTAATTTAAGCATTGTTCCGAATGAAGTGTGCCGTGTTTGCCGGTAAAACCTTGGCAGATTACTTTTGTGTTTTTGTTAATTAAAATACTCATATTTAATTCTCTCAATTAATTCTATAAATGGCTTTTGTGTGTTCAATTTCTCACTTTATTGCTAACCCCTGGCATCTTGAGACTTCCACTCGCTGACGCTCGGGGCTCTGAGATTATTTAACCAACTCAACGATTTTTTTGGCTGCTTCAGTAAAACCATTTGCTGGCGTGATATTCAAACCACTTTCTGCTAATTTTTTAGCGCCCAACTCTGCATTGTTCCCTTCAAGACGAACAACCACAGGAACAGAAACACCGACGTCTGCAACCGCTGCAATAATACCTTCCGCGATCATATCGCAACGCACGATACCACCAAAAATATTAACCAAAATTCCTTTTACATTTTTATCAGAAGTAATAATTTTAAATGCTTCGGTTACGCGTTCTTTTGTTGCGCCGCCGCCGACATCTAAAAAGTTCGCAGGATTACCGCCTTCTAACTTAATTAAATCCATCGTCGCCATTGCAAGACCAGCACCATTCACCATGCAGCCAATATCGCCATCCAATGCAATGTAATTTAATTCCCATTGTTGTGCGCGATTTTCACGATCATCTTCTTGCATTGGATCACGCATTTCACGTAAATCAGCATGACGAAATAATGCGTTATCATCGATAATAATTTTCGCATCTAAACACTGTAATGTGTTTTCAGAAGTCACGATCAAAGGATTAATTTCAAGCATGCTCATGTCGTTCGCAACAAAGGCATCATACAAACCCGTTACCAATTGCGTAAATTCGCGCATGTGCTCTATTTTCAAACCCAAGCCAAAAAACAATTGGCGACACTGGAATGCTTGTAAGCCTACAATCGGATCAACACTCACTTTAAATATTTTTTCTGGTGTTTTATGAGCAACTTCTTCAATTTCAACACCGCCTTCTGTCGATGCCATAAACACAATGCGTTGTGACGCTCTGTCAATCACCGCACTTAAATATAATTCACGCTCAATATCACAGGGTTTCGCAATATAGATTTGATTAACGGGTTGGCCGTGTTCATCAGTTTGAAAAGTAACTAGGCGCGTACCCAATAATCTTTTGGCCACTTCAATCGCTTCTTCTTTGCTGCTCACCAATTTAACGCCGCCTGCTTTGCCGCGACCACCTGCATGGACCTGTGCTTTGACAACCCAACGATTGCCACCTACAAGCGCTAATGCATCAGGTATTTCAGCAAGGGAAGAAATCACTTCGCCTTCACCCACAGCGACACCGTATTTTCTTAATAAGTTTTTTGCTTGGTATTCATGAAGATTCATAATGTAATCCAATCGGTTAAAAAAAAGGGATGATACGCGAAAAATAAGCAAACGTCATCTCTAGATCACCAAGATGACAATGCTTTGTACGCTTGGAACGAAAAGTTATTTTTAGGAGGATTTATCCATGATAGCGGTATACATTTGCTCACCGTGTTTTGTTAAGGGATGATCGACATGGGGATCCTGTTTTTCTGGATACCCATAGGCAAATAACACCGAACCGCCTTTGACGTAGCCAATAAATTTATCGGCGTCTACAGGATTAACCGCGAAGCAACCCCAGCTACGACCCGCATAACCATGATCCTCAATAAAGGCAGGCGTAACATACCACGCGGGATGAATTTCAATCGCGCGGCTTGCGGCATTACTGTTAACGCCCTTTTCCAACCCTTTCACATGCAATGATTCGCCGTGCTCGCCATCAAACACACTTGCCGTCGTATAAACACCAGGAGATGATTCATATGAACCCGGCTGATTTGAAAAATGTTTTGCAACTAATTTACCGGTGTTTTTGCCTTGCGCAACGTGAATGCGCATTAACACTCGATCATTTTTTAAATCGATAACCCATAAGCGTTTTTCATTAGAAGGTCTGTTGAAATCAACAATAGTTAAGACAGCGGTATTTTTAACGGCACCACTTTTTATCGCCCATCGATAACCATTAACCGCGTAGGTTAATAATCTGGGGCTTAATCCATCGCGTGACGTTTCTTTTTTGACTTCGCCTAAAGGATCGCTTGGTGAGAGCAACATAAAACCCACTGCTGTGAGTAATCCTCCCAAAATAATTATCGTCAATGTCACTTTTAATTTTTTCATATAAATGTCTCACCTCGCTTCGTACTTAAATTATAGGTAAGATTGGCGTGAATTGCAGCGCTATAAAATCAATATATACAAGGGATTAAAAACAAGAAGTATATTCAATAGGATAGAATATTCTCTAAAAACAAGCGAGTAATAGAGGCATCATCGTTCCGAATAAATTTGGCTCCTCTCCGGTCTCATGCGGTAACCCAACCTATTTTTCTATATTTAATAAAAAAACGAGAACGTCGAATTAAACAATGATGTAGTGAGCGAATGTGAGGATTACGGTTGATGTGAGGAAGGCGTGATTGGCATGGATGCCAATCCCCGAGCAGCTTAATAAAATGGCACGCCTGATCTAAGCCTTTTGCTGCAGGAAAAATTAGAACATCAAGCATAATGATCACTATTTTTTCGATTAACCTCAACTCAAAGTCGACACACTTACCACTGGATCGCACAAAACCGTATGCGGCAAATTGGATTGTACTGAAGATGTGATTTCACACTGCGTACGAAAAACACGCCCGGAGTTTACATTACGCCAGCTCATCTCAAGTGGATTTTCTTTATCAAACCATAGCAAGGATGGCGTTAATAATGAAGGTGTTTTAATTCGTAAATCTGTCAATTCCCCTTTTTTTTCGCGCTCTCGAAGTACTTCAATGACACTGTCACGCACATGTGTTTTTTCTTGAATATTATCTATAATAGCCATTCCAGCGCCCGATAAAAACTCGCTGAATAGATATCCGACATTGGATAATATAAAAAGAAAAAGCACTTTCTCAGGTGTTGGCATTTGATCAGATGATTTAGCGATAGCACCTTGACCCACTCTCATCGCTACAATACTGCCAATCATACTAATCAGCGCTTGAATGCAGGGTCTTGCACTTTTCACATAGATTGTTTCCAGTAAAGCAGACATCATGATCATCATGCGAAAACAAAAAGTATAAGTAGGATCAAAAGGCAGCGCATAGTTAACAACGCGTGCATTCAGATCGTCAATAACACCTTCAGATAAATGACATGCCACTAGATTCATACTCAATAAACGCAACAACGACATCATCCCAGAGTAATAGGTATAAAAAAAGCCGACAAGAATGCCTGTCGTCTTAAATAAAATAAGTGTGTTGCGCTCTGTTAAGTATTGCGAAATAAATACAGCGACATACTCTGCTTTTTCTTGCGATGTTGTTGCACGAAACACGGCGCATTGAATACACCGCAAGAAAATTTTTTTAAAATAAATTGCAGCAATATGTGCGGCTGGTTTTCTCGTCAACACAGTTCCCAATAATAACGAAAATTCTCCACCCATCCCTATTAACGAATATTGATAAATAAACCCACCCAATTCTTTTGTTTTCATTTTAAAATACGGAAACCCTGCTTTTTTTCTCGCAATAATTAATTTCTGAATTTGAATTTCCCATAAAATGAGTTGTTGATAGCGTGTTTCCCGCATGTTTTTTAATTGTTGCGACAGCTCGTTTGGATTGACACTTAAATCAAGTAACTTTTGCAATGCCTCGAGATTCAGCAACTGAAGACATGCCGTTAAATCATCTTTTGGAAGACGATAAAAATGACAGCGACTTTTTTTATCTTGCTGTAACATTTCTGTTAACGCATCAGACGTGCTATTTTCCGTAACACATGTTTTATTTCTCTGATCAATTACAGCAGCGTACAACAAGGTGACATATAAATTCTCCTTTATTGATATATAATGCGCAGGATCTATTTTTCTCAGCGCATCGAATGTCGCTTGTAAATCTTGAATGACAGATAATTTATCGGGCGCGGTTCGCATAATGTGTTTTCCTGCTTATTTAAGACTAGAGTGTATCTACATAATATTAACAGGATATTAAATCTAATTTTTGACACTTTTAAAAAAATATACAGATATCTTAATACTATCTTAATACTAATTCGTTAAAGTGGTGCAACCAATTATAATAGGGTAATTTTTCATGCCAATACCTAGCCGATATTCCGTTTATCTGCATTCCGATCTTCATGAAATATTTGAAAACGCTGACAGCATCGTCGACAGTGTGACACGGTATATGAATGGCGAAAATGCCGGAATTAAGCCAAAAATTGAGCATTGGCATGGCACAGATTTTCTTGTCTTGAGAACAGACAGACAAAGCGGTTCGCGCGCATTTTTGCAACGCGTGATGATCAATCGTCAATATTATTTAATACTGCATTCGATTACAGTAACACATGATCATTATAAAGATACGCGTACCCAACCATTTAGCAATGTGATGGACAAAGCGCCGACAGGTTATGTGTTGCATACGCCCTTAAATGATTTGGCGCAGCCTATTGCGCAAGGCGAGCACAACATTGAATGGCAAGATCATATTATGAATTTAACGGATGTGCAGGTTGCAGCTGCGCATTCTTGCATAGACCATCCCGTGACTATTTTATCTGGTCCGCCAGGTTCTGGGAAATCCTTGTCTGTTTTTGCAAGCATGCAAGCGCATGTTAGAAAATGTGAATCGGAAAATAAAAGCGCATCCCTATTGTTTGTTTGCGAAACACCTGAATTGTTGCGATATTTAAAAAGAGTCTGGCATGAATGGTACCGTTCTCCCAAAAATAACAAATTCAAAGTTACGGTTACATTTGAAAATTATCAAAGTATAGTTTCCAACGTACTAATGGATGACGACGAATTAAAAAAGGTGATTACAGATCCGAAAGCACATTTTATTTCTTTTTTGGAATCCTCGCCTAAAAAAAATAGAGCATTATCTTCCAGTGATATTTTTCATGAATTATTACTTCATTCCGATATTCTACATCATGATTTTTCTTCTCAAAATAACTTTAGTAATTCAGATTATAAAGCTACCGGAAAACGACATCATCTTTTTAATGATGAGCAATTACGACTGATTTACGATCTTTATTGTCGCTATAGGCAATCGATTGCCGATACGCATATCAATCTATTGTTTGAGCCCATTGAAACTAAAATAGAAAAATATTCCGCTCTATTTGTGGATGAAGCTCACGTTTATAGTCTTATTCAGTTATTGATGCTTTGTGATTTAGGCAATGAATCTATTTTTGTCATCGACTCACATCAATCAGCATGCGCGATTGCCAATTATGATCGCTTTATTTCACAGCTTAGCAAGAGAAAATGCATTACACCCAATGTGATTTATTTGCCCGTGACCTATCGAACACCCAAAATCGTCACTGACTTATTAAATAGAATGTTGCGAATTAAAAATGAGGTGCATGGCGGTTTATTGAGTAAGGATGCCTATATTAAAATTGAAACGGATGAAAATCAAATAGAAGGCACACTGTCTTTGATCACAACAACAAATGACGAAGATCAATTAAATCAATTAAAACAATTCGGGAAATCAATTGGTTTCGCGGTTATTATTTTTTCTGAAGCAAGCAGAATAGAAGCAGCTTCTCGCTATGGCATTAGCGATATGATTTTCACAATCAATCAAATTCGCGGGCTAGAATTTGAGCAAGTTGTTTTATTTAAGCCTTTTTCAGAGACTATTTCTCATGAAATAAGCAAAGATTGTGCTTTGCTTGATGTTAATTCTCCTTCAAAGGCAGCGCGTCCAGACAGTAAGACATTGAGTGAAAATGAAAGCAAAAAGGCGGCGTATTTAAATGATCTTTTGGTTGCAGCATCAAGAACGACGCGCGATTTAATAATAGAGGATGAGAGCGCTCACTTTTTAAAAGTACGAAACTTACTTGGCAGCTTGCAAGGAAAATCAATTAATGAAGCGGTGATAGCGCCACAAAAGCAATCTACACGCGATGAAATTATTGAACAGGCATTGACGTTTTTTAAGAATGACAATGAAAAGCTTGCTCGGTCTATATTAAAATCCAGATTGGGTATCGTGGACCGAGAGATCGATATTTTATTGGGGATGACACCAGTAGCGGCTGTTTCTGCTCACAGGGAAATGAATACGGGTAAGGAAAAAGTTACAATGAAAAATGCTGTTTCTGCCGCTGTTCAACCGAGCAACAATCACCGCGGATCTGCTGATGCAAAAACAGTCATCATAAGAAAAATACTGGATGGTAAATTTGATGATAAAACGCTAAAACCTTATCTAAGAGAGCTGGTATTACTATCTAATTCTGCTTCAGAAATGGGTATTTTCTTTGAAGAACATTTATTGGATCGCCTCGCCTCCCACTGTTTTTTTAATGATTTCGAAAATCAATATATTGATATTAATTTTTATACTGAAGATAAACAAAAAATAACGTTTTTTTATCAAGCCTTGTTATCAAAATTGTCAACACCATCAAAACAAGAAAATCCTGTTGTTTTTGGAAATCTGTCTGGATTTGTCATCTCTTGTTTATTTGATGTGTTTAGGCCTGAATTTTATAATGTCATCAAGAATTTTTTATTAACCGCTAAAAAGGAAGATAAATTTTTATTTTTCAATTCTGGTAATAATAGAAATTCTACCCCGATTTTTTTTATACTAATGGTGAGCCCATTCAATCAATATCGTGATCTGGCGCTTGAAATACTGAAAGATGATGACGTTATTGTACCAACACATTTTGACATGCATATTTTTGGTAAGAATTTAAATGGTTTTTATACAATGGACAGTCATTTTAACGGTGACAATGATTTTCTTCCGTATTTTATAAAATTGTTGACGATACTGTTTGAAAAAAATATTAATTTAATTTCAGGTGTGCAGTTTGATTTTTTATTTTTACCATTATTGCTGGGTCTTTTGATTCGTCCAGAAGGTTTTTCCCTGTTTAGAAAAATAGTTGTTTCAAATAGCGGGATCGTTAAAATGTTATCGGTAGATCGCATGCTTTCAATCCATTTGTTTGAAAAAATACAAAACCCGATTTTAATAACCGAGTATTTATTATTAAAAGAAATCTTAACTCAAATTGAGATCGTCGATCAAAAATTTTATTTTTATCTCATTTCTCGTTTAATGTTGGATAATGTGCCAGTGGCTAGTGCACTTTTAAAATCTTCCTTTGGCGATTTTGTTGTAAAAATGCCGCTTACTCAGTTTATTAATCTTATCGAAAAAATCAGTGATCGTGAAATACAAGCATTGATTCGTGGAAAATTAATTGTGTCTTCTGAAGGGAATGATGCAGACATTGCAGCCCATGCGTGGTGGTGCTCATTCCTCAAAACAGACAAGAAGGTGTTAGCGGATGAAAAAAAATATTCTTTTTTGTATCGTATGTTTGATCCGGATTTTGTAAGCAGTATATTAAAAACGGCCTCTGAAATTGTCGATTTAGAAGAGCTTACAGCAGATGAACGAATTGATCTGCTTTTGTTTCAATATAAAGCTTATGTATACGCCAGGAAAAATTATTTATTTGTTGAATCGGAAGCATTTCGTCAAAATTATTGTTTTCTTGAAAACTGTTTGGATACAATTGATGTCACTGGATTAAAAAAAGAAGAGGTTGTTTTTGCCTTATATAATGTCAATCCAAATGCGGATGTCGATCCCAATAAACAGGGCTTTTTTTTTCGGGCTCCATTGCTTTTGGAAGAGATTCATCAATTGCTTCCTGGGAAAAATATGATGAATGGTTATATTGATTATTTAAACGGTAAGCCAATGAAAATTAATCTTGCTACATTTCCTAAAATAAACGTTATCAATTACGATCGCGACAATGGCGGGAAAGGTACTGCGCTGAGATTGATAGGAAGGCTGCGTGAAAAAATGCACGCGCTTGTAGTCGCGACAGCAGCAGATGCGCCATCAACCCAACAAAAAGCGAGTAGTTTGGGCTGTCGTTAAGGATGAAATTCGGAGCGTGTGCCGTTTATCTTGGCGCCTGCTCGAGACGTACATTTTCAGGTATTGTAAATTAATGCAATATGCATTCTAATTGGGCAGCAGAATTTTACATCAGCTTGGAAAATGGATCATTTCTAGAGTTTGCTTCGCGTAGTCTCTGATATTGTTAAAATGTTAGATGAGTCAACAAACGAAAAACTAAAGAGATTTTTATCCATGCGTTATCTTCCTGATTTTAGCAGCCTATTTCCAACAGCGTATTTACCATCGATACCACCATCTCTCAGTAACGCAGTCTTCACATTTGGAACAGCAGCCTTGGCAAATGCTGCACGCAATCCGTTTGCGTCTAGCACCTCTGCATTATTACCTGTTTTAAGCGGAATGGCTTGTTTGCCGATGGTAACAGCAAATACACAGCCCCCAGCCAGTTTAGATCTTGCTGATCTAAGCACTGAAACGCTGGAGAATCACAATAATACAAGGCGTGTTGCTTCGGCACTTGCGGCGTCACCTGACCCTGAAACACCTGCATTTTTAACGACACTGGATACGGCTGCTGTTGCGTACTCTGTTCAGCAAACCCAAGATTCAGGATTCATTGTTGCTGGATATACAAACAGTTTGGGTGCTGGGAACTACGATCTCATGCTCACCAAATTTACGCCGGAAGGCACTTTATCTTGGACAAAAACCTTAGGGGGTGTAAATGATGATCAGGGCTTTTCTATTCAAGAAACCAATGACGCTGGATTTATTGTTACAGGGCAAACCAGTAGCTTTGGCATAGGACCTTATAACACTTTGCTTGGCAAATTTTCCTCTAACGGCACGCTTCAGTGGGCAAAAACAGCAGGTGGGGCGGATAACGATGTGGGGTTAGGTGTTCGACAAATGCAAGACGGCGGATTCATTGTTGCTGGATACACAAGCAGCTTCGGCGCAGGGGGTTATGACGTCCTACTCACCAAATTCTTCCCTAATGGCACCCTGTCTTGGGCAAAAACCTTGGGCGGCGGAAGCAACGAGCAAGCTTATAGTATTCAACTAACCCAGGATGCCGGGTTTATCGTTTCTGGATATACATACAGTTTCGGCGGAGGATTTTCTGATGTCCTACTCGCCAAGTTTTCCGCTAGTGGTGCACTATTGTGGGCAAAAACATTAGGAGGGAGCGCCGTTGAGATTGGTTATGATGCTCAGCAAACTCAGGACGGTGGATTTATTGTTGGAGGGCATAATAGCGGCTTCGGAACAGGGACAGGGACTGATAATGGCTTACTCGCTAAATTTTCTTCAAATGGCATATTGTTGTGGGCAAAAGTCTTAACTGCCGGGGATCACACCAGCTTTGATTCTGTGCAGCAAATTCAAGACGGTGGGTTCATTGTCACAGGCGCCTCTGACAGATTAGCTGCAGGAGGAAAGTCTGAGACATTGGTCGCTAAATTTTCTTCAAATGGCACATTATTGTGGGCGGTAACATTAGCCAGTAATTACAGCAATAACGCTCATTCCATTCAACAAACCTCAGATGGCGGATTTGCGATAACCGGTGAAGGCAGTGCTGGCCTTTTTCTCGCCAAATTCGACCCAAACAGCAAGATTCTAAATTGTAATATGACACAAGTGATCAATCTCGCAGTAAGAGATGTCACCAATTCAATTAACGTCACTTCTCCTGCATTCACAGTGACAACACCAAACATAAGCGTTTTAAATTGGCCAATTGCTGCCGTATCACAAAACCTGACTCAAAATAGGTTGTGCTCCCAAAAAAGTGAGACTGCTTCTGATAGCCTGATTCAAAGTGGGTCGCTTTCTCATTCGTTAGGAAACACCAATTCTAAAAAACAAACTGATTCTCATTCATTTAAAAACAGCGATTCGAAAAAGCTTAGCAACTCTCATTCACTTAAAAACACTGACTCCAGAAAGCTTAGCAACTCTCATTCACTTAAAAACACTGACTCCAAAAAACTTAGCAATTCTCATTCGTCAGAAGACACCAACTCCCAAAAATCGACTGATTCGCTGTCTGCTCAAATAGTAAAAACCCTAACCCCGCAGCCAACGCCTACCCGCGCCACCCGATTAAGCACTTCCGCCTTGATTCAAGCGTCTGATCTTTCGATCACCGGCATCATTCACGCTCAAATTTCACCTTCTGGCGCTTTAGTATTAATTCAAACCAGCGCAGGACTGCAATTAATTACAGTGAGTCAAAATAGCGTCATGACGGAAGCGGGTCAGCTCGCGCTGCCGGGAATAATAAAAGCCACCGTGTTTTCTCAAGATGAGCACTATCTATTTGTGGCAAACAATCAAAACAGCATCCAGATCATCAATCTTAATGATCCCACTAATCCTATATCCATCGGCTTTGTGTCGGCAGGAACGGGAATTCAAAGTTTAAGCATGAGTGGCGGAGGTCAACATCTGCTGGTTGGGACGAACGCTGGCATCACAGTATTATCGGCCGCAACGCCAGCCATGCCTACGACAATGACCATGCTTACCACTTACAGAACTTCAGAACCAGTTAAATCCATTCAGGCCAATCCCAATAACAATGTCGTTGCCATCGGATCAGGCAACAACGTCACTTTGCTTAAATTTGAAAATAATAACTTCACTGCGCTAGATCAAAAAATATTTACAAGCCCTATCAGAAGCATTTCACCTGTTGATCAAGTTGCTCCAACACAACTAACGCTGACTCTAAATAATGGTGACACCGTATTTTTAAACACGTCCAATCCAAAGTCCGCCACAGTGGTGTCTATTATTCCCGGCTCATCATCTGAATTAACAACTGTCTCCGGTACGACATTATTGGCTGCAGGCGTTAAACCAGGCATTCAAATCTTTCAAAATGATCGGAAAAATTGGCAAACAGCTCGTGAGGCTGGCTATAGCCCTGTAACAGGCTCAGTAACTAATTTATTATTTTCTGCAGATGGTGGATTTGCAATTTACACTGATAACCAAGGATTAAAACTCATTAAAGTGATAAAAGATCAGGGGCGACTGGATGTGCCACTGCCACGGTTGCTGAATACGGTAAAGCTTGGTTTCCCAGTTCGTAATGTGTTGTTAAACGAAGAGCGTGGTTGGATTGCTGTTGGTGGTAATCAGTTAACGTTTATTGCGCGGGAAAATCTACAGCTTCCAACGATATTAGGTGTTTTCAATACAACGGGTAACGTGCAACAGATGATGCTTTTTCCCGATAAAACAAAGTTATTATTGATTGATGAGGCTGGCATTGCGTGCATAGATTGTTTTAGTCCAACACTGCCGCGTTTGCTGGGGCGATGGAATAGTGCTACAACGATTTATGGCGCGACTTTGAGCGGTTCACATGTTTACGTGTGCCAAGGCGCAGCCGGCATTTCGGTTCTAGATATTAGTAATCCACTTAATATCATTAAAACAAGTACATTAACGACGCAAGCTGCAGCACAATCCATTCAATTCAACCGCGATCATTCACTTGCCTTTGTAGCGGACAGTGCTGGTATCGAAATTTGGTCGATTCAGACGCCACTCACATTTCAACGCATCAGCCGCTTTAATGCCGCGGGATTTGTTTCTAACGTCATGCTCAGTCCAGATGAGCAGATGCTTTATTTTGTTAACGAACAAGTGTTTGCGCAGATCAATATATCTGATTCATCAACACCCATACTTTCTAGACGCTTAGACGCATCCCGACCTATCAAGAATATCTTATTAAGCAACCAAGGCACCGTAGCCTACTTAGCTGATGAGACAGCCGGGATGCTTATTGTCAATACAGAAAGCATGCAAATTCAAAGTCAACTGGTCGGCACTGATGTTAATGCGATGGCCTTAACTGAATGTGAAGACAAAATCTATGTGGCAGATGGAGAAGGCGGCCTCAAAATCGCTGAACTCATTACCGAGCTGCCCATTATTCCATTAACCAGCAGAACGCATTATCCCGTTGGTATTCGCGTCGAAGTAACACTGTTATTTTTCAATCAAACACTGAACCCTGTCGCAATTGATCGAATCAACAGTATTCAATATATTAATTATGGCCAAAAACAAGACCTTCCTCTTTGGATTTCCGCTGATCTTATTCAAGGGAAACTATTTGTCACCGCTCCTAAAGAACTCACCGATCAAGTCATGCAGTTGGCTATCTCACTGGACGTAGATGGGATACGCCAAGATACGCTATATCAAACGCAAATTAGTTCATCGCTGCTAATCAGTTCGGATAGAGGAGTTGTTACGATTACAACCCCTTCTCCAACGGTATCTGTGCGCGTCAACCTCACTCAAGGCAGCTTCATCCCGCAATCACCTGGCGCTTTATCTGTCTCAGCTGAAGACAACATCCTCCAAGCCTATGGCCCGGTTGCGGATATTAATCGCTATCTTCAATCTGTGCGCATTAATCCAAATCCAATTACGCTTAATCAATCTGCAGTTGCTTTAAATAGCGCTCAAATTGAAGCGACAGATATTATCAATCTCTCCCCTAGCAACGCGATTGCGCGTCTTCGTAATTTTCATTTTAATCAGCCGCCTGTTCTCATGAGACCGATGAACCGAACGAACAAAAAAGCGCTGGATCCATTTTCTATCATTGTGCCACCCAACACTTTTGCTGACCCAGATGATTCGCAGCTCATGCTGTCAGCGCAATTTTCCAACGCATCATGGCTTACCTTCAACCCTGTTACTGCTACTTTTAGTGGAGAAGCGCCTGTTTGGATGTTAAATAAATCACTTCAGATCAGAATTACCGCAACTGACGGGTACTTATCAGCCAACAGCATTTGGGAATTACATATAGATGCGAACAATGGCCCATTCGCTGCCAAATCCATTTCATCGGCAACGCGCACGAGTGGTGCTGAGTTTTCCTGGGTGCTTCCAACAAACACATTCCAGGACGATGATAACAACACACTCACTTACAGTGCTGTTCAAGATGATTATGATGTCCTGCCCAGCTTCCTCAACTTCAATCCTAAAACACAAACTTTGCTGGGTCGCCCAACATCAGGTGATGTTAATAATTACGCCATCAAGCTGACTGCAACCGACAAATTTGGCGCGTCTGCCGAAGCCATTTTGGATCTTACCATCACCTTTTCAAACTGGGATCTTTTTCTTTATGCGCTCAACATACTGGGTTACATCACCATTGGTGTAGCACCTCTCACTTGGGCCTATTACAGCCGATCATTTATATATAACACCGTGAGACGGGAACATTATTGGCGCAATGAAATCCCAGAAAACCTGCTTGAAGGTCGCGGCTACAAACCCAGAAATCCAAAAACAGAAGCGGAAATAAAAGACGATATCGTCAAAATTCATGTCATGACGCTTAACGCTAAAAAATTCGGACATGATTTCGCTAAAAACAAACTGCCTATCCATTGGTATATTCACTTTTTTGCCAAAGCGTTACTCAATGACGAACCACTGCCAACATGGTTAGTGTTTGATCGTGATGCTGGCACACTCACCTTTAAACCAGAACATTTCATTTCTGATAATAACAGCTACGTCTATCAAACCATTGGTAAAGCCAGCTTTATTGGTAATGTCATTTTAGAAAGTTTTTTCATCAATCTCGCCACTATTTCAATGTATGAAGCGCCAAAGATCACAGCACTTCCATCACATGAGTCGACTCCCAATGCCACAGGGCTTTCATCATCACTCGAATTGACACCCAACGCCTTCTTGTCAAAAAATTCACAAGCAAACACGCCAGATCTAATTGATCACGATGACTTGACAGGCGCAGCAGAATTAGAGATAGAACTAGAGGAGTTGGCGACTCATGCTGTAAATGCAGCAGAGCCAATTGCCACATCGCCACAGCCCACAGAAGAAAATCTGCAAGCTGTCGCCGCTCAAGAACAAACATCAATCTCTATCGAAAGCACATCCTCTGATGATGATGACAATCCATTTAGGCATGAAAATTCCGCAAAACAATATGGCTTTTTTTATGGGCAATGGGTTCCAGAGAAGAAAGCAAAAAAAGAAAAGCCTTTAGAAGAAGATCCGCAATTCGAATTGTGAGAAATTTATTCGAGCTCATTCAATGACACGCCAATCGAATGAGCTCGAGATATTAACCGAATGTGACGGTGTAGTTTTGTGGCTTGTAAATATTATGGCAAAAATTATTCGCGTAACATTTACATTGCTTCCATGGCTTAGCTGGAATGGCTGAAGGGGCAGGAGGCGCTATTGCGCAATTCTGCGCTGAAGTGCGATAAACGCCACAACAGTTATCGCCATTTGTATTAATTTTTTCGCCACCGCCCGCGGGCGTAATAGTAATTGGTGGTACAGCACTTTGCACTGTCGATGCATCAACCCAATCACAAATACTGCCACGATTACCGCAAGCACCTGTTGAATTAATATTGAATTCAGCTTGCGCAGAACCAGACGAACCACATTTTCCCACCGCAATATTAAATTGATAATCAGTGCCGTCTGAACCCAAAGTAAATGTTGAGCCTGTGAGAAGACAACAAGCCTGATTACCCGATGTTGTTACGCAAGCAAAGCTATCGCCTGTAGATGTTGGTGACGGAACACTGCCACTATTAAACTCAAGATAAATACCTTGCTGGCCAGAATTATTATTGATTGTAAATGTCTGAGCATGCCCAGAATTTAAAAATAAAAATAAAGATAACGCTATTAAAAAATTTTGATGCTTCATATTTCCTCCTTGATTAAAAAAAATAACACCGATTCACGCCCATCCACAATGCGATAAGGGTTTATTCATACTCCTCACTCAAAAAATCACACACACGGCTTGTTTCAGGATCAAAACGCATACCCACTAATAAGGCAATGGACAATTCTTTTTTCAACTGATCCTCTCTTCATTCATCCTATATTTGCAGCATAAACCGCGCTGGATCTTCGATGAATTTTTTAACGCTCATTAAAAATAACACCGCTTCGCGACCGTCAATAATGCGATGATCATAAGACAATGCAACATACATCATCGGACGAATAACAATTTGTCCATTTTCAGCAATAGGGCGTTCGATAATATTATGCATGCCTAAAATAGCGCTTTGTGGCGGATTGATAATGGGAGTCGACATCATTGAACCGTAAGTACCCGCATTGGTGATTGTAAAAGTACCACCCATTAAATCTTCCATTGCGATTTTGCCATCACCTGCTTTTTTCGCATAATCACGGATTTGTTTTTCGATTGCGGCCATGGATATTTGATCGGCATTTCGAATAACAGGAACAACCAATCCGCGCTCACTGCCAATGGCAACACCAATATCAAAATAATTATGATACAGAATATCAGTTCCATCGATTGACGCATTAACCGCAGGAAATTCTTTTAATGCTTCAACAACCGCTTTTGTGAAGAAGGACATAAAGCCTAAACGCGAACCCGTTTTCTTTTCAAATTCGTCTTTGTATTTGTTGCGTAAATCCATCACGGGTTTCATATTGATTTCGTTGAACGTGGTGAGAATGGCTGCTTCGCTTTGCACTTGTAATAAACGTTCCGCCACGCGTTGACGTAAGCGTGACATGGGAACCCGTTTTTCTTCACGTGATGATGTGCTGATTGCGGCTGACGCTGGTAAGGCAACACCTGCGCGGACAGCGCGGCGTTCGGAGGGGGTTAATGTTGCGTCAAGTGTATTTGTATTCGCTACAGACACTGTGGAAACGGTTTGTGTTGCTGCGGGTTTCGCGGTTGCTGGCGCCTCTACTGGTTTTGCAGTAGGTGCTGGCGCTGCAGCAGGTGTTGCTGCCACATCCGCTTCACGGATAATCGCAAGCAATTCCCCTGCTTTCACAATCGATCCTTCAACAGCAATAATTTGCTCAATAACACCTGCTCTTGGCGCGGGTACTTCAAGCATGACTTTATCTGTTTCCAAGTCGACTAAATTTTCATCGCGCGCAATGGTGTCGCCTACTTTTTTATACCACTTTGCAATCGTTGCGTCGGTAACGGATTCTGGAAGGCCTGGGACTTTGATTTCGATTGTCATTTTTTATTCCTCTTGTTATCTCTTATTGTACGTTCGCGTGAGGGCTACCGCCCCCACTTCTGTTAGTTCATTGCTAAGTTCGCGTGAGGGCTACCGCCCCGACTTCTGAACTATTTACCGTGATTCATTCAATGGCGCAAATCCGAGCGCTTGATTAATCAAATCTGCTTGTTGCTTATTGTGTAACGCAGGATATCCCGCTGCTGGTGCCGCCATGGATTGCCTGCCCGCATAATATAAACGATGCCCATTTTCAGGAATGCATCGCATGATACGGTGGCGCGATGAATACCACGCGCCTTGATTTTTAGGTTCTTCCTGGCACCATACAATTTCTTTTAAATTGAGGTACTTATTTATTTCCGATTTCAATTGATTGTCAGGGAATGGATATAATTGCTCAATTCGGACAATCGCAATATGATCAATTTTTTCTTCATTGCGTTTTGCAAGCAACTCGTAATAAATTTTTCCGGAGCATAATACCAATCGCGTTATTTTATCTGCATCCATTTTATCGATTTCAGGAATCACACACTTAAATTCCCCTGTGATTAAATCATCTAAACTCGACACGGCAGATTTATGACGCAATAAACTTTTCGGTGACATCACAATTAAGGGCTTACGATATTGACGCAAAGCTTGTCGACGCAACAAGTGGAAAATTTGCGCTGGCGTACTCGGCACACACACTTGCATATTTTCTTGCGCACACAATTGTAAAAAACGTTCTAAGCGCGCAGAAGAATGCTCAGGACCCTGCCCTTCAGAACCGTGCGGCAACAACATAACCAATCCGGATAAGCGATTCCATTTTTGCCACGCAGAACTGATAAATTGATCAATTATCACTTGCGCCACATTCACAAAATCACCAAACTGCGCTTCCCACATTACCAAGGAGTTTGGATCAGCGGCAGAGTAACCATATTCAAATCCCAAGGCACCCGTTTCAGATAACAAAGAATCATAAATTTGGATGTGCGCTTGTTTTTTATCGATATGCAATAACGGCATGTAACATTCACCCGTTTTTTGATCGAATAAAGCTGCGTGACGATGAAAAAAAGTGCCGCGTCTCACATCTTCGCCGGTAAATCGCACTGGATGATTTTCATATAATAATGCAGCGTACGCCAATGTTTCTGCGCATCCCCAATCTAAGGGCTGTTCTCCCGCCATCATTTTTACTCGGGCTTGCATGATCATGGATACTTGTCGTTGCAATGTAAATCCTTCAGGAACCGCTGTAATTCTTTTCCCTAAAAAATCCAGCACTTCTCGCGACACGCCGGTATTGGCCTTAATTTCCCAACCCGTTTCTAAAAACGGTGTCCAATTTGCAGCGTAGTGATCGGACAATCCATTTTTCAATAATTTTAATACGGATTTTCCTGCATCTAAGGCATCACGGTAATTTGAAATAAATTGTTCAGCATCCGCTACTGAAATTATTTTTTCAGCCATTAATTTTTCTGCGTACATCGTACGCGGTGTTTTTTTTGCATGAATAATTTGATACATCAAAGGTTGCGTACAAGTGGGATCATCTGCTTCATTGTGACCGTGCACGCGATAACACACTAAATCAATCACCACATCTTTGTGGAAACGCATACGATAATCTAATGCCAATTTCATAACGCGAACACAGGCTTCCGCATCATCTCCATTAACATGTAAAATCGGCGCATCAATCATTTTGGCAATATCAGAACAATAGCGTGAAGACCTAGTATCATCTGGGTTGCTTGTTGTGAATCCCACTTGATTATTGGTAACAATATGAATTGTGCCACCGACATTGTAAGCGCGCGTTTGCGACATCGCCAATGTTTCCATTACAATGCCCTGCCCTGAAAATGCGGCATCACCATGTATCAAAACAGCCAAGGCATAATCTTTTTTTGGAATGTCAGTTGATCGTTCTTGACGCGCTCTCACTGATCCCATCACAACGGTATTAATAAATTCTAAATGTGATGGATTAAATCCCAATGACAAATGAATTGCGCCGTCAGGCGTTTCAACATCGCTTGAATAGCCTTTATGGTATTTTACGTCGCCCGTTACATTGCCATAATCTTTCGTGCCATCAAATTCTTGGAATAAATCCGCTGGTGCTTTTCCCATGATATTCAAGAGCACATTGAGTCGCCCCCGATGCGCCATGCCGATCACCATTTCACGTATATTCTGTTTACGCGCATCGAAAGTCAGCACATCCAACATAGGGATTAAGGCATCAGCACCTTCACTCGAAAAACGTTTTTGGCCAGGATATTTTGTATCTAGGTATTTTTCCATCCCTTCGGCTTGCGTTAATTTTTCAAGGATTTGTTTTTTTTGCTGCGGTGAAAATTGCATCGATGGGATTTTATCTTCCATGTAATCGCGCAACCAATCACGCTCTTCTTCATTAATTAATCGCGTATATTCAACACCAATTGAGCCGCAATATAATGCTTGCAGCGTTGAAAGAATTTTTTCTAATGTGGCTGTTCCATTGCTTGGAAATAATTTTCGCGCATCAAATGATTCTTTTAAATCAGCGTCATTTAAACCGTGGTGTGCCAGTGTTAAACGCACGTCAGGAATGATCATGCCATCGAGCGGATCTATTTTTGCATCTAAATGGCCATAGCGACGATATGCTGTGATTAACGCATCAATAGCAGATTGTTTTTGCGGTGACAATGACTGTGTTGGTGATGGTGAGTGCGAGCGCGCAATTAACTGTTCACGAATCGCTTCATGTGAAATATCTTTTTTGCCATTTTGCAAGGATGAAAAATAATTTTTCCAGTGATCCGACACTTGGTTCGGATCCTGTAAATATGTTTCATACAAATCTTCGATATAACCAGCACTTTCACCGGAAAGGTAGGAGTTTGATTCAAGTTCTTTATAGTTTGTCATAACATCTCAGTTCTTAATTTACGAATTGCTTCCGTTGGATTTAATCCTTTAGGACAAACGCTCGCACAGTTCATAATCGTGCGACAACGAAACACACTGAAAGGATCTTTTAAATTGTCTAGCCGTTCTTTGCTTTGCGTATCACGGCTGTCAGCAACAAAACGATACGCGTTCAATAAACCCGCTGGACCAACAAATTTATCTGGATTCCACCAATAAGAGGGGCAAGACGATGTGCAGCACGCACACAAAATACATTCGTATAATCCATCCAATTTCGCGCGTTCTGTCGGCGACTGTAAACGTTCTTTTTCAGGAAGCGGTTCTTTATTTTGTAAAAATGGCTTTATACGTTTGTACTGATTAAAAAATGGTTCCATATCAACAATTAAATCGCGAATCACAGGAAAACCGGGCAATGGCATTAAAACAACACGATCAGGCAAATCATTCAAACGCGTAATACACGCCAAGCCATTTGTGCCATTGATATTCATGCCATCAGAACCACAAACCCCTTCCGCACAGGAACGTCGAAAACCAATTTCAGGGTTTTTTTCCTTAATGGTTTCGATTGCGTTTAATAACATTTTACCTTTAATTGTTTCAATATCTAATTGATAATCCTGCATCGACGGTTTTTTATCTTTATCTGGATCAAAACGATAGATGGAGAAGGTCATTATTCTAGATTGTGTCATATTTAATTCCTATATTAAGGGATCAGCTATCAGAGATCGGGGATCAGTAAAACCGATCCCTGATCCCTGTCACCTGATAACTACCCTCGTTCTTTTAATTCGAGCGGCGCAACATCTTTCGGCTTCATATTCACAGGACGGAAATCTGTTTTACCATCCATATAATATAAAGAATGCTTCAACCAATTTTCATCGTCACGCTGCGTATAATCATAACGCGCATGGGCACCACGGCTTTCTTTGCGTTCAAAGGCCAGTTTCGCTGTTGCCAAAGCGGTTTCCATCATATTGTCTAGCTCCAGCATTTCAACACGCGTGGTATTAAATGCGCGAGAATAATCAGCCAATTTCGCTTTCTTCAAACGTTCACGTAATACATGTAATTCCTGCAATCCTTTTTCCATGTGATCCGCATTACGAAATACACCAAAATTATTTTGCATTATTTTTTTCATTGCTTGTCGGATAGCATACGGATCTTCGGTATGCGATTGATCATTCCAACGATTGTAACGTGATAAAGCGCGGTCCATTTCGCCATCGCTCTCAGCCCGATGCGCCAGCCCTTCTTTCAATTCTTTTTCCAAATACAAACCAATTGCGCGACCAAACACAACCAAATCCAATAATGAATTGGTTCCTAAACGATTTGCACCATGAACTGAAACACAAGCACATTCACCTGCCGCAAATAAACCTTCAACAATTTTATCCTGGCCATTTTCACGCGTGATCACTTGACCATGAATTGTGGTGGGAATACCGCCCATTTGATAATGGCAGGTTGGCATAACCGGAACAGGCTGCGTCACGGGATCGATGTTTAAAAATTTTCTGGATAATTCTAGAATACCTGGCAAGCGTTCGTTCAATACTTTTTCGCCCAAGTGATCCAATTTTAACAGCACATAATCTTTATCAGGGCCTGCACCGCGACCTTCTAAAATCTCAATGATCGATGAGCGCGAAACAATATCGCGACAATCTAAATCTTTTAAATGCGGTGAATAGCGTTCCATGAAACGCTCGCCCAATCCATTTAACAAATAACCGCCTTCGCCACGACAACCTTCCGTCATCAAAGCACCCACGCCCGCCAAACCAGTTGGATGAAATTGCCAGAATTCCATGTCTTGCACTGGTAATCCTGCGCGTAATACCAATCCGATGCCATCACCTGTGTTCGTATAAGCATTGGTTGTTGTTTCAAAAATTCGACCTGCACCACCTGTTGCCAATGCCACGGCTTTTGCCTTGAAATAAACGACTTCACCTGTTTCCATGCAAATCGCCGTTACACCGGAAATACCACCGCTTTCTGAGCGAAGCAAATCCAGGGCAACCCACTCATTGAAAAAGTTAGTGCCGGCTTCAATGTTTTTTTGATAAAGCGTATGCAACATCGCATGTCCCGTGCGATCTGCTGCTGCGCAAGTGCGTCTTGCCAATTCACCACCGAAATCACGTGTGTGACCACCGAATGCACGCTGATAAATTTTGCCGTTTTCCAAACGCGAAAACGGTAAACCCATGTGCTCTAATTCAATAACAGAAGCAGGTGCTTGTTGACACATGTATTCTGCAGCGTCTTGATCCGCTAAAAAATCAGACCCCATAATCGTGTCATACATGTGCCATTCCCATTTATCAGGAACAACGTTGCCAAGTGCTGCTGCTATACCGCCTTGAGCAGATACCGTATGCGACCGTGTTGGATATACTTTTGAAATAACCGCCACTTTATAGCCACTTTGCGCCATTTGAAGTGACGCACGCATGCCTGCACCACCAGCACCGATGATTACAGCATCGAATTCTCTAATTGGAATACTCATCTATCAACCCCAAAAAATATTTAAACACCAAGCTAAATAGCCCAGCAGCAATGAAATAACGATTATTTCCAGCAGTAAACGCACTGTTGAATTTTTCACATAATCAGTAAAGACCGTCCACAAGCCAATCCAGGCATGCCATAAAATGGCGAGCAGCACGATTAAAGTAGCAACGCGCATGAGGGTGTTTGAAAACAAAGCATCCCAAGCAGCGTATTGCAACGGCTGATGGCACAATAAATACACCAACAAAAAAACCGCATAAATGCCAATTATCACAGCACTGGCACGCTGTACAATCCAGTCGTGAATACCCCGTATATTTTTTGCTACCATAACCAAACCCCAATTAAAATCATCACAATAACTTCAAGCACCATAATAAAATAGGCGGTTAAACGCGCAGTTTGCAGGCCTTCCGCCAAACCACAATCCATCGCCATATGGCGAATGCCGGCAAAGAAATGGAAACAAACGGCTGAGACAAGCACCCACAAAGAAAATTTCATCGCAAACGATGAAAGCGTTTGCTGCAAAATCATAAAACTTTCTGGTGAGCGCAGTGATTGCTGCAGCAAATACAGCACCAAAGGCAATAACAAAAACAATAAAACACCGGACAGGCGGTGCATGATGGAAATAATCGCCATCGGCGGAAACTTCATGCGGGTTAAATCTAAATTGATCGGTCTGGATGAGGTAGTCACTTGTTTTCCCATAAAATTGAGCCAAGAAATAGTATGCCATTAACCATAAACATATGCGAGATTACAAAATTCGGGCGATTATAACCCCTTCCAAAATCAAGTTGCAATCGGTAATCTAGCATCACCGCATTCATGCGTGATATCATACCGCTGCTAATGTAGAAAAAAGGAACAAGGCAATGCCAAAAACCAATGCAACTTTATCTTTTAACAATCAAACTATTGAGCTGCCTATCTACGAACCTACCTTAGGTTATAACGTTATCGACGTGAAAGCATTGGGTGCGCAACATCATTTTACTTACGACCCTGGCTTTTTCTCAACCGCTGCCTGTGAATCTAAAATCACCTACATCGATGGCGACAAAGGCATTTTACTTTACCGTGGATACACAATCGATTATTTGGCAGCGCATCACGATTACATCGAAGTATGCTGGTTATTAATTTACGGCGAATTACCTGACGCAGCGCAAAAGAAATCATTTGAAGCAAAACTTCAAGAAGCAGCGCCAGTCTGCGATTTAACAAGGAATTTATTTTCTGGATTTGCACGCGATGCGCATCCCATGAGCATGTTGCTGGGTGTTGTTGGCGCCCTATCTAGCCGCGCAGGCAATGCCTGTGATTTAAAAAATCCGCAAGATCGCGAACGCGCAGTGATTCGTTTAATCGCAAAAGTACCCGTGATTGCAGCGATGACGTATCGTCACAATGAAGGAAAAGATTTTATTGCGCCCGATAAAAACAAACCTTACGTTGAAAACTTTTTACATATGTTATTTGGTGATGACGAAAGAGCAACCAACCCCACTTTAATTCAAGCGCTTGATCGTATTTTCACATTACACGCTGATCACGAACAAAACGCATCGACTTCCACTGTTCGTATGGCAGGCTCAACTGGCACGCATCCTTTTGCCGCCATTACAGCAGGCATTAGCGCATTGTGGGGCGCAGCGCATGGCGGTGCAAATGAAGCCTGTTTAAATATGTTAAAAACAATCGGCGATGAATCGCAAATTGAAAAATACATTGCGAAAGCAAAAGATAAAAACGACCCGTTTCGATTAATGGGATTTGGGCATCGCGTTTATAAAAGCTATGATCCTCGCGCGAAAGTCATGCAAAAAACTTGTCATGATGTATTGGAAGCAACAAATAATCACAACAATCCTTTGTTTAAACTGGCGCTGAAATTGGAAAAAATCGCGCTAGAAGACCCCTATTTTATCGATAGAAAACTGTATCCAAACGTCGACTTTTATTCAGGCGTTACATTAAGTGCGATGGGTATCCCTTCGAATTTATTCACTGTATTGTTTGCGTTAGCGCGCACGGTTGGCTGGGCGAGTCATTGGGCAGAAATGATGAGCGATGCAGATCATCCGCTTTATCGTCCGAGACAGTTATATACAGGACACACACAACGAGAACTGTGATCAGTAGTATGATCTTGCAGTTAATTATATTTTGTCAACTGATAACTAACCAGCGAACACAACGATGTCAATGCTCACAAAATATCAAAAGAAAGTCGCACGCCCGCCCCACAGCATTTGGACAAATCCAATTCATTTTATTACCTGTGGCTTTGGAACTGGCGCCTTCCCCTGGATGCCTGGAACAGTGGGCACCTTGTTTGCCGTTCCATTAACAATAATACTATCGCACACACCTATCTGGTTTTATATTTTTGCTTGCATCGCGATGTTTTTAATTGGCGTTTACGGCTGCGGAAAAACAAACAAAGATTTTGGCACTTCCGACCACCCCGCTACTGTCATTGATGAAATCGCCACTTTTCCCATCGTAATGATCGGCATTCCACTCACTTGGTATTATTTACTCATTGCCTTTTGCTTGTTTCGTTTTTTTGATATTGTTAAACCCTGGCCAATTCGATGGGTAGATCAAAATATTCATAACGGATTTGGCGTAATGCTAGACGATCTTCTAGCCGCATTAATTTCATATGCGATTTTATTTACAATAACCTTTTTTGCGTAATCAAATTTTGCTATGATGACTTCAATTACAAAACAGAGAAGACAGGACGCTTCACTTTTTTCAAACACACTCTTCAATCAAGGATGGAAAATATGCTAATCGAAAAAAATCTCAATCATGCAGGTGAAAGATTAAGACGCGCAAGAATCCTTGCCGGTATTTCCACGCGCCGTGAATTTGAAAAAAAATATCAAATCAGCGCGAACACACTGCAAGGCTGGGAACAAGGTAAAAACCCGCTTTCAAAAAAAGGCGCGAAACGCATTTTAGAAGCATTAAAAAACGAAGGTTTGATTTGCTCGATGGAATGGTTGATTCACGGCGCTGGCGTTCCCCCGCGTCCATTTGAAATGACCTATGGCGAAACACCCTCCTCTAATGATCTTGATAATTTTTTAAGCTCTTTGCATTTACAAGAAGAACAAGCGATCTATCAAGAATTACAGGCCTTCAAAACAAACAACCCCAATTCAATCATTATTACAATTTCAGATGACACAATGGAACCGCAATTTCGCACAGGTGATTATGTCGGCGGTATTCGCCTAACCAAAGCGGAAGACATTCAATTATACGCAGGCCAAGCATGCATCGTTGAATTATCCGATCACACCATTTTACCCCGCTATCTGCATGCAGACACTGAATCGGGAACCTACACACTGTCCTGCACCAATTTTCAATCGAAAAATGCGCCCCTCAATGTTTTTAATGCAAAAATTATCAGTGCCGCACCAATCTTATGGCACCGCAAGAAACTAATTAAAACAGGGCCGTAACAAAACTGAATAGTTATATTTCTTTTTAAAAAGAAAATAGTTATGATGACGTCTTACTTTTTCTGACATAAAAGGATTTAAACGATGAGACTATTGTTACCTACATTGTGCGCGGGATTACTGTGCACCGCATCTGCTTACGCCGCATTAACATCCGACACTTCAAAAGTGTCTTATGCAATGGGCTATAAAACAGGTCAAGCCATGAAAGCGCAATCCGTTACGATTGATACAAGCGCTTTTGCACAAGGACTCCAAACAGGTTATCTTGGCCAACAAGCAAAAATGTCAGATCAAGCAATGCAAACAGCTTTAACAAACATGCAAAAACAAATGGTGGGAAAAATGCAGCAAAAATTCAATGAAGCAGCAACAAAGAATTCACAAGACGGCCAGGATTTCCTCGCTAAAAACGCAAAATTACCCGGTGTCGTGACATTGCCTTCCGGCTTGCAATATAAAATTATCACGCCTGGTGATGGCGCAAACCCCAAAGCCAGCGATACAGTGACGGTAAATTATCAAGGCACTTTTATTGACGGGAAAGTATTTGATAGCTCTTACCAACGCGGCACACCAGCAACATTCCAGGTGGGTGGTGTGATCAAAGGATGGCAGGAAGCATTGCAATTAATGAAACCAGGCGCAACATGGATGCTCTACATCCCATCAAACTTGGCTTACGGCCCACAAGGTTCAATGGGCGCAATTGGTCCAAATGAAACTTTGATTTTTAAAGTTGATTTGATGTCCGTTAAAAAATAACAAGACAGTGTCAGTGCGCATACGCACTGACACTTTTTTTACATATGAAAATGCTCATGCGTCAACAACGCCACTTCAATTAATGCCAACTCATCCAAATCTATATTAGCTGTCACCAAGGACCCCCCCAGCAACACTCCAAGCAAACGCTGATATTTTCCACCTTCATCACTTTCTGGAATGTGATGATAAGCGTATTCTTCAGATTCATAAATGACAAATCGATGACAACTATCCACATTGACGTGACATTCCTCCCCGCCATGATTCTGTAAATGCCCATCGGGGTTAGTCACTAAATAAGAAATAATCGTAAGGGGTTTTTTACCCTGCACTTTTCTTTCTTCAAAAAGTGCATCAATGACTTCTTTGGTTAAGGATGCTTGCTTTTCCGGGCTTTCGTTCTTATCGCCAATCCAATCAAGGCATTTATGACCATCGAAATCATTTTCAATTTTACTGTTCAATAATTTTTTTTCAATTTCCTTATAAGCCATATCAGTATTTGTAAAAGGCACATGAACAGATGCGAATGAATAAGCATCACTGGCATCAAATAATTGTGAACGAATAGTTAAGTCACCTAATTCTGACGCAAGCTTTTCATTTTGAGAAAAAGCATTCTGCATTATTACATTCGGAAAAATGACGGAAACACCAAACTGCGTAACATGTAATGTTGAATTGTTATTGTCGCGATACAAGGCAAGCCGCTCATTGAAAAAAGAAACATCTTCTTTTTTAATCATTGATTCAGCGCCAATGCAAATATAACCTTGCTCAAGATACGGCGATAAAATTTTTGCTATCGCATCCAATCGATCAAGATATTGCTTATCTGATTCTTTTTGCCTAAAACCATTATTATGCTCTGCACACTGCTTCATCCAATTTAAAGAAATAATTTTATGTCCAGCACCCAACTGAACAATAAACCCCTTATGATCACTAATTAAGGAATCAATCGGTGTAATTTGTTCTGCACGAAGGAAATGCCCTGACGTACCGTAAGTCAGGTCCAGCCAAAAACGACGGGCAGGACTCTCAAAAGTATTATTAATAGGTGAGTAAGCGTTTGGAATGGACGTTGAACCTAATGTTTTATTGGGGCTCGGGCTAGCACCTTGGGTTGGCGTACCTGAAAGTCCAAAAAGACTGGGGGACATAGGACGAATAAAACGTTTTGTTAGCATTGCGCTTACCTCAATTTCAATTAAATGATTTCCTCTCCATGGTTTTGATCTAGCAAATCCTACCTTGAAAATATTAATGGAATCTTAAATAATAAATATTTATCGAAAAAAAGCGTGATTTTAAGAAAAATTTGTTTATGATACTTAAAGCAATATTAAAAGGATTTTGAGAATGAAAAAAATGTTCGATCTGCTTCAAAAAGCACAAACATCAACACTATCGTTATGGTTCCTTAATCGCGTTATGAATCATGCAGTTCCTTTTAATAAACCCCATGGATTTAGGGCAGTCAAAATCACAGACGACGCTGTTCAAGTATTTGCACCTCATCACAAAAAGAATTTTAATCATCTTCGCGGCATTCATGCGTGCGCCCTTGCCACCGCCGGAGAGTTGGCTGCAGGCCTGGTTTTGATGCGCCACTTTTCCCCCAAAGAATATCGTTTCATTATGTCGCACATCGAAATCGATTATCACTATCAGGCAAAAAAAGATATTACCGCTACAGCTGCGCTATCAGAAACTGAAAAAGAAAATATTTTAAAAAAATTATCAACAGAAAATAAAACCGTGCAAACAATTACAACTGACATAAAAGATAAAGACTCATCTGCCATTGCAACAGTAAAAACAAGCTGGCAAATAAAAAAATGGGCGGATGTACGAACACAATTATAAATCAGTGCGCGTTACGCACAAACTCTCCGCTAGCAATGCACTATGAAATGTGAGCAGCGACATCCAAAAGCATAGCAGATGAATTATTTTCTACGAGTAACACTTTTCTGTCTTTATTAAATAATCGATTAAAAAATGAAGCCGTATTTCCTGGCAAAATCCCCCCGGTTTATGGACGAGATAATGTATCGTCCATAGCGTATTTATTGCGTCCACAAACCGGGGGGATTTGTCTGAATAATCACATGCGCATTTGTTCCGGCAATACCAAATGAACTTACTGCAGCATAATCGCAACGTTTTGGAAAACGCGTTAACTGAACTGGCAGCTGCACAGCGCTTGATAAAGTAATATGGGGGTTCGGCGTATAGTAATGCAAATTAGGCGGGATAAGTTGATTATTCAACACCGCAATTGTTTTAATTAATCCTGCAATACCCGATGCAGCCTCACAATGTCCGATCGATGATTTAACTGCGCCGACAAACAAGGGATTTTCTGCCGCGCGGTTTTGATCATAAACAAATTGAATCGATTTCATTTCAATGGCATCACCCAATTGCGTGCCTGTTCCATGCGCTTCGATATAATTAATATTATCTGCTGCTATTCCAGCATGACGCAGTGCCGCTTGATAGCAATGTATTTGAGACATGCCGCTGGGCGCCGTTATACCATTGCTGGCGCCATCTTGATTAATAGCAGAACCCACAATAACCCCTAAAATTTTATCACCCGCATCAACAGCATCTTCGTAACGTTTCAACAATACCAATCCACATCCTTCACTTCGAACATAACCATTCGCTTGCGCATCAAATGTTTTACACCGCCCTTCGGGTGATAAAAAGCCACCTTTGGTTAATCCAATGCTGACATCAGGTTCCAGCATAAAATTAATGCCACCTGCAATGGCAGCATCACAATCCCCCGCCTGCAATGCGCGTACTGCTTGATGGACAGCAACCAGCGAGGAAGAACAAGCTGTATTAATTAAAAGTGCAGGTCCCTCCAAACCAAAATGAAAAGCAATGCGAGAGACCAATGAAAAATCAGCCATCCCAATAGCAGAATAAGCATTAATGTCATTAATAGAAAATTTTTTCATAGAGTGAATGATAAATTCAGGAAAAGCCGCACCCAAAAATAATCCCGTGTTTGCATTTTTAAGAGAATCACATTTACGCAACAATCTTTTCGTCATCATTAATAATATTTTTTGTTGCGGGTCCATCATGTCTGCAATGCGCGATTTTATATTAAATTGATCGTGTGGAAAATCATGTGGGAATGGAATAAATCCGCCGTAACGTGAATTTATTTTCCCTGGCGCTAATCGATATGGATCATAGTAATCCTCAATATGCCAACGTGATTTTGGCACCTCAATGATACTGTCTTTTCCACTCATTAAATTCTCCCAAAAAACAAATGAGTCAGCAGCACCTGGAAGAACACAATCTAGCGCGACAATGGCGATTTTATTTTTCGCATCAGCCGGTAATTTAACCGATTTTATTTTTTTCTCGGAAAGCAAATGACGGTGTAATTCACGAATTGAATGGGCAAACCAAAATACCGTCGGGTTTAATGAAGTCTGAAATTTTACATTTATCAATTCGCATAATTGAGCAGCTAAAAGTGAATCAATCCCCAGTTCGGCGAAAGTAATGTCTTCTGTAATAAACTCTTTTTTTTGCGACAAAAGAGATTGAAAACAAAGAATCAGTTCTGAAACAGCAGTTTTTCTATCTGACATAGTATCAAAAAATTGAAGTGTCATTTTATCATGGTACTGCTCAAGCAATGCGTTCCGCTTTATTTTTAAAGTACTAGAACGGGGTATACTATCGATCATTAAAACATCTGCAATGCGGTAGGGCGATTTCAGCTTCGATGCTCGCTGAAATAATGTTTTTTTTATTTTTTCAAAATTGCTCTTTTCATCTGCAACAAAAGCCAAAACGGCCAAGGTCTCGCCCATTTTGTTGACGCCAAAAATAGCATATTCCTTCACGCCCATAATATCAGCGTAGTGTTTTTCCATTTGTTCCGGCATTGCTTTTTTACCATCAGAAAAAACAATGAGCTCTTTTATTCTGCCGGAAATAAAAAGGTTACCGGATCGATCAATTTTCCCTAAATCACCGGTATATAAAACACCATTGCGGACAATGGCTGTTGTTGCTTCTGGATCACGAAAATACCCGCGCATCAATGCAGCACCTTTATAGGTGATTTCGCCTTCTGTCGTGACACTCAGGTCGTTTTTGTCAGCACAAACACCAACGGAACCCTCTTTCCAACGATCAAATACTGGCGTCAAGGTAATCGCCCCACCTGTTTCTGTTAAACCATATGAAAGTAAAACATCAAAACCATAACTTAGAAATTGTTTCTGTACTTGCGGTGATAGCGCTGCAGAACCACACAAAATGGATTTTAATTTCCCGCCAAATTGTTTATGCAAGGTTCGAAAAAATAGCCTTCCCATATTAATATGACAAAAGCGATTCAAAAAATAAGCGCTATTAAAAAGCAAAGGGAATAGCCGCTTTGCGATCACACCCCGTTCCAAAACAGATGATTTTATTTTTTGATCCAGCACTTCAAGCAAGCGCGGAACAACACTGATTGCAGTGGGCTGGAAATCAATAAACGCCAATTGCAAGGCCTCTGCACTGAAAGTTCGAAATAAAACAATGTGGAAGCCTAAAAGTAAGGGGTAGAGCAATCCAGAAAATAATCCAGCCACATGAAAAAACGGAAAAACAGTTAATGCGCATCCGGATTCTGGCGTGACCGTTTTAAAACATCCCACTAGGTAAATAAAATTAGCGTGGCTTAACATCACCCCCTTGAAAAAACCCGTCGTGCCAGAGGTAAAAACAATGGCCGCTAAATTGGCATCACAATCTTGAAAAACCGTTTTTGATTCTGTTTTATTGTCATTTTTCCAATCAAATTTTTTATTCGACAGAGTAATATAATAATCTGCATTTAATACTGTTTTATTGTTTTCTTCCATGACCACAAATCGCGCATCAGCCATTTTATATTGATATAAAAAATCAGATTCCGGCAAATCCGGGTCGATCAAAACAACCGTGGCTTTCGCAAACCAAATTCCCAATAAAGCAACAACCGCTTCAATGCGATTATGGGAAACCAGAACGACACGCTCACCAGGTGTTATATCACGCTCACAGAGTTCTTTTGAAAATTGAAGGGCTTGTTCCAATAGTGATTGATAAGTAATGTCTTGCCAAGCAAAACCATCCCATTCTGAAATGGCACAGGCAGTTGAGAAACGCTTTGCCGTTTCTTGTAAATGCAATTCAATGCGTTCATGTGTTTGTATCAGGCTTTTCATGACAAAGAGTATAACCCAAATTAGGGATTGGTAATCATACTCTCTATACTGACTTGCGACGCAGTTCTTCTAAGTGGAGATTGCAGCTTTGGCTTTTCCCGTGACGCACCTGCAGTCCACATTGAATAATCCTGCAGGAATGACAAAAAGATAAACGCAAGTGAAAATGCCGCCCCTCCCAAAATAACATACTGGTTTTGAGCTATAGCCCTATATTTATCCTGTTCAACATCCTTGTCCTCTGCTGCCATATGCAATGTCGATAACAAACCAACCAACTGAATCAGAATTTGCATCGATCGAATAATCCCAGGGGAAAATGTCATCGCCCCCCCCAATGAACTGAAGAACCCCACTGTTTTCTTCGCTCTTGCACCAGGCATCCAACAAGCCGTTTCACTCTCTGCTTCATCTGGTGTTATTACACAGCTATTACAGTTTTCTTGTTCGGCATGGTGTTTTTTCATCCAAACATCCAATTGGTAATTGGGATTTAAGCTGAAATTATAATTTGTAAAAGCCGTGGCCACAACAATAGGAATAAAAAGCGCAATTTTCCATGCGGTAATTTCAAATTCGCGACCTTCATAAAAAAGCGAAATGCCAGAGCTGAGTGATCCGCCGGTTGACAACATCAACCCCATCGCATTAATCCAAAAAATTAAACGCTTATTGTCTGACACAAAATCTAGATTGATCCGTCTGATTTCTTTATTTTTTTTAAATTGAGGAAAGTCAGCGCATGTTACTTCAGCTATTTTTTCAAGCACAGATCGATTCGCATCATCCTTAATTTCAACCACGTTATCTTTAGTTAATTGACAGGTCAGTGTATTTAAAAATTGTTTTAGGATGCCTTCTGCAATGTTATTTTTAGCTTCAGTTAAAGATTCTATGTTTAAATAATTGGTGATTTCTGTTTTTTGATATTCGCCAGCATCATTGCCAAAGTGTATAAACCATTTTCCATCTTCTTTTTTTTCAAAAACAATATCATCACCCTTTGCGCACAATGCTTTTTGAACATCATTGGGTTCAATGTGCATTATTCGATAACGCGTTCCATTCAATTTCTTACGCGTATTAACAACCCACATCGAGATTTGCAACATGTTAAACGCCAGAAAACAAACCGAAGAACAAAAACCAATGAAGGCGGGTAACAAATAGCTCGCCATTCCTATTTTTTCTAATATTGATAAGTCTTGTGCAACGGTGTGCGATCCTTTGTAACCCTTGATAGCGGTGCCAAGCATCGCGAAAAATCCGGAAAGCAATAATGATTTTGGATACAGTTCACCTGCATAAACATCCTGACAAAATTTTATTAATCCTTGGATCCAATTCTCACTCGCACACAACTCGATAACGGTGCCTTTTGAACTATCAATAGTGCGGGTCATATCGCAAAGGGTTACGAGGCCAGCAAAACCATCAGCAAAATAAGATATATCAGGAGAAGACTGCCATTGGTTTAACCAGGGCAACTGTGAAAATAAAGTGATCGCATCATGAGCCGTCACGAAACGGTATAAACAGGACAGTGTTCTGCCTGTCAGTAACAGATAAGCAATGCCTTGTTTGCTGGCAATAAAGAAGCGATGTTCGCCGGCAGGCAAAACAGGTGCGATTGCACCATTAATCAATCCACCTTCAAGCGTCGCCATCGACTCTGTTGAAGTTTTTCGCGAAAGATTGATCTGTTTATTTTTTTTTCTTTTTTTCGGTTTTAACTCATCGATAATCTGATAAATTTCATGCGGTACGGCCAATTTCGAATTCGAAGCGGTAAGCCCTTTGCTTTCATCTGTCCTGTTAGGTTGTTCATAACCTGCAGCGTTTAGCATTTCAGCTTATACTCCTGAGTAGATTGAACACATTTGAACCGAATTAGGCACAAGATACAGGAAGACAGCTAATTTGCAAATCGATTTTTGTTTTTTTTCGACATTTAATCTGCTGTTAATCTAGGTTAAAGGTTTGTTAATTAATGCGTTATTAAAGGGGGTAGTGCTGCCATAGCGGTAACGTCCGCTTTAAGTTCTTGAAAAACTTCCATACCCCTACATTTGCCTCTTTTCGGCCAAACGGGTCTGTTACATCAAGCGGAAACCCAATACCTGTACCAAACAGCCCAGGCGCAATGATTCCATTGGAAACATCATAACGCGAAAGAGAAACCCCCTGAACGGCAATATGACGTGCTTGGAACCCTACGGTATAAATTGCTTTATTGCATTGCGGCAAATGTGCATCAATATGCTCATCAGTCGATAAATAGCGCGATACTTGCGGCAAAGGGTGTTTTGAAATGTTCTCACGCACCCATGCAGCCGTTTCGCCCTTCAAGCCAGTGTCGTCATATAAAATCCAATCATCCAGTAACACGGCATAACACAACGGGGATAAATAAAAATTCACGATTTTTCGCACCCCCGCTTCTACCAAATTGCGGATGGAAATCATCGCGGAATGTGAACTGCCAAACACAGCAACCACATCATTTCCAGTAACCGTTTTTTTTAATTCACTCGGCGTTAATGCCGTCACCAAATCAATTTTTTGAATACCCGGATAATCCAGTGATTTGGGTTCTGCACCCATCGACAATATTACTTTTTCTGAGCGAAAATGGTTTTTTTCTGCATCCAATTGCCATGCACCTTGCACGACCGACAATGATTTTATCCACGTTTTTTGCGTCACAACCTTTTGACATAATTGATCACTCACCCATTGCAAAGGCGCTGCCGCGTCTTTTAACGCTGTAAATCCATTCGGGTCTTTTTCATCCAAGGCAAAGCGTTCTGTTTTTTTTGCATAAGCAAAACTGTCGACAGAATGCAATTGCTTTAAAAATAAGGCAACGCGTGTATTGCTATTTACTTCACCCCATAAGCGACCAAAGTCACCCACTTGGAAATCAGGATCAGCCCATAAGATTTCAGATGCTAAAACACCCGCATCCAACAGCAATCCAACTGATGTAATACCAGCCGGTCCTGCGCCGATGACAGCCCATTGATGTGTTTTCTCTGTCGTGCTCATGCTACTATTTCCATTATTATTTTATTGACATGATAGGTCATTACCATGATGAATTCATCAGATTTTTTAGTGGGGCAAGGCTTGGATGTTCATGCGTTGAAACCAGTAGACCACGATCATTTTATTATGCTTTGCGGCATTAAAATTCCTTGCCGCTATGAATTGATTGCCCATTCCGATGGCGACGTCGCGCTGCACGCTTTGGTTGACGCCCTATTAGGTGCAATTGGCGCAGGCGATATTGGCGAGCACTTTCCACCGAGTGATTTACGCTGGAAAAATGCAGATTCATCGCAATTTATTTTACATGCCCTGGCATTATGCGCTGAAAAAAAAGCAGTGCTAGTCAATGTGGATATAACAATTGTTTGTGAAACACCAAAACTATTTTCTTTTAAATCCGCAATGCGTGATCATTTAATAAAATTATTAAACTGCAATCGCGTTAACATTAAAGCGACAACCACTGAAAAGTTAGGATTTTTAGGGCGTTCTGAAGGCGTTGCCGCGCAAGCAATTGTGAGCATGAAAATACCAGCATGAAAATAATCGCCCCCGCTAAATTGAATTTATATTTACACATTACAGGGCGACGCGATGACGGCTATCATTTATTAGAAAGCGTATTTGTATTCACGCAATTCGGTGACGTAATTACGATTAGCGAATCTGATGTCTTGTCATTAAAAATAGACGGCCCATTCAAATCAACATTATTAAATGAGTCCATAGAAAATAATTTAGCGTATCGCGCTGCACAATTACTTCAAAGAAAATACACTGTTTCACGCGGTGCAGAAATTCAGTTAACGAAAAATATTCCCATCGGCGCTGGATTAGGCGGCGGTTCATCTGACGCAGCATCTGTTTTAAAAGGATTGAATCAATTTTGGGGTTTGAATATTACTGAAAAAACATTAATGCAATTGGGATTAAGTTTAGGAGCAGATGTCCCTGCTTGTATCGCAGCAGCACCTGCTTTGGTTTCCGGCATTGGCGAAAACATTACGCCCGTTGATTTGTCTTTTATGCCTTCTTTTGTATTATTGGTAAATCCTTATCAGCCGCTATCAACGCAAACTGTGTTTCAATATTATAAAAAAAACAATGCGGCATTTTCCCCCGCTTCTCAGAAAGAAATAAATCTTGATACTGTTTTAACAAATCATAATGATTTAGAAGCAGCAGCTATTACATTACAACCCACTATTCAAATAATTTTAGATAATTTAAAAGCGCAGGCCCATTGCGCATTAGCGCGGATGAGCGGCAGCGGTCCCACTTGCTTTGCCTTATTTTATGATATTGCATCAGCAAAATCAGCAGAAAAAACGATACAGGGTTTATTGCCTAATTATTGGGTTCAGCTAACTTCCCTTCAAGAAATTAGTTGCTGAGGAACGATAATATCCACTCGCTTCTGATAGGTCGTCGTGCGTTGTTGATTCGCGCGAAGTTTTAGCCATCCTAACCGCAATCAATACAAAAGGAACGGATGAATGCATCTGTAGATAATATGAACTGAAGTGACATCACCCCTTTTTTATAAACGCATTCAACACCGCATTCACCTACTTTCGGCGGTACTTCAGGACAATGCTGTAATTCATAAACTGCTAAACGCAAAACCGATAATTCAACGGGATTTAAAAATGATATTTTACGATCCAATAAAGGGGTAATGGTTTCATCAATCGTCTCAATATTTTTTAAGGCGCCGAAAACCAAGGAACGAAAATATTGGTGATCTATTTTTTCGTCACGTAAATGATCAACAATAAATTCTTGGATTAATATTTCTGGCGTTTCTTCGGAGAAATGCCATTGAAATAAGGCTTGCATGGCAAAGCCACGCGCTAAATGGCGCTTACTGGGTTTACGCTCTGATATTACCGGTTCTAATTTTTTGGAATGGTTTTCTGGATTCATTTTTTCGCTCTCGCTCTCGCTCGGCTTCCATGCGGTTATATTATCGTTTTGTATTTTGTAGTTTTTGAATTTCTTCATGAAACGCATTAATATCTTGAAAACTGCGGTAAACAGACGCAAATCGCACATACGCAACTTGGTCCATCGCACGCAGCTCATCCATAACCCATTCACCCAACACTTGCGAACTGATTTCACGCTCGGCATTGGCACGAATATTTTTCAATATTCGATTCATTGCCGCATCAATTTGAACGGTATCAACCGGTCTTTTTTCCAATGCACGCAACATACCTGATTTTAATTTTTCTACATTAAACGTCGTTCGCTCTCCATCACGTTTAATGACACGCGGCAATGACAACTCTGCTGTTTCAAAAGTGGTAATCCGTTCATTACACGCAACACATTCACGACGACGCCTGACTTGCGAGCCGTCATCACTTAACCGTGAATCGATTACTTTTGTATCTTGTGTATTACAAAACGGACAATGCATACATAGTTCTCAGTTATCAGTTATCAATGATCCGTAAAAATACTGTTATTAAATACCGATTCCCTTATAAACAGGAAATGTTCGGCACAATTCAATTACCTTATTTTTTACATCCAATAATACAATATCATTTTCCATATTATCTAAAACATCCGCAATCCAGCTTGCTACTTTCTTTGCTTCATCAACTTTAAATCCGCGTGTTGTCATGGCAGGTGAACCAATACGTAACCCACTTGTGATAAAAGGTGAGCGCGTTTCATTGGGGACGGTATTTTTATTTAGCGTGATATTCGCTAAGCCCAAGCGATTTTCAGCGTCTTTCCCCGTAATGTTCTTATTACTTAAATTCACTAACAACAGATGATTGTCGGTGCCATTCGACACAATATCATAATTTCTTTTTTGCAAAACATCAGCCATCGCACGCGCATTATCAATGACGTGTTGTTGATAAATTTTAAATGCAGGATCCAATGCTTCTTGAAACGCCACGGCTTTTGCCGCAATCACATGCATTAAGGGTCCACCTTGTGAACCCGGAAAGACAGCGGAATTTAATTTTTTTTCTAACTCAGGATTTTCCTTCGCTAAAATTAACCCACCGCGCGGCCCACGCAATGTTTTATGGGTTGTTGATGTCGTAACATCAGCGATATTAACAGGCGATGGATATAAGCCCACAGCAACCAAACCAGCAACATGCGCCATATCGACCATTAAATATGCACCCACGCTATCGGCAATATTACGAAACACCTGCCAATCAATTGTACGCGAATAAGCCGAAAAACCCGCAACCAAGACTTTGGGTTTATGTTGTTTCGCTAAATCAGCCACATTATCGTAATCAATCAAACCCGTATCTTTGTTGATACCATAATGGAATGCCTTATAAACTTTACCCGAAAAACTCACTGGCGAGCCATGGGTTAAATGGCCACCACTGGATAAATCCATGCCCAAAATAGTCTCGCCAGGTTGCAATAAGGCCGCATAAGCTGCTTGATTTGCCTGAGAACCGGAATGAGGCTGCACATTCGCATAATGCGCACCAAACAATTTTTTCACCCTTTCAATCGCTAAATTTTCAGCAACATCGACAAATTCACAGCCACCATAGTAACGCTTACCGGGATAACCTTCAGCGTACTTGTTAGTCAGTACACTGCCCTGCGCTTCTAACACATTCAAACTGACATAATTTTCAGATGCAATCAGTTCGATATGGTCTTCTTGGCGTTGTTGTTCATCTTGAATTGCTTTCCATAACACAGGATCAAATGCGGCAATAGACATACGGTCTCCATCCTAAAAATACGTTGATGGGAGTGTAACTCAGAATTCAAATATTCTCCAACACCTGCTGCAGTCGATCCACGGCAATAATTTCCATGCCCTTCACTGGTGTTTTAGGCGCATTTGCTTTCGGGACAATTGCTTTTTTAAAACCATGCTTTGCCGCTTCTTTTATGCGTTCTTGACCAGATGCAACCGGACGAATTTCGCCAGACAAACCAATCTCGCCAAATACAATTAATTCAGGAGGCAAACATTTATTTTTCAAGCTGGAAATCACAGATAAAACAACCGCTAAATCAGCACCCGTTTCCATTACGCGCAACCCACCCACAACATTGGCAAACACATCTTGATCATGCGTTGCAATGCCTGCATGACGATGCAAAACTGCCAGCAGCATCGATAAGCGATTATGATCTAACCCAACGGTGACACGGCGCGGATTGGCCAAATGACTTTCATCCACCAAGGCTTGCACTTCTACTAATAAGGGTCTTGAACCTTCCCATGTCACCGTCACAACACTGCCCGGCGTCGCTTCTTGGTGGCCTGATAAAAAAATTGCCGATGGATTTGATACTTGTTTTAAGCCATTTTCTGTCATTGCAAAAATCCCGACTTCATTTACAGCGCCAAATCTATTTTTAACAGCGCGAATTACGCGATAACGTGAATCATTCTGGCCTTCAAAATATAAAACCGCATCAACCATGTGCTCTAAAACACGCGGCCCTGCAATCGTGCCATCTTTGGTAACATGCCCGACAATAAACAGGGCAATGCCTTTTTGTTTTGCATACATCACCAGTTTTGCAGCACTTTCACGCACTTGACCAACACCACCGGGTGCTGCCGGCAATAAATCGGTATACATTGTTTGAATAGAATCAATGACCATAATTTTTGGCTGAAAATTTTCAGCATTCATTAAAATCTTTTCAACATTGGTTTCTGCTAACAAGGATAAATTATCCAAGGGCAAACCCAATCGCTTTGCACGCATTGCCAATTGCTGCAGTGATTCTTCACCGGTAACATATAATGGTTTATGTGTTTTTGACATCGACGCTAAAATTTGCAATAAAATAGTGGATTTCCCAACGCCGGGATCACCGCCGATTAACACCGCAGAATCAGACACCAAACCACCACCTAGAATTAAATCAAATTCATCAAGCCCTGATTTAATTCGCGCTTGTGTTTCAATTTTCACATCGCTGATTAGCGTAATCTCGGATAAAACGCCTGCGAAACCAGCCATTCTGGGATTTTGACTTTGCGCTTTGGGATTTGCCAATGCCACTTCTTCTGAAATCGTATTCCATTTTTGACATTCTGTGCACTGACCTTGCCATTTATTATATTGCGAATCACAATGTTGACAGGTGTAAATAACTTTGGTTTTAATCATAATAGGTCACCACAATTGATAAAAATAAGAATGGACATTTTAGCACAAATCAAAATAACCTTGATTTAATATTTTATTAAGATTGACATGCTATTCTAAAAGAAAAACATAGGTTTTTAATGATGAAAAAACAACTCGCTTCTTTTGCTTTACTTTTTATTTCAATCAGCGCAATGGCTGCCGTTCAAGTTAAAAGCATCGCAATCCCGGATGGCAACAATCTTTATTCCTTTGAAATTAAATCTTCATCGGACAATCGCGTAGCACAGAGAATACCGCTGAGCCTAGGATTCGACACAATAAATACTTTTCTTGACGAAGTTACCCCAAGCAAAAGTGCCTATCTTGAGTTTGGTTATTATAATAGAACGTCACAAACCACCACTTGGTTTCCAAAAACATGTAAGATACTCATCAATAAAAATGAAAATATTAACGTGACGATTGAAGCGGAAAAGTGCACTATCCAAACCGCGTAAACATAACTTAGGTTTTATTCATAAAGCATCCAAGGATGCTTGGTTTTTTAAAACAATTTTTACAAAATCCGAAAAATTATTTAATTTATTGTCCACGATGGATTTAATAATGTTCATATCTAATTCTTGATATTCATGAACAGCAATATTTCGAAAACCCACCATTTTTTGCAAATCCTCTGACAGCACGTTCGAAATAATTTTATTGCTTGCTAATATTTTAAAACCTTCAGAGCTGGTTTGCGGCAATCCTAATTTTTTTTGACGAATAATGTAAATAGCGCTGTCTATTGCTGCTTGACAGGCTCTTTGAAGATTCACAACAACCACATCCTGCATGTCCAAATCATCAAGCAAGCAAGCGCTGTCCTTTTTTGTTTTTTGTTTAATGCGTTTAACACAACGCTCAATAATTTCTGCTTTCTTAAGCAACACTCTGTCCATATTAATAAATACTTCCTCTTTTTTTAATGTCATCAAGCAATTCTTTTTGCTCTTCATTTAGAAGCAATAGCTGGGAAATTGCAGTTACTTCGAAGAGATCACAAAAATAGGGGTCAATGCAATAAATTCGTTTTCCATGATAAGCCACTTCGGATTTTAATACTGTACTTGCCTTACATAAATCAACGACATCTACTTTCTTTTTAAAGACAGATTGCAAATCTTCCATTAATCTTCCGATGACAATAAAATCAATTTTTTTATCTGTTAAAACGGCTAAATCAACATCACTGTCTAAATGCTCTCCGCCTGTCACACTACTGCCAAATTGATAAACAGCGAGGACATTCGGAATTTTACTTCGAATAATATTTATTGCTTCTTGTAATAAGTCTGTTGTATTTTGCATAGTGTTTTATGCTAGCACAAGATTAACGCAGCGCATAATGCGACTCAACATATTTCTGAATCATCGCTTTATATTCTTCCGTGATATTATCACCGCGCAATGTTGCCACTTTTTCGCCATCCATAAACACCGGGGCAATCGGCGCTTCTCCCGTTCCGGGAAGACTGATGCCAATATTGGCATGCTTACTTTCGCCGGGTCCATTCACAACACAGCCCATCACCGCCAATTGTAAACTCTCAACACCCACATATTGTTTGCGCCATTGCGGCATTTTTTCACGAACAAATTCATCGACGGATTGCGTTAATTCGCGAAAAAAAACACTGGTGGTACGCCCACAACCCGGGCATGCTGTGATCATCGGTGCGAAAGCTCGAATGCCCAAGCATTGCAAAATTTGCTGTGTCACAATCACTTCTTTGTCACGCGTTGCGTTGGGTTCCGGTGTTAGTGAGGTTCGGATCGTGTCACCAATCCCTTGATGCAATAAAATGCCAATTCCCAAGCTCGACGCCACAACCCCTTTCGATCCCATGCCTGCTTCAGTTAAACCCAAATGCAATGCATAATGCGAGCGTTCTGCCAGCATTTCATACACCGCGATTAAATCAGGCACGTTACTGACTTTGCATGACAACACCATTTTGTCTGCCGGCAAACCACACATCTCCGCTGCTTTTGCACTGGTTAAGGCAGAAACAACCAAGGCTTCACGCAAAACTGCTTGCGCTGATTTCGGGTGCGGTAATTTGGCGTTGTCATCCATCATTTGGGTTGAAAGCGTTTTATCAAGGCTGCCCCAATTCACGCCAATACGAACGGGTTTTTGATAATGTATCGCCGCTTCGATCATCGTATTAAATTGATCATCCTTTTTAGTGCCAAAACCCACGTTACCTGGATTAATACGGTATTTTGCAAGCGCTTTTGCGCAATCTGGAAATTCTTTTAACAGACGATGGCCGTTATAATGAAAATCACCCACAAGCGGTATACCTTCATAACCCGCTTTATTTAATTCTGCGCGAATAATGCCGACTTGGGCCGCTGCTTCTTCCGTATTAACCGTGATACGGACCAATTCAGAGCCTGCATCTGCCAACAGCTTAATTTGCGCAACTGTTTTCGCCGCATCCGCTGTATCTGTGTCCGTCATTGATTGCACAACAATTGGTGCGCCACCGCCAATGATAAATTCACCTACTTGTACCGGCGTGGTTTTGTGTCGAATGATGCGCATAGGATTTTCTCATGGGGAATATAATTATTAATGTAAGCTACACATTACATAATATCACTCGTTTTGCCAACTTGAGATGACAATAAATCTTCGTCCAATAATCGATGTAACTGACTCGGCATGTAAAATGAAATAGACGTAAAAATCAAGATATCTTAGTGACTTGTCTAGAGCTCCCGCATTAAAATTTGAACACCTTAATGGAGCGGATACATTTAAACTGTAACAAATCTCACCGCTCCCCTGAATCAATCGCACAACATGCAGCCATGAACGCTTTCAAAGCGCCACTGAGCCTACCGTGTCTTTGAAAAGACAAAAATCTCGTCTTATCACACGCCATCATTAATCGATATTGCGCTAATGCCTCATAAATAATCCACAGTATTTCTGCATGCACAAAAGCTTCCAACAAGCGGCTTTTAGATTCGAAAGGTAAATAATTCTCAAGACAAGCATCCATAAGCTGCAGATAACGATCATCTTGCTTTGTCAACGCATAATGTTTTTTCATTTGTTTCAAACAACCCACCAATGAAAAAAACGGGTGGGAAATAACTATCTCACCTAAATCGATATGCGTGATACCGTGTGTTTTATCATCTATTAAAATATTATTATCATGAAAATCACATTGGACCAAAGTTTGTTTAATAGCACACATAGATAATTTTTCACATAAATTGAAAATGATTGGACGCAATTTTTCTAATTTATTAATTTCAATTTCTGATAATCCGTCCGCCATTAATATATATTTTTGTAAAAGCAATTGCATGAATAAATCAGGTAATTTATCTAAGCGCCAATCAGGAACACCTACATCAAAAAATATACTGGCATGATCTGCAACGGCTAACTGCATTATTGTAAATTGATTAATTGCTTTGCAAAGCAAAGCGGTATTAAACTGTTTTTTCAATATCGTTCGCAATGATGTGCCATTATCTCGCATTAAAAAACAATTTAACGCTGTGTTATTTGCAATAATCTCCGGCACAGGAGAATGAAATTGATCACGCAAAATTTGAGTAATAGAAGCTTCTAGCGCAAGTAATTGAGGCGTGTGTTTTAAATAAATATAACCAACAGATGTTTTAAACCTGACAACATAAGACCACGGTGTATTTTGTACTTCTTCTGGTTGCTCGCTTATTAATTTATAGTGATGAGACAAAAGATAATCGCATCCCCATCGAATAATTTTTTTATTGGAATCGTGATTTTCTGTCGCCAATTCAATCCTCATCATTCACTTCACCTTTATGTAGGAAGCGCTGCCAATTCCTCGTCACGCAATGTTCTACGCAGTACTTTTCCCACAGCAGACAAAGGCAATTCATCACGAAATTCGATAAAATGCGGGATTTTATAGTTTGTTAAAGATTGGCGGCAAAAAGTAATTAAGGCTTCCTTAGTTAATGTAGGATCTTTTTTAACGATAAACGCCTTTAATGCTTCTCCGGTTTTGTCATTGGGTATACCAATCACAGCCACTGTTTGCACGCCAGGATGCGAAGCAATCACTTCCTCTACTTCATTGGGATACACGTTAAATCCCGATATTAAAACCATGTCTTTTTTGCGATCGACAATATAAACAAATCCTTTGTCATCCATCGTGGCAATATCACCTGTTCGCAACCACCCATTCTTATCAATCACATTATTTGTTTCAGCTTCATTATGCCAATATCCCATCATCACTTGTGGACCGCGCGCCCAGATTTCGCCCTTTTGCCCCAATGGCAAGTCATGATTATTTTCATCTCGAATCACAACATCAGTTGATGGAATAGGCACGCCAATTGTCCCTGTAAAATGGGACTGGGTGATCGGGCATAATGTGATAACCGGGCTGGCTTCCGTTAATCCATAGCCCTGCAAAACAGGGACGTTTGTTACTTTTTGCCAACGGTCTGCAACGGCTTTTTGCATAGCCATGCCACCTGCAATGGTTAATTTTAGTCGAGAAAAATCGACCGTTTGAAATTCAGCATTATTTAATAAGCCATTAAACAATGTGTTCAATCCCACCATAATCGTCATTTTGCAATGTCGAATCGCTTTAATAAAAGCAGACATGTCTCGGGGATTGGCGATCAGAAGCGTTGATGCACCCATCGGAAAAATACACATGCCGCAAACAGTGAGCGAGAAAATATGATACATCGGCAGAGCACCAATCATCACACCAAAATATTGTTCCTTCGCATCATGAATCCACGTTACACACTGCAAAATATTCGCAATAACATTGCGATGCGATAACATGGCGCCCTTTGAAACGCCAGTTGTACCGCCGGTATATTGTAAAAAAGCCATCTCAGAATTTTTAATCGCTACATTTGCAAAATTTAATTTTTTTCCTGTTGCCATGGCTTTTTTGAAAAAAATAGCATTGGGTAAATGATACTGCGGTATTTGTTTTTTAAAATAACGCACTGCGATATTAAATGATGGTCCTTTAAAACACCCCAGTAAATCGCCTATTTTTGCAATAATAATATTTTTTAATGTTGTTTTTGGTAATGCCGCCTCTAGGTGATCTGCGAAATTTTCTAACACTAAAATTGTTTCAGCACCGCAATCATTTATTTGTGAGGTTATTTCACGCCCGGTATAAAGTGGGTTAACATTAACAACAATTAATCCCGCTTTTAATGCACCAAAAATAGCAATGGGATATTGCAAAATATTGGGCATCATAATAGCAAAGCGATCGCCCTTTTTTAATTTCAACGTTTGCTGCAGAAAAGCGGCAAAATCTCGTACCAATACCTTCATTTGAGAATACGTTATCGAAGTACCAAAACTCGTAAAAACAGGGCGATCAGCAAAATCATCAGCATATTTTTCGAATAAATCTCCCAGCGTGTTGAATTCATCTGGATTGATTGTTTCAGGCACGCCGTGAGTATATTGTTCAAACCAGATTTTGTTACTATCCATAATAATCCAATTATATTATTGAAAATCCGCTGCTGCAAAATCATCTACATTAATCATATCCATTTTTGCAATATAAGCGTCGTTAATCAATTTTGCTTCTTCTGCAGAAATAACATGATGTGCCAGGGCTGTTTCAATCCATTCTTCTCGTGTTTTAGAGTGTGATGGGTAATCGCGTCTTGCCGCAGCCAATTTTTTCTCAATCGGTTCAACCGCAATAATTTGCTTTAAAATAGCAGACATTTTTGCAGCAGGATTATTATCATTCGGTGTTAAATAAAGATCGGTCGATAATCTGTCACGAAATGCACCAGGCTCTAACATTAATTTGGCAACCTTCGCCCCCAGGTGATCGCTTGGTGGCGACAAATATCGACCGCACGGGAAAATGACGCCATAACGAAACAACTTTCCCATCAGCTTACTAGGGAAGTTCGATAAAATGCCATCGAGTTCTGTTTGCATTTTAAACAACAGATCTTCACATATCCATTTTATGACTGGCAATTCCGCTTCTGAATATTTTCCCGCCTCATGAAATTTTAATACGCAGGAACCAATATATAAATTACTGAGCAAATCACCATACCGCCCTGATAATTTTTCAGCGCGTTTTAATTCCCCGCCCATCGTTACCATCGCCATATCCGCCATATAAGCCAACGCAGCGGAAAAACGCGAGAACTGCTGATAATATCGTTTTAATGGGCCTTTCGGTGCTGCTGCCAATCGACCATTGCTTACCGCTAAAACAAAAGCACGCACTTTATTGCTGATCATAAAACCAATGTGACCAAAAATCGCTTTATCAAATGCTTTTAATCCTGCTGTGCGATCCTCGTTTGAGGCCGCTAACATTTCCGGTAATACGTAAGGATGACAACGCACCGCACCCTGTCCGAAAATAATCATTGAACGCGTTAAAATATTGGCGCCTTCAACCGTAATACTCACCGGCAATTCTATATAGCCTTGCGCCAAATAATTTTTTGGGCCCATGCAAATGCCTTTGCCGCCACTAATATCCATCGCATCAATCACTGTGCGTCTGGCCATTTCAGTGGTGTGATATTTTGCAATAGCAGAAGCCACCGCAGGGCGCGCACCTTGATCTAATGTGGAGACCGTAAAATTACGCGTTGATTCCATCGCATAAATATTGGTTGCAATACGCGTTAAGGCTTCTTCAACACCACCAAACCTTCCAATAGGCATGTGAAACTGCTGACGAATTCGCGCATACGCACCGGTTGCCAATGCCGCAGCACGTGAACCACCCGTTGCCATCGACGGCAATGAAATGCCGCGACCTGCCGCCAAACATTCCATCAACATGCGCCAACCATGCCCTGCCATTTTAACGCCGCCAATAATCGCATCCATCGGCACAATCACATCATGTCCTTGCGTTGGACCATTTGGAAAAGGACTGTGTAATGGAACGTGTCGGCGACCGATTTCTACATTCGGTAAATGCGTTGGAATTAATGCACAGGTAATTCCCAGTGATTCTTGTTGACCTAATAAATGATCTGGATCGTATAATTTAAATGCCAATCCTAATAATGTGGATACTGGCGCCAAGGTGATATATCGCTTATTCCAATTCAAACGAATGCATAATTGTTTTTTTCCCTCAAATTCCGCTTCACACACAACACCATTGTCTTCGATTGCACCCGCATCAGATCCAGCAACCGGGCTGGTTAATGCAAAACAAGGCACATCATCGCCCTTTGCCAAACGCGGTAAATAATAATTTTTTTGTGATTCAGTGCCATATCGCAATAATAATTCGGCAGGCCCCAAAGAATTAGGAACGCTTGTTAAAATAGCAGCAGCACAACTTGCACTCGCCAATTTCGTAATCACTTGAGAATGCGCGAAATGCGAAAATTCTAATCCGCCATATTGTTTGGGGATAATCATTCCCAAGAAACCATTTTTACGCAGGAAATCCAGTAATTCAGTAGGGATATTCATTGAATGATGCATTTCCCATGCATTCACACGACTACAAAATTCTTCGACCGGCCCATCCATAAAAGCACGTTCTTCAGCAGACAAGGTTGATAATGGAATTTTTTGTAATTTATTCCAGTTAGGCATGCCTGCAAATAATTCAGCTTCCCACCCTACGCTGCCTGCATTGAGTGCTTCGCGTTCGGTGTCAGATAATGCAGGCATCACTTGACGGTAAAAACTAAAAATAGCGCGTGATAATAAATGCTGACGCAATGGACGAATATTTAGCAAGCCAAACAAACCCAAATATATAATCCAGAAAAGTGTCAATGTGAAAGGATGAAATGCAGAAAGATAAGAGCAGAAAACTAAAAAGACACCAATGCCAATCGTCCAAACTGATAATGATGCACGTTGAAAAGCCAACGTCATAACCACAGCGACAAATAAAACAATCCATGCGAACATCATCATGCAATCTACTCCCTTAAAAAATTGATGATCCAAAATAACATACTGTTGAGAAAAAAATAATAAATAAATAAACTCTTTTTTTGAAAATGAGAATCAAACGCAACTTCGTACAAAACTAGACCATTGACCAAGATAATGTTAAATTACAGAAACTCATTTCAAGTAAAGGATAATCATCGTGATACCTAGCTTACTCGTTACCGATCTTTCTCGACTACAATATCCATGTTAGGCCGAGTGTTATTGGCACAAAGAGAAAATGGAATATGGCTGTAAATGCAAATTGTAGTCGAGAAACAGGAAACCCTGTTTACAAAGACATGACCCGCTTTTGGGGTAAATTATTAGCCATTAACTTTGCTGTTGGCGTCATTGGCGGCATCACCATGGAATTTGAGTTTGGCTTGAACTGGTCTTATTTTTCCAGGATGATCGGCGGAAGCTTCGGCCCTATTTTAGCGATCGAAGGGATTACCGCATTCATGCTTGAAGCAACGATGTTTGGTTTATTCTTTTTTGCCTGGGATAAACTCAGCCGCCGCGCACATTTCATGGTGACGTTGTTTATGGCGATCGGCGCTTGCCTTTCCATCGTTAACATTCTTGCTGCGAATAGCTGGATGCAACACCCGATCGTGACCAGCTTTAATTACCAAAACATGACACTTCAATTACAAAGTATCGCTGCCTTATATATGAATTATCTTGCGCAACTTCGCATTGGTCATGTCGCTTTCGCCGCCTTTTTACTTTCTTCAATATTCGTCATGGGTATCAGCGCATATTATTTATTACACAATCGCGATGTTGAATTTGCCAAACGCTCTTTTGCCATTGCCGTTGGATTTGGCTTTATTTGTTGCCTTATGGTGGTTTTTTTCGGCGATCAAAATGGATTAGAAGTCGCTCAAGATGAACCTGAAAAAATGGCTGCGATGGAAGCACAGTGGCACACACAAAAAGCCCCTGCAGCGTGGTATCTTGTTGCGTGGCCCGATCAGCAAGCAGAGAAAAATGATTTTACTGTTAAAATTCCTTATGCATTGAGCTTAATTGCAACGCATTCATTAACTGGTACCGTTGAAGGCGCTGATCCCATTATTCAAAAATATGTAGGACGCGTAACAGCTGGCATTAAAGCCTATACTGCACTCGATAAAATCTGGGCAAAAACAGCAACAAAAGCAGATATGGTTACTTACAATCAAAACGTTGGCGATCTGGGTTTTGCATATTTGTTATTACCTTACACAAATGATGTGGCGCACGCTTCATCAACACAAATTTTACAAGCGGCAAAAAGCGGTATTCCGAATATGCTAACTGCATTTTGGAGTTTCCGTGTGATGATTGGGTTATGGTGCTTAATGTTTTTATTGATTATTTGCGGATTGATTTCTGCATGGCGCAACACCCTTTTAAAAAATCGTTTTTTGTTACGTTGTTGCGTATGGATGATCCCCGCACCTTTCATTGCAGCAGAATCCGGCTGGGTACTTGCAGAAGTAGGACGCCAACCTTGGGCAATTCACGATATTATGCCTACTTTCATGGGCACATCTTCACTTGATGAAGCTTCCCTCATTACGAGCTTGGTTTTATTTGCACTATTTTACGGTGTATTGATGGCAGTTGAATTATTTTTGATGTTCAAGTTTGCTAAGATGGGACCGAGCAGTTTGGGTACAGGCAAATATCACTTTGAAAAGTAATTGGAACGAAAGCGTGATTCTGAAGCACGCATGTAGCGCAGCGTAATAAGTGCGGACAGTAAGATTAACAATCTTGCACTAAACTCAAACTAAAAAAAGAAAATGCATGGGAGTTATTATGTTTGAATATGAATTTCTAAAAATAACCTGGTGGTTAATTGTCGGCGCTGTATTAATGATTTATGCAGCCACAGCCGGTTTTGATGCGGGCGTCACCATGTATATGCCTTTCTTACGAAGCGAAAGCGATCGACGCGTCGTATTAAACACCAGCGCGCCAACATGGGATGGTAATTTAACGTGGCTCGTATTTGCCGGCGGCGGATTATTTGTCGTATGGCCTGCTGTTTATAGCACTGCCTTTTCAGGTATGTATGCTGCCATGCTGTGCATTTTATATGCCTTATTTTTACGCCCACCTGGCTATGAATATCGCAATAAGGTCGATAGCAATGCCTGGCGCAGAACATGGGATTGGGCTTTATTTTTAAGCGGCGTTATTCCTGTTTTTGTGTTCGGGGTCGCTTTAGGGAATTGTTTTATGGGTTTCCCCTACTACTTCGATCCACATACCTATCGCGAATTCTACACAGGGAACTTTTTTGGTCTATTAAATCCCTACGGCATTTTATCAGGCGTAGTTTCAGTGGTCATGGTGTTGATGCATGGCTCAGTCTACCTACAACGCAGAACAGAAGGCCACCTGCGTAAATTAGCCTATAAGGTGCATATGATTAGCGGTATTATATTATTAATCACCTTCACACTTTCTGGTTTGCTCTTGATGCACACCCTTATTGGCTATAAATTAATTTCATCTGCCGCAATACCCACACTCGAACCATTGAAAAACGTAGTGGAACACGGCACTGGTTTTTGGATTCGCACTTACGAACAATATCCCTGGAAATATTTAGCGCCCGTTGTTGCCTATGCAGGTATTTTAGAATCGATATGGGCTGCATCATATGGCTGGTATACCACTGCGTTCTGGGCAAGTTGTTTTGCGGTTGGCGGAATCGTTGGCACAGCAGGCGCTACATTATTTCCATTTTTAATGCCTTCATCCACTCACCCAGATCAAAGCCTCACCGTTTGGAATGCTGCATCTAGCCAATACGCTTTAAATATGATGTTATATGTGGGCGTTGTTTTGTTATTCATCATTTTGGGATACAAAATATTTGCATACAATACGATTTGGCATAAAAAACCCACCTTAAATGCCGACGATATTAAAAAGGACGAACATTCATTTTATTAGGAGATAGATTTATGTTTTACGCAGTCATTGGATTAACGCTCGTTATCGCAATTTTATTTGGTATTATTATGGCAATTCGGGTTGATAAAAGCTGTTAATAATAGCGCAGAAGCAAGGGCGGATGCCCTTGCGTGAATTTCGCAAAAAAATATTTTAAATTGAGATACTTTGAAGAACAAAGACTATCAGTGGCTTATTCAACAATCAAAACCCGCGCGTCATTGGATATTTTTGTCCATCACTTTAGGAATAATATCCGGGATATTAATGATTGGGCAAGCGGGTATTTTGGCAACACTGATTGACCGTTTTTGTATACATCACGCCACTCGTGCATCGCTTGCAATTAATTTAAGTATTTTTCTGCTTATGGTTTTTTTGCGGTCAGGGTTGACATGGCTGCGTGAAATCATTTCTTTTCAGTCTGCAAGGACGGTTAAAGAAACAGTTCAGAAAACTTTACTTCAACATCTATCTAAATTATCCCCCATTCAATTATCGCAATTTAAAACAGGCGCACTGACATCAACGCTCATTGAACAAATTGAAGCGTTGCACGGATTTTATGCTGATTATTTACCCCAAATGACTATCTGTATTTTATTGCCGCTGATCATTTTAATTTTTGTATACACACAAAACTGGGTTGCCGGCATAATTTTAACCCTAACAGCGCCTTTAATTCCGCTTTTTATGGCCTTAATTGGCATCAACACAGCAAAACTGAATCAAGAAAACTTTCAAACATTATCGCGCATGAGCGCTCATTTTCTAGATATGCTCCAAGGATTAACAACACTGACATTATTTAATCGCGCTCAAGCACAATTAGAATCCATCCGCACTATTTCTGAGGAATACAGAAAAAAAACCATGCAAATTTTGCGTGTTGCCTTCTTGTCGACTGCCACACTTGAATTATTTGCAACGGTTTCTATTGCCATCATTGCTGTTTATTTGGGATTGGGGCTGTTGGGGTATTTCCACATGGGCTTTTATCGCCTGAGCATCAGCCTGAGTAGTGCGTTATTTGTTTTATTATTGGCACCGGAATTTTTCATGCCATTGCGACAATTGGGTGTGTTCTATCATGCAAGAGCGCAAGCATTGGGTGCGGCTGCTGAAATTACAACCATACTCAATTTATGCGGTGAAGGTCAAAGCGAGGGTGACATTATTCTTGAGAAAGCAAATTTGAACTTATCATTTAACAACATTTTCTTTGGATATCATGTCAATAAAAATGCAATTGAAAATTTTAATTGCGACATTTCATCCGGTGAATGCATTGCTATTACTGGCCCAAGTGGCGCAGGAAAATCAACACTGCTGCATTTAATGGCGAAATTTATTTCTCCTCAATCAGGCAGTATTTTGGTGGGCGATACTAATTTGAATCAAATTAATAACGATAATTGGCGAGATCATATCGCCCTACTTCATCAGCATACCCGTTTATTTCACGGGACCATTTTAGATAATATTAAATTAGCTAAGCCTGATGCAAGTGATGTTGAAGTGGAAAGAGCAGCACGAGAAACCGGTGTACTTGATTTTACACGTCTATTGCCAAACGGCTTGAATACACAAGTGGGCGAACAAAATTTAGGATTATCTGGTGGACAAGCACAACGCGTTGCCTTAGCCAGAATAGTGCTAAAAAATGCCTCTATTATTTTATTGGATGAGCCAACCGCGCATTTAGACCAATCCAATATTGATATTATTATTACTTTATTAAAGAAATGGCGGGCCAATAAAACAATTATAATTGCAACACACGACACACGTTTGATGAACTGCGTAGATAGAACAGTGGAGTTAATGATATGAAATCACTGTGGTTTTTTATCGCGAAGATTTTAGATTACCCGCGCGCCTTATTTATCGGATTTGTATTGAGTATTATATTGGCATTGTCTTCTGTCACTTTGCTTGCTTTATCAGCTTGGTTTATCAGCGCCTCAGCACTTGCCGGAATCACCGTCATATCAGCCGCTAATTTTAATTACTTTATCCCTGCCGCCTTAATTCGTTTTCTTGCGCTGATCCGAATTTTATCTCGATATGGTGATCGCGTTATTAATCACGATTATACTTTTAAAATCTTAACCCAATTGCGCGTTTGGTTTTATCAAAAATTAATTCCACTTTCGCCTGCTAATTTATTATTGCATCGCAGCGGCGATTTATTAAATAGCGTTGTGAATGACATTGATACTTTAGATAATTTATACCTCAATATTTTATCGCCTATTTGTATTTCTTTTTTGTTACTATTTACCACCACATTCCTTATCGCGCATTTTTCTTTGCCACTTTCATTGACAATATTAATTACCACCCTTACTTCATTTATTTTTATTTCATCTGTCACTTACAAGTACTCACAGCGTATTGGAAACAATATCCAAAAATTAATATCTGAATTGCGGATCAACACGGTCGATTTTTTACAGGGCTTTATTGACAGTTTACTGTTTGTCAAAAAAGAAGAACGTTTTTTACCTATTCATAAAAAAAGCGTTCAATTATTCTATGAGCAAAAAAAACTGTCCGTTCTCAGGGGTTTTACACAGAGCATGGTTCAATTAACTTCAGGCTATTGTGTCTTTTTGGTTTTAGTAATTGGCATTCCTTTGGTACAAAAAAATAGTTTTGGCGGCGCTGAATTAGCCATGATTATTTTTCTTATTATTGGTGTTTTTGAACAAGGCTTATCATTGCCTTTTGCTTTCCTGTCCTTAGGTAAAACACAAGCTGCCGCAATTCGCTTATCAGCAATTGCCAATCAAACGCCCGCGGTGACTTTTCCAGAGAAATCTGATAACGATAAAAATATTCAATACCATCTGACTTTAGACGACGTTTCTTTTTCCTATCCTAGCCAAATAGAGCCTATTTTAAATAATATCAATTTAACCATCCCTGCTGGCGCACACTGGGGTATCACCGGGCCATCAGGTTCTGGAAAAACAACATTGGCCTATTTGATAGCGCGAGTTTGGGATCCCTGTAGCGGCTCTATTTCCATTGGTGATATTGATCTAAAACATTTTTCAGAAAATGATTGTCGTGCCAATATTTCATTGATAACGCAGCATGTTCATATCTTTAATGCCAGTATCCGCGATAACTTAACGCTGATGCAAGCGAACTACTCCGATATAAATTGTTACCATGTTTTAGAAAAATGTGAATTGGAGATGGTTTAAATACAGCGATGGGCGAATTTGGTAAAAACTTTTCTGGCGGGCAAATTCGCCGCATCGCAATAGCCAGAGCACTACTGCATAATGCACCCATCATTATCCTGGATGAACCTTCAACGGGATTAGAAGAGGCGCTAATGCAACGCATTTGGCAAAACTGCGAAGTGGATTTTGAAAATAAAACAGTGATTGTGATTACGCACGATCAAAAACTATTAGATAACATGGATCAGTGTATAACACTTGGCCCTTCCCCGGTCTCATGAAGCAGGGAAGTATTGAATAATAGCGGCTATAAATCAGCTACATTTCCAAAATAAAAAACCCTGAAAATTCAAATGAATTTATAACTGATTGATTTAAATGGTGGGCCCACTAGGACTTGAACCTAGGACCAAGGGATTATGAGACCGGCCCATTTTATATAAACATCATTAAATCAACAACCTGCGATGCACATTTGAACGAAAAACGGTCTATAACGGCCTAAAACACACTACAAACGGTTTGAGTACGTTACAAATTCCCTACATGCTATTTTTAATCGCAGCGCTGCTAATTCCGGTGTGTTATTTCCGTAAAAAATATTTTTATGCCACGCCATACAAATGCCACGTCTTCTATTAATAGAACCAGTTCACGGGATTCCAACGGGATTTACGTGTCACGATAACATGCTCCTTAGCAACAGGCGCCCTTCTTACCGCTACAAAGAGACCCGCAAGAATCACTACACTAGTCGCCGCGACGGCGCAGGCTATAGTGGGTCCGATAGGCACCGGTTGAAAAAAGCCTGATCTCTTGCTATCGGCTTGATATGGTTTACCTTCTTTATTTTTTTCTGAATTTGCCAAGAGCAATACATCGGTTTCAGCTGTAATCAACTCTCCTGCAATTGCTTCTGCGGTTGCTGCCTGCGGCATCATCACATTCATATTGAGACTATTGCTCGTTGCCTTATCCAACAATTGTCGATAAGCATTATATTCATCAACAGTGATATTATTTCTTTTCTTTTGATGTTCTAAGTAAGTCAACGCTTGTTTCTTTACCAACGCTGGATCAATATGGCCATTTATGTTTCTCACTATCGATATAATGTCTTCTGACTTGAAAGTTTTTAGTGTTTCCTCAGTAGGATTCCCTCCTGTGCAAGTATAACCAACTAAAGGCTGATTACGAATTTCATCACCATTAAGAAGACGCATGGAATATAAAAGTCGCTTAGATTTTGGATCAGATGCTAAATATAATTTATTCTGTTCTAGTTCCGCCTGATCACCCGATAACATGGTGTGACCCGCTTTTGATGTAACTTCGAGTATTGCATTTCTAAGTGTTTGGAGGGCTTCTAACGTGAAATCCTTAGGAGAAGGTATATTGGTCTTTATGTTTTTTATTACATCCCCATCTGGAATTACAACAGAGTAATTAAGTGTGCCATTTTCATGGCTGATATATATCTTACCTTTTTCTAACGGGGCATCAGAATTTAACATTAAGCAAAGGTCATAGATCGGCAATAAACAAAGTTCATATGCAAAAAAATTCGAATCAACAACTGCTTGGTAAGCTTTTAAATACTGTAAATGAACGATAAACCCGCTAAAAAATGCGGCTTTATCTATTTTAGGCGTTACTAAGTCAGGCTCTTGCAATTTGTATAACCGCAATGCTTTTTCCCATGATTTTTCACGCGCACACCCTTCTGCATAAACAAAATGGATATAATCAGACAAAGAACATAATGTATTGAGATTAAGCGTTGCAACACCGTATTCTCGATCAAGTGGTGCAGCATCTGAAAAAAATAAATCATCATCAAGTTCAGAATCATTATCAGATAAAAACCTTAAATATACACCAACGTTATCTTGACTAGAATCAATTGCATATGACTGTTCAAAACTTTCTTTTGCCATTTCTTTAAATTTTAATTTTTGAGAATCCAGCTTGATATAACTTTTGATAAATGCAATTAATCCACGAAGATTAAATAATTTAGTTTTAGTTTTATCGCATGAAAACTGATTATCATGCAAGTATTTTAGTGCAATTGTAATTAAACTATCCGCAACGTCAAAACGATTTAAGCGATAATTGACATAGGCTTCATCATGTAAAATATCTAATAAATAAATAATGCTTTCGCGCGTTATATTGCTTGCGTGAATTTCTTCATGTAATAATCGTGCCTGATGATATAAATCACAAGCCAATGTATAATCACGTGGAATAACGCCATCATCAGTTTGTTTTGATACCGAAGCGGCAGATGCTCGATTTATTAGATGATCTCTAAGCTCTACCTTACTTTTAATGGTTCCGTTTCTTTCTTCGTAATGGCGCTCTAAATGCTTCGTCAAAAGTGTTGAGAATGGCTGCATACATAAATTTAAAACGAATTGATAATTACTTTGACAGTTTCCTTTATAATATAAAGATGCGCCTACAGTAAAAAATGCATATGCAGTTATGGCTGATGAAAATCCAACTAAATATTTTGTTTCAAGATATGGATTATTTTGTTTTTGTAATATGCTACCTTCTTTGCGCATGATTCGTACCTCGAGATAAAGTTGATTGTGCTGTTTGTGGTTTTTCTTGCGGTGTTGTATTAAAAAAAGCAGGATGTGAAGTTCTTGATTTAAAAACAACGGGGGGTGGAGCTAGGCGTTCACCTTCTATTCTTACATTATGAATTGCAGCAGGGAATGGCGTATTTTGATACGCACGTTCAACTCTTGCAGCATCAAAGTAGGAATTTAAAACAACAGGTGCAACTTTCGCGACAAAACTGACTGTTGCTAAAATCGGTTGCATGCGTAAATCATGTTGATGTTTTATTTTCACCAGTTCAAGCAATGATTCGCATTCCACGGCTAATTCACTTTCTGATGTATTATGAATAGAAAGTGTATTCAGTCTTATCTCACACTGTTCCAATTCCTGAATTAGATTATTAAGACTTAAGCGTTGTGCATGCAATTCCGCCAGTTGTCCTTTATCAAATTGTTTTGATTCCCCTGTCTTTTTTTCATCTTCTGAAGAATCTGCAGAAAGCGTAGCTTTTAGAATGGCTATGTTGACATTCAATGCTGTTTTATTTTTAAACCATGCCGTATATTACTTAATTCTCGTGTCCCACGCTTCTTTTTCATTTTCAAAAACTGTTGTTGTTCTGATTTGATTTTTCAGTTGTGACAAACCCGATAGTGAAAAATATTTTTCAATATCTTTAAAACCATTTTCCATGGCATCTATGTTTTTTTTCATCGTTGGCAATGAAACATGATTGGTTACATCATCAAAATATTTTTTTCGAGCATCTTTTAATTTAATGAAATTTTCTTCAAATTCTTTTTCTGCCTCTTGTATTTTTTGAAGGTTTGCTTTTAATTTTGGATCATCTTTATATATTTTTAATGATTCGTTTGCTAGAGATCTTGCTTCTGTAAAATATTTTCTAGCGTCTTTTTGACTTGCCAACGTTAGTTTTGCTTCGATATTATTAAGATGATTATTGTAAGATCGATTTTCACAGTAATACCAAATACCACCGATAAGAACCGCTCCAATCACAATGCCTGCAATCACAGGATGTGCTTGCACGACAAGTATCACGCTCTTCCCAAGCACTGTGGATTTTTTTACTGCACATTTTGCAATACCCTTTATAAACTTAGGGCTATGCAATGCAGTGAATTCTGATAAATTAAACATTGCCGCTTTGGCTATTTCAGTTTGTGCAATGGAAAGTGGTAAGCCGATAACACTTGAATAGTAACAAAAATCTTCTGCTAAAACGCCCAGTTTGCTTGTCGGCGCTTCTCCATTTTTACGCCACTTATCGAAATACCAAGCATTTGCAAATGAAGCAAGCGGCGCTGCAACGCTATAGGCTTTTAATCCTGCAGCTGCATAATGTCTCATTGAAGTTGTCAATGTGCCATTATTTACAATTTGAGCTGTTTTTTGTAATTTATCTGCAGCATTTATAGCTAGATCGCAGACTTCCTTTATTTTTTTTGTTCTTTTTAGTTTACCGGTAACTTCAAGAACAGCCAGTCCTGTCGCAAGCAATGCGCCTGCACCATGCGCATCGTGGGCAACATTATCTACCCATTTCGTATCATCACCTTCATTTGCAAGCATCTTGAGAATTGAGGTTGCTGTACCAACAGCGGAAAGGCCTGTTTGCCAATTTTCATATCCATGTGACGCGTAATCTGTTAATTCCTTTAACTTTCTTGATAAAAGATGCTGCGCTACAGCAACACCCCCTTGCTTTGCAGCATTAAGTTTTGCCGCAGTTTCATCCTTAATAATTTTAGATGACCTCATTTTTTCCAAAATTTTTGATGCACAGAATGATGCAAAATCCAAACCCAATAATTGCGCTTCTGTACGACAAGCATCAGTATGACGATTTGCACTAACAATTGAAGCTGTTATCTCATCACGTTTTTCTTGTGGAAGATTGCTTAAATCTGCCGTTTCCGTGAATTTTTCAGTAACTGAATCTGCTTTTGCATATTCACCACGCTTGCGATGTTCTGAAGCTAACGCTAAGCAATTCTCCGAGTTAGTTGAATCAGCGTTAAAGGCTTTTTTAAAGTGATTGAATGCTTTACGATTAGACTTATAGGTATCCTGTGTTTGATATACCTGTCCCGCTTGAAAATAACATTGCGACTTTTGTTCTTGTGAAATATTTGGCAGTTTGCAACTTTCTTTTAGAAAATTTAATAATCCTGGATGATTATTTTCATCGTATTTTCGAGAAAAAACAGCATCCTTAATATTAAAAAATTGCGTCTGTTCTTCTGCATACGATGATTCATTTTTATCTGCGCCTTTTAATTCATGCAGCAATTCATTAAACTGATGAATTAATAAATCTGTATTTTGAGCCTCTAGCGGCTTTCTTAATTCACACAGGATCGTTAACGAATTAAATTGTTTTTGCAAATGATCTTTCAGTCTAGAATTTTTTTCAGCATGCTGCATTGCCAATGGTAAATCATCATTTTTTATTGCATCATCAATATCTACACATATTGATTCATAAGCCAGTTTATCTATACAATTCTGCCTTATTTCTCGCGCTTGCGATTGTAATTCAGTTGGCAGTTTTTCAATCCATTGCTGCATTGTTTCAGGATCACGGCTCTTCTCTGCCAAATTAAAATTGTCACGTGCTGTTTTAAATAAAGCATTTTGCTTTATTTGAACATTATCCGCTGCTATTCTTTCTTGTCTATTATTTTTTTCAAGATGGGTTTGATATTGTTCGCCTATTTTTTCAAAATCGGGTTGCGTTGTTTTTAATTCAGACGGTTTCGCATTTTTTACAAAATGCCATATCGCATCTCTAGCATAATTAGCATCATTATTTTTGAGCGAAACTGTTTTAAAGTCCTCATACGCTGCATTTAACTTGTTTAGATTTTTCTTATTTGGTTTTTTTTCCCATTCATAAAACTTCTTACAGAAATGTTTCCATTTTTTATCGTCAGAAGATGAATCCGACATCGGTTTCAATATTTCAACGGGCGTTAGTTTATAGCGACGACTGTCGTGAATAATCGATGTTAATCCAACAGCGGCAACAACTGCAGCACCAACAACAGGCGCTAATGGACCAGTAAAAGTCACACCCACTGCAACTGTTCCAAGCCCAACTGCAGCCGTTACTTCTGCCGTATTTGAATGATATTTATATCCAATAGAATCTGATGAAACAAAGCCAGAGTGCTTTTGCGTTTTATTGGCAGCATCTAAAGCAGCCCAATGCTGTTCTTCAAAACGTGAGAACTGCTGCTTTTGAATTGTTTTTTCTGCATGTTCAGCACAACTTTTCTGAAATTCAGTTTTAGGGTTTGCTTCCACAACTGATTTTTTTGCGTATTCTAAAAATATTTCTTTTGGGGTCTTGAAATTCAAAATTTCTGGCTTAGCAAATTCGGCCATATTATTGAGTGGACGATCGACCCAGGTCGATTCAGGAATACAGCGTGTTTCATTGCTAAAGTCTGTATTGAGAATTTGGGGTGATTCCACGGAAGGAGGATTATTTTGCGCACTACCATATTGCTGTTTGATATGAAAAGCCAACAACAAGGCTTTTTCTACTGAGTTAAAATTTTCAAATTTATTTTGTGTGTTATTGCTTGAAGTACTCTCAGACGGTGTTGTTACCTGATCTTTTATTGATTTAACTTCAGATCGTGATCGAGAAGTTACTTGTCTGTTTTTAATACGCTGACTCACTTCCTTTAATTGCGCTTCATTGGCTGCTCGTGCTGCATACTCCTCGCATCGCAATACGCCTGCATAAATCGTGTAAACAGATGCTGCAAGACAAGCACCTGCACCGCCTGTACCAACTAATGCGCATACAGTTATTACATCTGCTATTGGGTGAGATAAAATATTTTCCAAATGAGGTTTAACGTGTGTTTCAGCACATGAATATACTGGTTTTGCAAAAGAGTCTTTCGTTAACTCTACGATCACAAAACTTGCAGCCATTGCGCCAACAACATAAACTTTTCCGCGACTTTTACTAACCGTTGTTACTAGATTTTTTAAAATATCTTTTCTAAGGTTAGCGCCAAAATTTTTCATTGCAACAAACTCACCCCGTCGCAACCAGGTTTCACTATTGAGCTCAGCTGATGTCGAAGGTTTATGCGAAACTGCTTTGAAAAACTGCATTAATCCATTGCTAACATCTCCAGTAATACTCAGGATTTTAATATTTGCAGCGGATGACACTTGATTGAGTGGATTTTTGCTGCTCAAATCCAAAGGTAGGCACCCTGATTTTGGTGCGCCAGAAAATTGGCGATAATAATTGATATGATGCTCGAGTAAATTATGGTCCTCCTCACCAATTACTTTCAACGCCTTGATACCGCTTCGCGATCCATCTACTAGCCATTCAAACAACTCAAGATTGGGGGATTTTTTTTTCGCATTAACAGGCATGTTGTTTCAATCCAATTTTTTATTAGAAGTTATTATATCTGAACTTAATTTTTTTCACTTTGATTATAAATCAGAAGAAAAATTACACCAGTTTGGATATTCAAAATATGTGAATAAAACGATATACTTAATTATAGAGAGCGTATTTTCTAATCACAACCTGAATTTTTGTACATTTAAGTATTTCCAACGCTGCTTACGCGCTTAAACGTTTGCTGAATCATAAAATGAATCAGGATGTCACTGCCGGTTATATTATTACAGACGTCGAGCGTTTGAGAAAACCGATGCAGCAAATTGCTGAATATTTATTGAAGTGTATGCAAATGGTTGGTGAACATTCAATTGTGCAACGGACTGTTGCACAACCTTGAGTGAAAAGCATTTTAGTAATTGACATAAGGTCGCTTATAGGCTACTATTAAACGGAAGGATATGTTATGGACAAAGAACTTGTTTTTTACGAATCCCCAAAGGGGAAATTGCCATTTAAAAAATGGATTTCAAAGCTTAAGGATTTGCGGGCGCAGGTAAAAATAGAAACGCGATTAGATCGTTTGATTAAAGGAAATTATGGCGATCACTCACCGTTACGAAATGGTGTTAGCGAGTTAAGAATTGACTACGGTCCTGGATATCGTATTTACTTTAGTGAAATAAAAAATGAATTGGTGATTGTGTTATTGCAGGGCGGGACAAAGAAAACACAAAGCAAAGATGTCGAATTAGCTATTCAATATTGGGAAGACTACAAAGAGAGATACTAATTATGAACACTAAAATAAAAAAATCACATAAAGATTTACCAAAATATGAAGATTACCTAACTGAAAAATTAAAAAACAAACGTCATGCGACTTTGTATCTACAAGAAGCCTTATCTGACTATCAAGAACATGGCGATGCGGAAATATTAATGCTTGCTTTTCGTCACATTGCCAAAGCACAAGGTGGTATTGCTGAATTGGCGAAGAAAGCCCATTTAAATGAAAAAACATTGCATCGCACTTTATCGAAGACAGGCAATCCAAGATTAGACACTATCTGGAAGTTATTGTCTGCTTTGGGGTTCACGCTGAAAGTGGCTATGGCTTGATATCCAATTTTTAGTATTTTCTCCAAACGCCAACACAAAAAATCTCTACACGCCTTTTTGCTAGTCACGCCTCATTAAAGGTGGGACCTCAAAGCTGGAATATGATCTGATCTCGTTAAAACACCCGCAGGATTTAATAATTGTTCGTTTTGATTTACAGTTAAGCGATGATTTTGCGCAAACATGCCGGCTTGTACAACAGATATTTTCGACTTTTCATTTTTTAGATTATATACCTGATCTTTTTGTGGAGCTGAAAGAGAATATATTTCTGTATGCTGTATTATTAATTCTTTTCCTGGCCAAACACGCCCAACAGAATGCATTGCCATCGCAATAGCATTAAAATGACTAACGATTATTACGTCGTATCCAATACAAGTGGAATCAAAATTCATGATCCATGCTGTGATACGTTTTGCAACTTCCATCAGAGATTCAATATTTTCAAAATTATGAAATGGATTTTCTAAGCTGGTGTTTCTCCGGCATTTTTACCCTCATGAAAATTGATATTTAAAAAATATTCAGCACACAGAAGCGCCATTATTTCTTTTGCAATATATTTTTTCGAATTTTTTTTAATTTCCGTGGCTTGCAATTCTTTGTTAATAAAAATAACTTCATTTTCGTCTGAATTAAATGGCGTTACATGCTCAGTCACTTGATTTGTAACAATCACATCCAGCTTCTTTTTTATTAATTTATTTTTTGCGTTGTTGATTGCAGATTCCGTTTCCAGTGAAAAACCAACGGTAAATGGCTTTTTAGGCAGACTGGCAACATCAGATAAAATATCTTTTGTTTGAACTAACGCTAATAAAAAATCAGACGATGTTTTTTTAATTTTATGATCAATAATTTCAGCTGGCATGAAATCAGAAACAGCAGCACATCCAATAAAAATATCAGCTTTTGATATATTATTCATCACCGCATGATACATTTCATCTGCTGATTTTACCGATATAAAATGATCGACAGTTGGTTTTTGCAATGCGGTGGGACCGCTAACCATTATCACAGTTGCGCTTAATTCAGTGCAAGCTTCTGCCATGGCATACCCCATTTTTCCGGAACTGTGATTACTAATAAACCGCACGGGGTCAATAGACTCAATAGTGGGTCCTGCGGTGATTAAAACTGTTTTTCCACGGAGGGGCGCATTATTGTTGTGATTTAAAATAGTATTAACGATTTCCTGAGGTTCTTGCATGCGGCCTTCACCGTAATCGCCACAGGCTTGTTCGCCCACTGCAGGTTGTAAAACTTCATAACCGTGTTTTCTAATTCGATTTATATTGTCTTGAACGATTGCGTTTTCCCACATATTTTTATTCATCGCTGGTGCTAATAATATTTTTTCAGTGGTTGCAAGACAAATGGTAGTTAATAAATCATCTGCAAAGCCAGCAGATAATTTTCCAATAATAGAGGCCGTTGCGGGTGCAATAACAATAAGATCTGCCCATTTTGCAAGATCAATGTGCATCATAGGAGGATGGGTTATTAGAAGTGTTTTTGCATGCGCACTTGCATTATGGTGTCGATGTATTTTTGCTGGACTCATTGTTAAAATGCAATATTGCAGAAGATGATTACAATGCACAGAAAGCATTTATTGAAAAATTGTGTGATTTTAAAAATAAATATGCTTGTCATGTGCACGTGATTGTGCACCCACGCAAAGGCTTGTAACAAGCCACCAGCCTTGATGCAGAACGGCTCGCATCCATGACCAACGAATAAATGCGATGTCAATTTTTGGGTTTTTCATTTGATTAATTTTCTGCTCATTATTAGGCACTATTAAGGATATTCCTACAATTTTTTAATATGTTTTTTAATGCGATCTAAAATATCTAAAAATTTTGGCTGCTCGCCAAAGTAAATTGCAGATTTCTTTTCAAACTCAGATGCGTATAATTTTCTTGTACTGTCATCTGATAGTAAAAACGCTGCATTTTTCTTTATTTCCATTTCATCAGCAGCACGGAAACGTTTTTTCTTGTGGTTATAATAGTCATCAGTTCCAATAAAATCTAAAATACGTTTTTGATTCAATAGTTGATAAATATCATAATAATGACGAAGAAAATTAATGGGCATTATTTTCTTTTCTTGTTGTAGGCGATACTTTGTTGAAATAGTTTGTAATTTTTCAACAAAAGTATATTCAGGGCAGTAGCATGCAACATTTCGTGCTCGATTATCAATTACGGGTAAATTAAGTGAAATTGCTTTGTCGAGCGCCCACGATGTAATATCACATGGAATAAATGGTCTTGTTTGATCAAATCCAAGCTCTAAAATAACACCCTCTTTAAGGCTAATATCGCCGCCAAAAAGTGAAGTGTATTCAGCTTTGATGCCTGCATTACGCATTTTTCCTGATGTATCATCAAAATTAAACTCTCGGTAAAATCTCATGGCGGGGACATTCAGCGTTTTTGTAATAGTATCAAAAAACTGTTTTCTGCTTTCTATTTGAGCTGGTTTGTCGATATTTTTTCCTGTTTTTACTGCAGCATCATTTGGGTGAATTTGAATATCGATATCTTCACTGAAGCGTTCAATTATGTTGAATCCTTTGGAAAGAGAAGTGCCGCCTTTTAATTCAAATTGAAATCCTCGCTGTTGGATTCCCCAAAGACAATGCATGAGCCAATAATCTTTTTCTATAATTGTAGGCAGTAATTGTTGCTCATCAGAAACTACCTGTAGAAGTTCTTTTATATTAGGAAGCAGATGTAGAAATTGCATGATCGCTTATCGCCTTAAAAAATTTTTTGGTGCTTACTTTCCCATATTTTTTTGCCAGCAAGAAAACGTTGGCTTGATCAAAATTTGTCATAATATTTTGTATTCTTTCTTTCAAAGAAAAAGTATCTTCGGCCAGCTCATTTATATTATTGAGTAAATCAACCAGTAAAAATTCTCGGGTTAGTTTTTTTGGGAACCCTCTATTAGATCTTCGGAAATCAAATTCTTTATTTCCTAATTTGAAAATACCATGTCGTTTATTGTTTAAAACAATAACGCGATTGTACAGCTGTGTTAATCCAAGTTCTAAGGAATTATATTGATTCCAGGAATATAGTAAAAATTGATTATCGCGTAGAAAGCAGCGAACCAATTCTTTGTCATCAGGAGGCAATACGCCAAAAGCAGATAGTGCGGGCTTGTAATAGATGCCGCTTGATAATTTTTTTAATTCCCCTTGTTTAACTAAAATTCCCAGATCTCTATCCAGCGCAGTTGAAAAGGACAATAACATATCTCGACGATAAACATGGCCGCTTTTTAGATGAGACTGTAGGTTTTCATAGGTATAAGTATCCATAAGGGCAGTATAGTACCACCTTATAGAATTGACAATATTTTAATTAAAAATTCATGCAGAAATTGTTGGGGAAACGGATTTTACGTTACAATTTTAGATGTCAAAATTTGGGGGTGCAAGTCCAAATAGAAGAACTTAATATGTTGAATTTGAAAGGAATTTTTGCTTATGGGCAATAACGTGTTTTTACATCATGATCAGATTATATGAATTTACGTGACAAATTCCCTACATGGGGGAGCAGCGGCGAGGAGATTGTTTGATAAAATCTCATACAACATGCTGAATATTAAAGAAAATATGGTGGGCCCACTAGGACTTGAACCTAGGACCAAGGGATTATGAGTCCCCTGCTCTAACCAACTGAGCTATGAGCCCGCGCTCTGTTTATCACACGAAACTCGCAAAAAAAATCCCATCGCAAGAATCGCGCGAGGGCTACCGCCCCCGCTTCTGTGCTACATTCACAAACACATCGCTACATCATGTGCGTACTACTTCTCACCTTCCTGATCCAAGAAGCTTTGCAGCTTCTCAGCGCGGGTAGGATGACGCAATTTACGCAAGGCTTTTGCTTCAATTTGACGGATCCGTTCACGGGTCACATCAAACTGCTTACCCACTTCTTCCAATGTATGGTCGGTATTCATATCAATACCAAAACGCATACGCAATACTTTCGCTTCGCGAGGCGTTAAGCTGGATAATACTTCACGCATGGCTTCACGTAAACCAGAAGATGTTGCAAAATCAATGGGCGACTCAATATTCGTGTCTTCGATGAAATCACCCAAGCTCGAATCTTCATCTTCACCAATCGGTGTTTCCATAGAAATAGGTTCTTTCGCAATTTTTAACACCTTGCGAATTTTATCTTCCGGCATATCCATGTGCTTACTGAGTTCTTCTGGGGTTGGCTCAGTGCCTGTTTCCTGCATTAATTGTCGGCTAATACGGATCGTTTCAATCATATGAACAGGAATGCGAATCGTGCGCGCTTGATCGGCGATTGATCGTGTAATCGCTTGCCGAATCCACCATGTTGCGTATGTTGAAAATTTATAACCACGACGATATTCAAATTTATCAACCGCTTTCATTAAACCAATATTACCTTCTTGAATTAAATCTAGAAATTGCAATCCGCGGTTTGTGTATTTTTTTGCAATCGAGATAACCAAACGTAAATTCGCCTCGATCATTTCCTTTTTTGCTCTGCGCGATTTTGCTTCGCCAATCGAAACGCGGCGATTAATTTCTTTAATTTCAGGAATGCTTAAATTGCTCGATTCTTCAATCAAGGCCAATTTCTTTTGTGCACGATGAATTTCTTTTTTGAAGTCAGCCAATGTTTTTGCTTTGGGATTTGCTTTAACATAGGTATCAACCCACTGCAAATTCGATTCATTACCCGCAAAAGAATGGACAAAATCTTTACGGGGTAATTTTGCATCGACAACACAATGACGCATGACAAGTCGTTCCTGCTCGCGGGTTTCACGTAACAAATTACGTAATTTCATTGTTTGACGCACGAACTGTTTAATCGACAATTTAAATTTCGAATAATGTTCAGAAACCGCATCGCGACATTTACCGGTGGTTTTATGTTGCTTGCCGTATTTTTTAATCGCTGCTAAATATTTTTCAAACAGGACTTCAAGCATTGCCATTTGTTCTGCAGTGTAAATTGGGTCTGGTCCACCATCCCCAAATGCATCTTCTTCATCATCCGACGCGCCCGCTATAATTTCTTCGTCTTCTTTGTCTTTTTCTTTATCTTCATCATCTTCTTCGTCAATTTTGACTTTCGATGCATCTGTTGATTTTGCCTTTAACTTTGCCGCAGCCGCTGCAGCAATGATCAGCAACTCTTCTTCTTCCGCCAATGCCGCCAACTCTAATACTTTTTCTTTGGCCAATTTTGCAGCGGCAACGATTTGGGCTTTTGCAGCTGTTTCTTCTTCTGTTTCAAAATAACCAGAGATGATATCGCTTAAGCGTCCTTCCAATGCCACTATTTTATGATAACGCTTGATAAATGATTCTATAATTTCAGGGTAATAAACCAACGCGCCCATGACCTGCCGAATACCGGTTTCAATCCGTTTTGCAATTTCGATTTCGCCTTCGCGTGTTAACAGCTCAACACTACCCATCTCCCGCATATACATACGAACAGGATCAGTCGTGCGATTTTCTGTTGCGATGGCTTCGATTACTTCCGTGATTTCTTCTTCGTCATCATCATTGCTGTCTAATAAAAGTTCATCATTGTCAGGTGGCACCTCATAAACACGGATACCCATTTCATTCAAGCGATCAATGATACTTTCCAGCTGATTAGGGTCAACAAAGTCAGCGGGCAATAAATTCAATAAATCTTCATGGGTGAGATACCCTTTTCGCTTTGCTTCTTGCGTCAACGCGTTAAAACCGGAGTTTCCAGAAGAGGTGGATTGCGATGCCTGAGGGGAAACGATAATTTTTGATGCCATGGAAACTTAACTCGCTGATTATTCGTGCTGTTTAACAAACCCAGTATTCTAGCGCCTGAGCTTGTTTTACGCCAGCGTTTTCAATCAAGCAATATCGTCGCTGCTTGTTTTTTTGCCAACAACAATTGTAATAACTGTTTTTCATCCAAACTCAATTCACTTTGTTTCGCCTTCGCAATCAAAACAGATAATTGATACGCCTGATCTTGCTCATGCAAACGCTGTAGCGCACCCACAAATTCTGCAACATAACCCTCAGCAGGAATTTTCAAGGGCAATGCGGCCACTTTAACAAGCAAGGAACGCTCAGCCGCATCATCAATATCTTCTAATAATTCACCCAAATGGTGGTATGCATTTTTTTGACAACGCTCAATTAAACTCAATAATAATATTTTTTCTTGTGTTTGTTCGCTGTGACTAAATGACAGAACATGCAAAGCTTCTTGCGCCAATGAAGGTTGCTGTAATAATAATTGGATGGCGATTTTTGCAGGATTTAATTTTGTATGCGATCGACGCGGGGCAACTGCTGCACTCACCATTGGCGCGCGCTCAGTATTTGTTTTATGCGAAAATGCCGTAATATCGGCACGCTGAATACTGAGTTTATTAGCCAGCTGATCCAATAATAAATTGCGATAAATCCCTTCAGGCATCGTATTAATATGTTCATTGGCTGTTTTAGCAAAAGCCGCTTTTCCCGCAATTGAATCACTGGGGAATTCTTTTTCTAATTCGTCAAAAAATACCGCTGGCAATGCCGTGGCGTGATCAATTAATTTTTCAAATTCACCCTGCCCGATTTTTTTAACCAAGCTGTCTGGGTCTTCTGTTTGCGGTAAAAATAAAAAACGAATATTTAATCCATCGCGCAACAACGGCAAGCTGAACAATAATGCTTTCCATGCGGCTTTTTGCCCAGCGCCATCACCATCAAAACAAAAAACAATATCGCTTGTGTAGCGCAATAATAATTGAATGTGTTTGCTATTTAATGCCGTACCCAGCGTAGCAACTGCATAATTAATATTATATTGTGCCAATGAAATCACATCTAAATACCCTTCAACCACTAAAGCGCGTTGCAATTTACGGTGATGCTGACACACTTCGTATAAACCATACAATGTTTGATTTTTATGGAATACAGGCGTTTCGGGTGAATTCAAATACTTGGGAATTTCATTGGTTAATGTGCGCCCGCCAAATCCAATGGTGCGTCCGCGCACATCGCGAATCGGAAACAAAATGCGATCACGAAAACGATCATAATGCCGATTTTCTTTCGGAATCAATAATCCTGCGGTTGCCAATAATTCACGTTCGCTTTTATCTTTCCCCAAAGCAAGCGACAAAAATTCCCAAGCATTGGGCGCATAACCCACGCCAAATTCTTTTGCAATCTGCCCTGTTAATCCGCGATTTTTGAGATAATCAATGGCGGAGGGTGACTTCTTCAATTCTTTTTCATAAAGGACTTGGGCGTGATGCAACACAGTATAAAGCGCTTCATTTTGTGATGTTTCAGCGCTGCCTGCCTCAATTGGTACTTGCAAGCCTAATTGATTCGCCAGATCAGTTATTGCATCAACAAAAGACAAGTGATCGTATTCCAATAAAAAACCAATGACATTGCCATGTGCGCCACATCCAAAACAATAATAAAACTGCTTGGATTGACTCACAGAAAATGAAGGGGTTTTTTCGGAATGGAAGGGGCAACATGCTGTGTGAGTGTGGCCATGCTTTTTCAATTCAATGCGCGCGCCAATCACGCCGACAATGTCTGTTCGAGCAACGACGTCTTGGATAAAAGATTTAGGGATTAGGTTTTTCATCGTGATAGTGTAACGGATTTGAGGTGCTTAGGCATTACTATCGCGCACAATATTCGGGGCACGCGGTCGCTATCGCATCCGCTTTCATTCACGCAATCAATTACTCAAATAAAGTTGAGAACGCCATCAGTTTGGTGATTTTATAAACAAGTATCTGTGTTGTTTAAGGTTATCTTAATATTTGACCCGTAGAATTAAGGGTAGGTTCACTATTCTAATGGAGTCATTTTATGTCACGCGATGCTGAAAAAAATTTTATTGAAGCAAAATTTTCCTACATTCGCGTGCTTTTGGATCAAGAATATAACATTACTGTATCCGAAGACCAAAATCCGTGGTGCATATTGTTTGAAATGAAAGATACTGATCGTATGCTCAAAATCACTTCTGAACTGCAAAGCAAATACAGGCAGAGCCCTACTTTTGAAGAATTATTGGAAACAGATGCGCTTAGTTTATTATTTAGTGCACCTTGTGATAATAACAGTGAAACAGAAAAGACCCTGTTTAGATTTATAAATAATATTATTAGAACGGCGAACCTTGATCGCACTCCTTTAAACGAAAAATCAAACAACATGCTGAGACACCTAGCAACGATACTTTCAGTAAACTTACATTTAAATGAAAAAAATGATTGTATTTTGAATGTTTTAGAGTTGATGATCGCAAAATCAAGCACAGAAACCTTAGCAACGCAACTCACTGAAAATCCTGGACGTGCAGAAAATGCTTTACATCTTTTAGTAACTGCGCTTAAAACAAGCATGGAAAAAGAAAAATCGACTGAAACAACAAAAATTTTAGCGCTTATAACGGCAATAATAGAAAAGCACACTGTGGCCGGACTTACAAAAAATATCACTGAAAAAAGAACTGTGGAGAGTGACTGGAATAAAAATAATATTATTTGCACACTATCATCGGCGATATTGTCAGCTGAGAAAAAAAATAAACAGGGTAATGTTCAAGCAATATTAACCATTGCAACCAAGCTCATTAATAAATGTGATGAGGTTGATTTATCAGAGATAATTACTTTAAGCATAAAGGGGTATTCTAACCAAAATCCAATGCATATGCTAACGGCCTCACTGAACGAATCAATAAAATCCAATGGAGCAACACAAGATATTATAAATTTTTTATCGCTATTGATTTCGAAATGCAATCAGAAATCCATAAGCGCCTCAATGACAGAAAAAAGAACGCGGGGTGAAATTCCTGATGTAACGCCCACTCTTTATTTATTGGATGCTGTACGGACATCATTTAACATGGAACTGCCAATTGCAGAATCAATTCTTAGTTTACTCGAGACAATATTTAGTCATATTGATGATGATGCATTATTAAATCTAATTCCTGATCCGAAAACACGGAGTGCTTACACCGATATTTTCTTAAAGCTTATTTCTATTCATTTTTATGCTCCAAATAGCACCAAGGCACAAAATATCATCATACAAAAGATTGAACGTCTTTCTTCAAAGTGTGATTGCGTTAATGCAATCAACGATTGCAAGGGATCTTCAAAAAAATATCGGGTGACAACAAGCTGGAATGCGCTACATCAAATTATAATGGATGCGGAAGCAAAAAAATCAAAAGAAAAATTAAATATTCTATTGAGCGGCTATCTAACTGATTTGAGACACCCTGAAAAGGAAGTGCTAGGATCATTTGAAGCAGTAATTGAAAATGAAAATGATACAAGTAGGCACACGACATTAAAGGTAATCATGACGCTTGCTTCGGAATTTTTAACTGCTGCAAGTGTGTTGCCTGCCTATGCTGTAACGGAAGCAAATAGAAAACAAACGCAGCGCGCTAGAGATGCTGTCAAAACGGCTTACAACACTTTTAATGAAACAACAAATATACTCGACCCAGCGCCAAAAGCATTATTACAAGCGTTTATTGGCCGTATTGATGAACACTGCGCATCATTACGGTCAAGATTGACGATAGTGGTTGTTGAAGCACCAGTACAAACGGGAAATGGTGGGTTTTTTGCTAGATTTCGTAGCAAGACTGTAAAAGAACCCAGTGATACAGAGCTCAAGGCGTTTAATAATGCGTGATATTCATATACTTTCGCGCCAGTGAATGAGCACGGATGTGCTGGCGTTAGCCAGTACGAAGAATCAGAAACACCTTATTTATGAGCGTAAAATTTCTCGCCACCTGCTAACGCGGGGGCTTCCGTACTCATTCACTAGCGCAAAAGAATACCAGTATCGCGCATTGCATAAACATTAAAGCGCATGAATCAGGAAATAATGAAGATGAGATCAAGATTTGAAAAAATTGCCTGGAAAAAGCGGGAAATATCTCCTGGCAATTCAAATCATCTTTATAAATTGCGTGATATTCATACTAACCAGATATATATTAAAAAAGTTTTGGAAGAAAAAAAACCACATAAAGATTGCCCGCAACTTATTTTAGGTTCGCCAAAAAGCGCGGTAAAAGAATGGAATCAAATCAATCCAAATTTAAAGGCTGAAATACACGAATCAGGTTGGATTGCGCTATATATTGAGGGTATCGATTCAACACCACAGCAAATACGAGTAAAGCAAATTGCACTTTTCAACGGAAAAACGCGAGACAAAAAGCGAAGACATATTTTAGACCTTTACGTCAAAGGCAATGCCAAAACGCCAACAGGAGAATCAGATGCCATCATCGTTGATATGGGGCAAGTACTTTGTTTTGACGAGGGAGTCGACAGCATCAGCCTTCAATATTGGCAACTCAGTAAAAAAGCGCATGACGCCGAACTCAAACGCCTAATTAAAAAAAATGATGCCGCTCAAAAAATCAGCGGCTTATTTTCAATTTCTGATTCACAAAAAATTGCTAAAGTAACGGCTGCATTACTGTATTTACAATTTGCTTATCCTGAGATTAAAAAAGCAGATTTTTTAGAAGTTAATGATGCTCTTATTGCCACTCTTGCTGATGCGTATGTCGATAAAAAAATAGTTAAATTCGATAATGAAGAAATTCAACTTGATTTTTTTTTACATGCTATCCTAAATTACAAAAATTAGAACTATCTGAGAAGGAAAAGTCAGACAATGCGCAGTATTTAAGAAAGTTAATGTTACGCGAACAGTTTATTGATTTGCATATTGAATTGTTTTCAAAGCTTAAAGCATTAAACCACTCTGTTGATAAAATCTTAAAACTGCTCAGCCTTATTGACCATGATCAGCTGGGTATATTGCTAGAAACGGGATTTGATTTGTTAAATGGTGTCGAATATCTTGATTTATTTATATCGAAATGGGAAGAGAACGCTGATTTTCGCGATTTTTTTTCAAACTCGTTAAGTGAAAAAAATATTTTTTCAACCAGTGAAATTAAAAAAACATTTTGGCTGACGTTAAAGGAAATCCCAGACAGTAATCCATGGGGTGTTGCCAGCATTGCTCGCCAAATTACAGATCAACACCTTACTTTTTTAACAAAAACACCGGGTATGGGCTGGCAAGATTTTAAGGATGTGGTTGAAGATGATGCCCATTTTCAAGCCACCAAAAAGAAAATAATTGCTGGCCTTGATAAGTATCTTAAATCTCGCGAAACAAAAAAACATTTTTATTTTAGTGACACATTAACACTAAATAAATGCAACCAAGCACGCGAATTGAAAGTGATTGTTGAAAAAAGTGATTCGTTCATTTCCATTATTGTGGCTTTAATAACTGCCTGCGATAAAAATAAAAAGGCTGTTGAAGAAGCCAATGCGGGACGACCTTCTTTTTTTAAGCATTCCCTGGGTGAACTTGAAACGAAATATATTTCTGGATTTTTGGATTTAATTCCTGTTCCGTCGGATGATGAGGTTAATAAATATTGTAAAAGCCTCGACGCTGGCAACCAAGGAAAAACAACGGATGCACTGGAGAGCGTGAGGTTGATTCAGCGTACTGTAAAAATGCCTAAAATTTCACGTTATGGGAAATGGGTGTTACAGGAAAGTGAACCTGAGGCGAAGCCTAAGGGGTGAAATGGATAGATAATCGCGAGGGTCAAATGCAAAAAAACAGTTTTGTATTATGGGAGGTGCATGCGTCAGGAAAGTTCCACTCGCTGACGCTCGGGGCTCTGAGATGACGTGCTTATTTTAATTTATCTTTGATTTTTTCGCTGACTTTGGCCATGTCGGCACGGCCCTGCGCTTTAGGGCGAATGATCGCCATGACGGCACCCATTTCTTTGATGGTTTTGGCAGCAGTGCTTTGAATAGCTTCTTCAACCAAGGCATCAATATCACTGTCGCTCAACTGCTCTGGTAAATAATGCGTTAGCCAAACGATTTCTTGTTCTTCTTTTTCAGCCAACTCAACGCGTTCGGCTGCGCGGAATTGCGCGATGGATTCACGGCGTTGTTTGATCATTTTGTTGATAATAGAAAGAACATCCGCATCCGTAAGCTCGATGCGTTCATCAACTTCACGTTGTTTGATCGCCGCTAACAACATACGGATTGTGCCCAATCGCGCTGTTTCTTTTGCGCGCATAGCAGACTTCATGTCTTCAGTAATGGTTTCTTTGAGGGGCATGTTTTCTTTCTCACGTCCGTTTGTGTTTTAGAAGGTTCAAGGTGTACTGACTGTTGTTGCATTGATAGAAATCCACTCGCTGACGCTCGGGGCTCTGAGAACGCTCGGGGCTCTGAGTGCTCAGGCCCGAGGCTTTTAAATATCAATGACGAATACGTTTGCTTTCGAGTGTTTCTTGCTCTTTTTGCATTTTTTTAGCAAAACGTTTCACTGCAGCAGCGTGTTTACGTTTACGTTTGGTTGTTGGCTTTTCGTAATATTCGATTTGACGCAATTTTGTGGGGATACCCGCTTTTTCACAAGCGCGTTTGAAACGACGTAATGCAACGTCAAAAGAACCGGTTTCTTGAATATCGATCATTGGCATAGTATTTTTTACCCTTGTATTTGTCCAAAATAATTAGATCGGCCATGGTAATGGTTTTGGTTTTGGAATGCAACAGTAATAGCGGGGACAGTTAGGGCTCCCCCATTAAAATTTGAACAGCACTAACTGAAAAGCGATCGGGAATCTGAGATCGGGGATCCGTGTTCGCATTCTGACACCGATTCCTGACACCAGATCCCTGATAACTTCCCGCAACAGCAATAATATTAGCATCACCATGAAAAGTACATTTGGCTAACTTGCTCAAATTTCAGTATAATCAGTTTGTACGTTAACAATGCAAAGGAGAGAGCAATGAGTAAGTATGGAAAAATCTACCCGGTCAGCTTTGGTTTTGCGCTTGGGGTAATTTCAGGCTTGGGTACAATGTTGTTATGCTGGATGGGTGCGCGTTACGGCTTTGGATTGCCTGTTATCGCCTTGATGGGTCTTTTATATCACCACGCAGCCCCTACTTTAATCGGCGGATTATGGGGATTTTTTTGGGGTTTCTTGCATATGTTTGTATTTGGTGTATTAGCAGCCTGGATTTACAACGGCACTACCGGCTGTTTTTGTCCCGCTGGATCATGTGATTCTGACTGTAAATAATTTTATATTTTTTAACAAAGCCCTTTTTCTGATGATTAAGGGCTTTTTTTATGTGAAGCATTCTCTATGGCATTTCGCTTTATTCGCCAATTTATTAAACTAGAATCAAGCTCCGGCATATTTTTATTTTGCGCGGCTCTGGCAGCATTGATTATTGATAATACTTCTTTTGCGCACTTTTATGATTCTTTTTTTCATCAGCCCATCAGTATTTCCATCGCACAATTCAAATTAGAGAAACCAATATTACATTGGATTAATGATGGATTCATGACGCTGTTTTTCCTCTTAGTGGGTCTCGAAATTAAGCGCGAAATATTAGAAGGTGAATTAAATTCGCCTGCAAAAGCGATGCTGCCTCTCATTGCAGCCGTCGGGGGGATGCTCATCCCGATAGCGATTTATTTGTCATTAAACTACCATGATCCTATCGCAATTCGCGGCTGGGCAATCCCCACCGCAACAGATACTGCCTTTTCACTGGGCATTTTGACACTATTAGGTAATCGCATCCCCGTCAGCTTAAAAATATTTCTAACAGCACTCGCTATTTTTGACGATATTGGCGCTATTATTGTCATGGCTATTTTTTATTCTTCGCGGATTTCATGGTTATTAATGTGCTGCGCCCTCGGGTTAATATTTATTTTAATTTTATTGAATTATTATCGTGTGGCGCGTTTGCTCCCCTATCTTTTCGTTGGTGTAATTTTGTGGGGATGCGTTTTGAAATCCGGCGTTCACGCAACCTTAGCCGGCATTGTTTTGGCATTCATTATTCCCATGCGCACTGAAAAATACAGTGAAAAATCCCCACTCCAAACACTCGAAAGAAAATTACATCCCTGGGTCGCATTCGGCATTTTACCGCTATTTGCTTTTGCAAACGCAGGATTTTCATTTTCCGGAATGGGCATGGAACATTTTTTATCGCCAATTCCAATTGGTATTGCCTTGGGATTGTTCTTAGGAAAACAAATGGGCATCTGGAGCGCAACCATGCTCGCCGTGCGATGCGGCGTATCGCCATTGCCAAAAGAGATGACGCCATTGGGTTTGTATGGATTAAGTTTAATTGCGGGCGTGGGCTTTACCATGAGCCTATTTATCGGTACATTGGCATTTCACGCCGGTTTGCATTACGCTGCATTTGTTCGCGTCGGCGTTATATTCGGATCACTTTTTTCTGGGTTTTTAGGATACTGGGTATTACGAAGAGCCTACAGGGAATAATAAATTAAGAGGCAATAATGGATTTAAACAATTCAATAACAACCTATCTGAAAAATTACACTCGCCCTGATTTTTTAATTCAGAAAGTGCATTTGCATTTTGATATCCACGACGAACATACCATTGTAAAATCCATATTACAGATTCAGCGAGACGCCGGCCTGCAATCCGAATTCGCACCACTGATACTGGATGGCGATGAATTAACTTTGCAATCGATTTATATCGATGGCAAACCCCTGTCAAATGATGACTATATTGCAACACCATCCCAATTAACGATTCACGCGGTACCCGAGAAATTTAATTTAGAAATTGAAGTCGTTATTTATCCTGCTAAAAATACTGCTTTAATGGGGTTATATCAATCACGTGCGAATTTATGCACACAATGTGAGGCGGAAGGTTTTCGCAGAATCACTTATTTTCTTGATCGTCCCGATGTGATGTCTTATTTCACAACGACCATTTCAGCCGATAAAACCAAATATCCTGTGCTGTTATCAAACGGAAATTTAATAGAAGAAAAAAACCTCGATAATAATCGTCACTGGGTACATTTTGAAGATTCTTCATTGAAACCCTGTTACTTATTTGCATTGGTTGCGGGAGATTTTGATTTAATTGCTGACACATTTATGACAATGTCCAAACGAAAAGTGGCATTGTATATTTATCTTGAAAAAGGATTTCTTGATCAAGGTGAGTATGCTGTGATTGCATTAAAGAAATCCATGCGATGGGATGAAGAACGCTGGGGACGGGAATATGACTTAGACCGTTATTCAATTGTTGCCGTCAGTGATTTTAATATGGGCGCAATGGAAAACAAAGGGCTTAATGTTTTCAATACAAAATATGTTTTAGCAAAACCAGCAACAGCAACGGACACGGATTACATCAATATTGAACGCGTTATCGGCCATGAATATTTTCACAACTGGTCAGGCAACAGAATTACATGTCGCGATTGGTTTCAATTGACCTTAAAAGAAGGCTTAACTGTTTTTCGCGATCAATCTTTCACGGAAGACATGACATCGAAAGGCGTCGCGCGTATTGATGTGGTGAACACCTTGCGAAATCATCAATTTCCAGAAGATGCCGGCCCAATGGCACATCCGATTCGCCCTGATAATTACATGAAAATCGATAATTTTTACACGGCAACGGTTTATGAAAAAGGCGCTGAAGTCATTCGCATGGTACAAACTTTATTAACGCCTGTCGTATTTCGCAAAGCCATGGATTTATATTTTTCGCGTTATGACGGTCAAGCCGTGACCACAGAAGATTTTTTATCTGCTATGCATGATGCGTCCGGGGAAGATTTAACACAGTTTTCGCGATGGTATCATCAAGCAGGAACACCTGTATTACGCGTTAAAACAAATTACGATGCAGCAAAAAAAGAATTTCACATTACTGTAAATCAAAGCTGCCCTCCCACACCGAATCAACTCGACAAATTGCCATTGCATTTACCTTTTGCTGTTGGATTAATTGGCGCTGATTGCATTGATTTAAATTTACAATTGCTGGGCAGCAAAACTATTTCCAAAATAGTGATATTAGAAATAACAAAAACAGAAGAAACATTTACATTCATTAACATTGAGGAAAACCCCACGCCCTCTTTACTGCGCGAATTTTCAGCGCCGGTTGAAATGCAATATGACTATACAAATGCGCAATTAGCGCTTTTATTACAATGTGATTCCGATCCCTTTTGTCGCTGGGAAGCAGGTCAACGCTTGTTAGTGAATTCAATTGGATTGATTGCAAAAGAAATTATGATGGGCAGAGAAATGATCATGCCGCCTATTTTACTCGCCAGCTTTAAAAAATTATTAACCCATCCTGTAGATGATAATAATTTATTAGCGCGCTTATTACAGTTCCCCTCATTGAAATATGTATTAACACATCTACCCAAAGTTGATTTGAATATTATTTTTAGTGCAAAGCAATTCCTAGAAAATCAACTTGCCACACATTTGGAAAAATTATTCTTAACCACCTTTAAAAAACATCAAATTAGCAGCGACTACTCCTATAACGTAGAAGACTCTGGTCACCGACGCCTTAGAAATCAATGTCTATATTATTTAATCAAAACGCATAACAAACAAATTCTAGACGTTGCCTTTCACGAAGCAACGCAATCCAATAATATGACCGATCAATTGGGCGGATTAAATGCATTAAATGATCATGATGTGCCGCAACGCGAACAAGCATTGGCAATGTTTTATGATCAATATCAACATGAGCCCTTGGTGGTGAACAAATGGCTTGCGTTGCGTGCCAGCTCGCTTTTACCCAACGTGATTGTTGACGTAAAGAATTTAATTCAACACGCCGGATTTGACATTAAAAATCCGAATAACGTCTATGCCTTGCTAGTCACTTTTGGTCAGAATACCGTACGTTTTCACGACATTAACGGTGAAGGTTACCGGTTTTTAGCAGATCAGGTGTTAATAATTGATGCGCAAAATCCACAAGTTTCTGCACGCGTCGTCTCACCCTTAACACAGTGGAAACAAATGGACGGTGTGCGTGGCACAATGATGAAAGCGGAACTGAAACGAATCGCTGAATCAGGGAAATTGTCGGAAAATTTAAATGAAATTGTCAGCAAAAGTTTGAAGTGAGCGCTATTTCAGAGCATCAATAAAAAACGTCGTTTTCACAGAAGCGGTTTCAATATGCTTTAACAGCGGATTTATTTTTTCAATCGCATCTAACGATAATTTAACCATAGTGACAATCATTGAAAGAAATTTTAATTTTTCAACATTAATTCCACCGGTGTTTTCTGCAACTTCCGGCGTTGAAATAAGCTGATCGTAAATCATCTCTCGCGTCTCACTGCGACGATCCAATAATCCAATGACTTTAACATACCCTCTGTTACAAGCAGAAAGTGATTGGAAATAAGCATTCAATTCATCTTCAGAAACTTTATTTGGCTTTAATTCCAAGTCTTTGATATCAAAAATGTCATGCGGCATATTAACAACATGATTACTGGATGGCTTCATAATAACAAATCGGGTTGCGCGAAAAACTTCGTGACTTTTCCCACCCCGCCCCAATTTTTCAACCAATTTCCCCACTTGCAAAGTATCAGCATCTTTTAATAAATCACCCAGTTTTGAATTGGCAAAATCAAAATCTAAAATTTCTTGGCAAACGATTTGCAATTCTTTTAACTCTTGCGCTTGAAATTGCAATACGGTTTTGGTTGTTAGCAATGCTTTTAAACAAGCAGATTTTTTTGTGGCTTCATTTTTTCGCGTTTCTTTCCGTTCAATATACCAACCATAAGCCAACGCACCACCCACAAAACCGCCGACAGCTGAAATAATTAATTCTTGCGTGAATCCAAAAAACCAATGCATTGTACTTTTATGCAGGCTAGGGTCGAAGGCATTAAGGAAATGCAGCATGGGATTAGAACCTCCTGTTCAAAAAAATACATCAAGGACCAGAATTCCGCGCTAAATATCTCGCTTTCCAATATTTTGGAAAGGCAACGTTAATATAAGCACCGATAAACCAGCCAACATTGCTTAATATCACATACATTGTTCCATTTATTTTAGGGTCTTGTACGTAAAAATAATTCACCGCTGCAGTTAACAAGAAAATAACACCCCATGTTAATGTGAGCATGTAGTTAATTTGCTTGAATAATAGGCCGTTCCAATGTTCCTCAGCCACTTCTCGCTTTGCGTATTGCATTGTAAAGGGTTTTCCAAGCAATGCTGACCCAAATGCTATGGCCGCCAGCACGCAGTTAGAAATCAACCAAGTGCTGCTTTGCAACCAGGACCAATGAAAGATAGCCGTTAAAGCCAATAGTAATGCGAAGTAAATTGCCGTACAGCAGGTTAAAATAAAGCCCGCCTTAAGTTCTTTCCAATCTAACAAAACTGAACTCACGAGGGCAACACCAATGGCAAGCATAAATTGATCGGGTTTACTGCCGTAGAAAACGGAGTACAGAATCCAGGGTAAAAATCCTCTTAAAATACCGAACATCGCTTTTCTCCTGTGCTTGCTTAAATTGATTTTATGATACACTCTGCCATCCTAAAAAACCAAGCGAGTTTGAGAATGAATATAAAAGCGGGCGACAAGCTGCCATCGATACAAATCAAAGAAAAGCCGATTGATGACATACTTTCTGCCACCCATCACACCTTAATCGTCTGCGGAAAAGAAAAAATTAGATTTCAAAGCGCCCGACTCAAAATATTACACCTTCCTGAAAAGGCTTATGTGGCGCGCTATATTCTAGTTAGCCCCGATCGGCAGGTTCTGATCGCAGAAGATGCCATTACCGATGACCAACTAAAGAGCGCCCTTACGTAACTCCAATTAAATGAGTAGAACAGGAAAACCTATGCTATATTTAGCAAAAATACCGCATAGGAAACATTCCATTGAAAATCGCGATCTTATCCAGAAATAAGTCTTTATACTCAACACGCCGCTTGATCGAGGCTGCAACCGAACGTGGGCACGACGTTTCGGTCATTGATTACCTGCGTTGTTACATGAATATCTCAGCTGAACAACCCTCAATTCAATACAAAGGACAGCATCTTGAACCTTTCGATGCCATCATTCCCCGTATTGGCGCAAATAGAACATTTTACGGCGCTGCCATCCTTCGACAATTTGAAACCATGGGCACTTACAGCATCAACTCATCGCTCGCCATTACCCGTTCACGCGATAAACTGCGCTCACAACAATTACTGGTCATGAAAGGCGTTAGCATGCCGATCACCGGATTTGCGCATGCGGCAAGCGACATCAATGATTTAATTGATTTGGTAGGTGGTCCGCCACTGATTATCAAATTAATCGAAGGAACACAGGGTGTGGGTGTTGTTTTAGCCGAAACACGAAAAGCTGCTGAAAGTGTGACGCAAACACTGCGTGGCCTACACGCCAACATTATTATTCAAGAATTTATCGCCGAATCTAAAGGCGCTGATATACGCTGTTTTGTGATTGGCGATAAAGTCATTGCCTCCATGCAACGAAAAGCGTCACCGGGTGAGTTTCGCGCAAACATTCATCGCGGCGGAACCGCTGAGCTTGTCCGCATCAGCAAAACAGAGCGTGATGCTGCTATAAAAGCAGCGAAAATAATGGGCCTAGGCATGGCAGGTGTTGATTTAATCCGCTCAAAACGCGGCCCTTTAATTTTAGAAATCAATTCTTCGCCTGGTCTCGAAGGAATAGAAATGGCAACAGAAAAGGATATCGCTGTCGCGATCATCAAACACATTGAGAAAAATGCAAAACCCATTGGACCCCGCAGTCGTTATCAAGGTTGATAGCTTATGGACAACAAAGATTTATCGATTAACAATAGATTATTGATTGGCCGTAATGAATGGTGTCAACTGCCTGAGCTGCATATTCCTGCAATCAAGGCAAAAATCGATACCGGCGCAAAAACATCAGCATTACATGCTTTTAATATTCGCCGTGTTCGAAAAAACAATAAAAAATTTGTTCGATTTGATATGCATCCTTTGCAAGGGGATGACAAAACCATCATCTCTTGCATTGCCCCCCTCATTGATGAACGTCATATCATGAGCTCCAACGGTCATATTGAACACCGATACGTTATTTTGACAACACTGGTTATCGTCGATGAGGAATGGTCCATTGAAGTCACGCTTTCAAATCGCGATCCTTTGCGCTATCGCCTTCTGTTAGGACGCGAAGCACTGAATAACCGAGTATTAATTGACCCCAGTCTTAGCTGCCATCAAAAGAAAATTCGACGTAAAAAAGCGTTTAGACTTTATCATCCTTAAGTTTTCGATGGAACAGCCGTGCTATCCGCTTCAAATTTCAAGGCGAAAAAAATAGTAAAGTCCTCACAACAAAAATGATATTGATATCACCCTGAAGGTGGAGCGGATACAGCCAACACACCTTCATTGACGCACCATAACCTACCATGCAGAATATAAACTTCGTTTTATTACAAAAGGAGTTGAAATGAAAAGATATTCAAACATTATCCTCGGTACCACGCTTGCTTTTTGCATGGCCACCAATGCATCGACCCTCACGACCCAACCCATTACCATCGGCATTGAATATCACGTTCAATCCACAGCAGTACCGCCATCCGCATGGTCAAACATCACTAATGCGATTCAAGCTACGCTGCATCAGCCAGTCAAGGTGAAGGAATACGAAAGTCATCAACAAATAGCGCAAGATATATCCACTGGAAAATTAACGATGGGATATTTAAAATTGATCACAGGCAATGAAGCGACATCAAAAAATCGCCATGTTCACTTACTTGCTTCCGCTGTCACGCTGAATCCAATGACTGGCAAAACCGGCACAACTTACAATGCCACCATTTTAGTTGCGAAAGATTCAGCGATTAAAACCATGGCTGATCTACAAAACAAGACCTTCGCTTACTATAGCCCGCGCTCAGTCAGCAACTATCTCAACCCAAAGGAAAAATTAGCTGCACAGGATATCCATGTTAACTGGGAAAAATTTTCGAGCGAACCAGCCGCATTTAATGCTGTTTTACAGCATCATGCTGATGCAATTAGCGCATGGAGCTATTGGGTTATGAACAATTCCCATAAAAACCAATTTAGAACCATTAGCACAACGCAGGGGTTAAAAAATCCAGGTTTGTATGTTAATACCCAGCTTATTTCAAAAACCACGCAACAAAATCTGATTACTGCATTAGCGCACGTAAAAGGACCGTATGAGATCGTTGGATTTAAGGGATAAAGTCTGGCGGTATTAAAAAAGAAGAGAAGGAAGAAGTAAACCAAACAGATAATGAATTATCTGTTTGGTCCAAACGCACAAGATTAACCTTGTTGTGCAGTTTTGCTTTCTGGAGCTGGTGTTGCAGCAGCAGTTTTTTGTGCAGCTGGTTTAGCTTCAGCATGCTTTACAGCATGTTTAGCAGCAGCATGTTTTTTCATCGATTTTTTGTGGTGATGTTTTTTCATCGATTTTTTGTGCATTGTTGCTTTAGCTGGTGCTTTAGCAGCAGGTGCAGCAGCTTCTTCAGCAGCGAATACACTTGTTACCAACATGCTTGCCATTACTACCACTAATGCTTTTTTGAAAATGTTCTTCATCCGATATACTCCATAAATATAAATAAAAACTACTGAGCACGCTGCTCAATAGTCCGTTGATTTTAAGACTACTCAACACTAAAGACTGCTTCTACGACAACGGCCACAGAAACAAAACATTAGGTCTAGGTAATCATACGAAAATATATCTTGGATCCTGCTATCTGACAACAAAAATCTTCATCAATTACAAACAAACAAGCTATTTTAAGCAGAAGAACCCTGTATTTGATCAAAAATTATGCCATTTTAACCTTTGGATCATTTTTAATGACTTCCAAAAAGGCAAGCAGAACCCGTTCTCGAATTTTGTCAGCATCCTGCGAGAAACAAAAGTAACGGGTAAGTAACTCCAAGCTGGATAAATTGTCCGTTTTCGACGATAAAGAAACATTAACCCCCAACTTAATTCGGCTTAACAATTGTTTACTGCTCTTAGACAAATAATCTGCGGTGAACTCACTTTGACTTTTATAAAACTCTGCCAGCAAATCATCCACCACTGTTTTTAAAGTCTGCTTTAGATAATCGAAATCATTATTAGGAGATACGCTTATCGTAAATCGCTGTTCGAGCACATGAGACGTTTGCGAATAATTCACAAGCGCATTATTTGACGTTAAGCCATTGGGAACACGAATAACGCGCCCTGTAATATTGCCGCTTGTATCCGACACTTCATACAAGGTGAAATACAAAACGCCTATACGCTTAACATAGCCTTTGTACTGTTGAATTTGTATTAAGTCCTCTTCTGAAAAAAGACCGCGCCAGGTAATCACCAGCCAACCCACAAAATTCATAATGGTTTCTTTATTGGTTACCACTAAACCCGCAGATACCAAACCTAAAATAGCAACAAGATGCGTAAAACCATTCACCCACACATGCGCCATCACAAAGACAAAAACAACACAAGCAACGTAAAACGCACGAATGCGAGATTTTTGTTTTTGCCGTGCATTGCTTATTTTTCGAATGGCGAAAAAATAAAATAAAAAATAAACAAGCGCGATGACAACCAGCGAAATAATAGTGTCAAATAAATTGCCGTAAATATCATGTAAAAAATTATCAGGAAATAAACTATTCATGGGTCTCTCTTGTAGGTTGCGATGCAGCATACTCTTTAATGTGAATGTCACATTGTGGATAAGCAATATTAATATTGTGACTCCTAAACGCTGCATCAATTGAAAAATTTAAATCACTGACCACAACATATTTTTTATTGACGTCATGAATAACACACCATAAATCAAATATCAAACTGCTTTCCGCAAAGCGACTGAATAATACATAAGGCTCATTCGGCACATCATGTATCACATCATTGTGGTTACGCGCAATTTCTAATAATAGTTTTTTCACTAAAACAACGTCACTGCCATACGCAACACCAACCTGGCAAGAAATGCGAGAATGACGATCCCGAAACATATAATTTGTTACTTGCTGCGTAATGAAATCCGCATTGGGTACAATCACATCTTCTTTTGATAAGGTAGCAATTTGCGTTGATCTGATGCGAATTTTTCGAACGAAACCCTCTGTTTTTCCAATCACGATACGGTCGCCTGGTTTAATGGGCTTTTCAATTAATAAAATTAAACCTGACACAAAGTTATTGACGATATTTTGCAAGCCCAAACCAACGCCGACAGACAGCGCGCCCGCTATAATCGCTAAGCCTGTAAAATCAATTCCCGTGACCATCAATCCAAATAAAAAAGCGATTGAAAACGAAATGTAAATTGTAATAGTGGAGATGGCAATTTGCGTGTCTTCCTCACCTCTGAAACGGTGTTTTTTCGCAATGGTTGCCGCTAAAAAACGTCCGGCTAATAAAATAACAGAAAATGAAATAAGCGCTAACACAATTCGCAATGGAATTATTTTTAAGCCGGCAAATTTAAACCCTTCGATCAATCCATCAATAACGGAATCCACAAACGCAGTTGAAATACTCCAGCTTTTTAAAATGCAAACCATGTATAAGCACAATACAACAAAGTAAGCCGCCAACTTAACAATAAAAAACTCATGGATTTTCTTATTAAATTTAACACCAAATACTTGATGCACTTTTCTCGACACAAAATATTGATTGTCATCAAGCCACTGATACAGTAAATCGATTAGGCGAAAAATAGACATCGCAATCACCGTAAATATCGCTGTCAAACACAAATCCACGATTACAAATATCGCAAGGCGGTGATAACCCAGCCACTCAGTTAAAACAAGTGCCGACAAAGCGACGATGAAAACCGTCGAAAAGAATACAAGCGTACCTCGCTGCAATTGATTTGCATGCGGCGATTGATGCCACAATGAAAAAATCCAAACAGTTATTATGCAGAGTATGGTCAAAAATAAGGTTCTGCTTAAATCAACCAAAGGGGCTGCCAATGCTTGCTCCCGCACCGCCATCGTCACCACATAGCCTACGAACACCATTACAAACAAAATCACCAGACGTCGATAAAACAAACAACCGTAAGGCTCCGGAATTAAAAACAAACCTGGCAATGATTTTGCCGGATAAAAAAGATATTTAACAAAAGCCGTGCACAAAAACACAATGAGTGCTGCACGACAAATTAATTCCAATGTCGGGGTTGGATAAATACTTTGATACATAAAGTTTAAAAACGCAGTGGCTAAACCAAGAACCGCACACGGCACAATAAACTGCGATAGCACATTCAAAAATGCACACCACAATAAATGTGTATTATTGATATTCTCTGCTGCTCGCCTTAAAAAAATACGCACATAAAATGAGACGATCATTAAAATGAAAATAAAAATGAAACAAACAATCCACTGATCAAACGGAATAAATGACAGCCCACTAATCGCAATCACTTTATTCAAATCAATATCGGCAATTGATTTCAGGAAATGCATATCCTGTATTTCCCAAATAGGCGTGCTGCGTTTTAGAATTTGATTGGTGCTGGCTTGCTGTAATCGGTCTTTGTATTCTCTTAACACCTCATGAGAGCGATAAACAAATAACTGACATTCCGATAATTGCTTTGCGTAACTGAGCTGTTTTTGCTGTAAATATTTAAAGTCAGCCATCTGCAATTGCGTGACATGATCCACTTGAGTTGATTTGAATAGTCCATTGATTGTTTTAAGACGAGACTCTGAATCTATGACGCACTTCTTTGCATTATCACTCAATGGATCTAATCTTTGTACATAGCGCTCAACATCGCCATAGTCACTCTTAGTGATAAACTTTTTTTGAATTGCACTAAGCGTTTCATTTGCTGTGTAAATATTGAAGCTATTTTTATCATGTCCATTTTTTTCTGAAAACCCAAAAGCATTCAAGAAAACAATGATCAGAACGCCAATACCAAATAGAATATTTGTCCTCATGCGCTTCCATCTCTTAAAGTATCTCAGTACACTATCCCTAGCTAATTATAATAGAGCAAAATCATGCCGACTACCCGAAAAACAATCAATTTTGAAAAATCAATGGATCAACTCAATCAACTGATTGAGAAAATGGAAACAGGCCAATTAAGCCTTGAAGCGTCCCTACAGCACTTTGAGCAAGGCATCAGCTTGATCAGGCAATGCCAACAAACACTTACAAACGCCGAACAAAAAATACAAGTTTTGACGGAAAAAGCAGGGAAAACAACATTAGAAGACTTCAATACGCATGACGAATGATTTCAATAAAACACTGGCACACTATCGTGATCGCGTCGAACTGACACTTAAAAATACGATTGTTTCGGCCGCTATTTCATCTAAACCTTTATCAGATGCCATGCTTTACGCAACACTGAACGGCGGCAAGCGATTGCGACCCATTTTGGTTTATGCCACAGGCCTTTGCCTCGGACAAACGCCAGAAGCACTCGATGCTATTGCTGCAGCTGTTGAATGCATTCACTGTTACTCACTGATTCACGATGATTTACCTGCCATGGACGACGATAAATTGCGCCGCGGTAAACCCACCTGTCATATTGCCTTTGGGGAAGCTTGCGCTATTTTAGCAGGTGACGCATTACAAACCCTGGCATTTGAACTGCTATCAACACCCTCAACAATCACGCCTCAAAATCAATTGAAAATCATACGTCTACTAACCCAACATTCGGGTGCATTGGGCATGGTCGGCGGACAATCTCTCGATTTGTTGGCGGAAGGGAAAGCAATCAACTTCGATGATTTAGAGCATATTCATCGCTTAAAAACAGGCGCTCTAATCAAATCCAGCGTGATGATGGGCGCCATTGCTGCAGAATGCGACGACCTTCATCTGTTAAGCACATTGGAAGAATTTGCCAATCGTATTGGGCTTGCTTTTCAATTACAAGATGACTTGCTGGATATAACAGGTAATACAAAAAATCTCGGCAAAAATACAGGGCAAGATATTAAAATGCAAAAGGCAACATACGCCATTTTACTAGGCATTGAAGAAACACAAACGAAAATTAAAATACTGATGGATGAAGCGATCAGTTTACTGAGATCGCTGCATATGGATATTTCATTTCTTGAAGCACTATGTGTTTATTTAATAAAGCGTGACAATTAATGCCATCGTACAAGTCATATTAACTTGGCGCCTTCCAGGCAGTACCGTTAATCATAATCACACTGCCCTTGCCGGTTAAATCAACCGTATAGGCATCACCCACTTTTTTCAAATAGCCCTGCGTAATACAGTATTGTAAAAAGTGCACAGCCTGCATTTCAAATGACGGTTCATTATTGCGCGTGACAGCAGGCGGTTTTTGTTGCAGCGCTGCTTTCTTTTGATCATCTAGAAAAGCATTCACATAAATGGCTGGGAACAACAAACGAAACTCATAAATCGCTTGATCCATAAATTGAGTGGCGTCAGCGCTAGCAATGATACTTGGCGTTAAATTAGGCCACGACAAATTCCCTTCCATGGATACACTGCCTTCTGGCGTTGTCATGTCATGCGTCAAAACCACTTTCGTTTTTGGCGTAATTAATTTCGCATACGCATTTGCTAAATTCATCCAGCGCTCATCAATTGACTTCGCGTTTTGTGGATTATATTGCACAACCTGCTGTGTTGCAGCAGCAATAGCCCGAAACGCATTGAAACTCATGTTGATTAATTCTAATTTTCCGTGACTTTGATTAAAGCATCCATCAGAAAAACAAAGTTTCGCCAATTGCCAATGCATTGTTTGCGACAAATTAGCTGGATTGCCACTGAGCTCACCTTGATAAGCCAATCCTGTCAGCGCCAATATGGGTGTTTTTGTTAATGTCTGTGGATTTTGCGTATCCTGCATCTCAAAGGAATCCAATGTCATGCTCGAATTACGTGAAAAAACAGTATCGTTATTTTCAGTGTAATGAAGACCTTTTAACGCGAAGGCCATGCTATTGGCTGCATCAAGATAACGCCATTGCGGCACATCCAATTGCAAATTACCTACGTTACGCGTTGCCACATCAAAATAATCATGCGTGCTGGGTAAGGTCGGGAAACTCACACTATAATGCGCTACTAATTGTCCGAGTGGCGTTGCAACCGACAATCCCGACACCGCTGCCGTCGTATCATTCTGAATAACTTGCGTTAAAAGTTGCTGAAATAGCGCCATCCACGCCGTTGCTTTGATCGGCTGCCCTGAATCCGTCGCTTGCTTCAGCTCTACCATTTCACCTGCAATCGTTGCCATTTTTTGTGTATCAAAATGCAAATTGGCCAAGGTAATTCTATCGGTGTTGAGTGTTAGCATGGTGGATGCGCCATCCGGCAATATCGTGCTGAGCTGATTTTTTCTGAGATTGATTCCCCAGTTTAATTGCCAATGCCGATCACTCAGATATTGCGCCAATAATGCGGATTTTAAATGCCGAATAGACACGGAAAATGATTTTTTAGGGTCTTGAAAACGCAGGCCATGCGCATCAATCTGAAAATGAAATGCATTGGCATTCAAGTCGCTCGTCATGCTCAATATAAATGAATCAACTCGAAAATCGGAAAATGATGGTTTTTCATTTGTCTTTCTGGATGAAGCAATGAGCGCCGAATGCTCGTTCGCAAATCCAATATTTTCCTCAAAATAAGCTTTTAAAGAAGATTGATCATCAAAGGAAAACGGATCACTTTTAATAACGGCAAAACCAGTTTTCACGCGACCATTAAAGGTGTAACCGGGACCATGATCGATAACGACAGGGATTTGCTTAACGACCACAAAACTGCCATCTGATATTTTTCGTTCAATTTGCAGTACTGCAGTCGAGTGAAACCATCCGCGATGATATTGCGCAAGATTTACATTAATATCCAAAACGCTGCCCAGCGTTTTATTTTCATGCTCCAGGAAAGTGTGCGTATAACGCTGAGCAACAATACCAAAGCAAAAAGGCAGCAAGAGATAAATGCCGGCAATAGCCGCTACAGTTAATGCAAGTTTATTGCGACGGCGCATCTTGCCTCCAAGAAATATGAGTTACACAAAGATAATATCATCCATCTTGCCAAATTTTATCTGTTAAAACAATCAAAACGGTGAGTGTGACAGTGACTGTGACTGTGCTACAATCTGCAGCTTTAGCCTAACAGGTAAATCAACATGATGCCGATTGAAGTTAAGCAATTTCCCCTGCTGAGTCAGATCAACGACCCTGCTGATTTGCGCCTATTATCCGAGGATCAACTTCCCCTGCTCGCCAAAGAATTACGTGATTACTTGGTTGATCGGCTCGATCAGTGCGGTGGACATTTCGGCGCTAATTTAGGCACCATTGAATTAACCATCGCTTTACATTACGTTTTTCAAACCCCAAACGATCGGCTGATTTGGGATGTCGGTCATCAAGCCTATCCCCATAAAATTCTCACCGGTCGCCGTGACCAAATTCACACGGTGAAACAACAAGATGGTTTAGCGCCTTTTCCAAAACGCGGCGAAAGCGAATACGATTGTTTTGGCACGGGTCACTCAAGCACATCGATTGGCGCAGCGCTTGGTATGGCAGTGGGCGCGCAATTAAACAATGAAGATCGTAAAGTGATTGCGATTATTGGTGACGGCGGATTAACGGGCGGCCAAGCTTTTGAAGCTTTAAATCACGGCGGTGCAATTGATCCTAACATGCTTGTTATTTTAAATGACAATGACATGTCCATTTCTGAAAACGTCGGCGCATTGTGTCAGTATTTAGGGCGCATTTTATCCGGGAAAACCTATGCCAGCTTGCGTGAAAGCGGTAAAAAAATATTAGCGAAAATGCCGCCCATTTCTCGACTCGCTAAAAAAACAGAAACGCATTTGAAAAATTTAATTGTGCCTGGCGCTTTTTTTGAAGAGCTTGGCTTTAATTATATTGGCCCCATTGATGGCCATGATTTACCTGCGCTGCTCAACACCTTGAAAATTTTAAAATCATTAAAAGGCGCTAAATTACTGCATATTATTACAACCAAAGGAAAAGGCTACGCGCCCGCAGAAGCATCCCAAATTGATTATCATGCTGTAAAACCCGGCTTTCACTCAAAAATAAATAATACTACATCTGTCGCAAGCATTAAAAAACCCACTTATTCCGACGTATTCGGCGATTGGTTATGCTCAATGGCAGCAGTAGACAATCAATTAGTGGCGATTACACCCGCGATGCGCGAAGGCTCTGGCATGGTTAACTATGCAAAGCAATTTCCCGATCGTTATTTTGATGTGGGTATTGCAGAACAACATGCACTGACATTTGCGGCAGGTTTAGCCTGTGAAAATAAAAAACCCGTCGTTGCTATTTACTCTACATTTTTACAACGCGCTTACGATCAATTAATTCACGATATTGCTTTGCAAAATCTCGATGTGACATTTGCCATTGATCGTGGCGGCTTAGTCGGCTCAGATGGCCCTACACACGCTGGCAGCTTTGATTTAAGTTTTTTACGCTGCATTCCCAACATGATTGTGATGGCGCCGAGCGATGAAAACGAATGTCGTCAAATGTTAACAACAGCCTATCTTTATCCCGGCCCCGCTGCTGTTCGCTATCCTCGCGGAACAGGAACCGGCATTACGATTGAAGAAAAGCTAGAATCCATTCCTGCTGGAAAATCAATTGTCGTGCGTCAAGGGAAAAAAATTGCTTTATTGGTTTTTGGAACCCTATTAACACCCGCATTACAAGCGGCAGAAATACTCGATGCAACAGTGATTAATATGCGGTTTATAAAACCACTTGATGAACACGCTATTCTTGCCGCTGCTGGAACACATGATTTGCTCGTGACCATTGAAGAAAACGCCATCATGGGCGGTGCTGGATCCGCCGTCAGTGAATGTTTGTCAGCACATCACCAGCAAACGAAAATAATGCATTTAGGCTTGCCCGATGTTTTTTTAGAGCACGGTGACCCCAATACCATGCTTGCCAATTGCGGTTTAGATGCAAAAGGAATGGTTGCCAGCATTCAAAATTATATCGAGAAAGCAAAGAAGCCGCATTTGGTTGCGTGTAATGCATGACAAAAAAAATAACAGATGATGAACGGCAGTTATTTCAGGATGCTGTTTCTGACGTGAAGCGCACAGATCAGCAACCAGAACAAAATATAAATACCACAGAAACGCGGGCGGAAGCCTGCGTGCAAAAACAAAATGAAATAATTAAAATACGACGCATTCAAATCAATAAACACCCCATCAAAAACACCCAAGAATCTTTTTTCAACTTCACTCACCATCAACCCGCAATCACCGGCTCAGACATCATCTCTTACTCAAAACCAGGCCTGCAACACAAAAAATTCTCGCAATTAAAACAAGGAAAAATGCGCGCAGAAGCAACATTAGATTTACATGAACACACAGCTGATCAAACCATTAAAGCGACCGAATCATTCTTGCAACATTGTCATCAACATCATTTAAAAAATATCTGTATTATTCACGGCAAAGGAAATTACGCTTCAGATAACAGACCGATATTGAAAAATTTATTGAATAATTATTTGCGACAACATCCCTTAGTGATTGCCTTTCATTCTGCAAAAAATAATCAAGGGGGAACAGGTGCGCTGATGGTGATCATAAAATCGTAGCAATAAAAATTACACCTGCGCGCTGACATCATTTAAATTACATCACTGATTTCGTAATCACTTCTTCAAATGCGCCTGGAAGCGGCTCGGATTACGGTTAGTGTTGAGTTTCCAATATAAATGATTGATTCTTTCTATCCCACCAAACCTACGACGGCTAATAATTTCATTACCAACACCATATTTTAAAAGTACTCTTCTGGTCTCAGCGCCGCTGTAAGCAAAAAATTTACCCTTGTGCTTTCCGTCAATGTGAGCGAAGCCACCATCGATCGCCTTTTAGAGCCTACCCGCAATCAATCCCCAAAACGCTGTGCGGCACGAAACCAGGTAGTTTGCTAAAGAAGCGCATACCAATTAAAACCGACCAGTGGGATGAAAAGCAGCCTGGTTTTGTTGAAGCAGATTTGGTTGCACATTGCGGCACCAGTTTAATGGGTGATTTTATCTGGAGCTTAACACTCACCGATATTTATTCTGGTTGGACTGAAAATCGCGCTGTGTGGAACAAAGGTGCGACCGGCGTTGTCGATCAAATTCACGATATCGAAAATAATTTACCGTTTGAAATTCTGGGTTTTGATTGTGACAATGGATCTGAATTTTTGAATCAATATTTAATTCGATACTTTCAAAATAGGCCTTCTGAAGTGCAATTTACGCGTTCAAGACCTTATCATTCAAATGACAATGCACACGTTGAACAAAAGAACTGGACGCACGTGCGGCAGTTATTTGGCTATCATCGCATTGAAGATAAAACCTTGCTTGAAAAAATGAATGTGCTTTATAAAAACGAAAGTTCGCTGCTACATAATTACTTTTATCCAGCGACAAAGTTAATAGACAAGCGTCGTATTCAATCAAAAATTAAAAAGGTACACGACAAACCAAAAACGCCCTATCAACGTTTAATGACAAGCGAACATATTAGCGCAGTGCAAAAAGAGCAACTCACGGATATTTATAAAAAACTTAACCCATTTGAACTCAAGAAAAACCAGGAAATGAAATTAAAAACCATTTTTCAGCAAATTGATCTACACTTGCGAGGAAGGAACATTGCAATATGATGACAGGGATAGCCAAATTAAAGCCTGCTTCGGTAACATTATTTGTGAGGCAACGTATCAGGCCTTCGGTAACATTTTATTTTGAGGCAACAGGAGATTGAATTTTAACGACAAAAATTCCACACATGGGTTGTCATCATGCAAATCGCGCCAGACGGCAGCTCAATCATCACGCCGGATTGCTTACGCAAGGTAATCACTGGGTTTTCAGGATCAATACAGATATTTAAAATAACACCGCGTAAATAAAGGCTTTGATGATCGACTCGCAACGAGAATGTGCCTGGTGAATAATAATTTGTGAAGCCGTATCGGTCTTCATCACCATCCTTAAATAAATAGGTCGTGATGGGAGGACGATCTGGCGATGGGTTCTGCAGTAAAAGATAAATCATTCCGCCAGCACCCGGAACAAAATCAGACGTAAAATTTTCATGGAAAGAAACGTTTTTCAGCACTTTTTCGCAAGCCGGATCACTACCCCAATAACGCAACCCTTCTTGAAATTGTTGAAATGGTTTTATACCCGCTGCAAATAAAGGAGTGCTGCATGAAAAAAATAAGAAAATGAATATTAATATTCGACGCATAAAATTTATCTCTTCATAATTGAATCAAGCGAAATCGCTATTTCTCCTTCTAATCCGTCAGTATCCCGATCCCATTTTACTTTCCAAGCTTGCCCATAAATTATTTCTAAAGTAACCGGAAAATAATCGTCATTTTTATATCGCTCATAATGCGACAACATTGTTTTCCATTTATTTTTCGACATCAAACCACGTTGTCGAAATTGATGCGCATTGGTCGCACCAATCTCTTTTAAATCCTGAAAGAACAAATCAAGCTGGTCGTAAGCCAATATAATTTCTTCTCGATCAACCACCGGGTCTGAAAAATGCAATTGCTTCATCCAATCGCCAATATCATGCATATCGCTAAAAGGATGAACATGATGAAAACGATCAACTTGCAAAAAACTCTGCCGCAATTCAACAAAGGTATCTGGCCCTAAAGTAGTGAATAACAACAAGCCTTCTTCTTTTAAAACACGAGAAAACTCATGCAGCAAATAAACGGGATCGCGTTCACGCAATAAGGAAAAATTCGCGATAATTAAATCAACTGAATTGTCAGCACATTTTCCCAGAAATGTTAAATCAATAATATTTTTTATCGTTGATTCCGGGTAGCGTTTTTTTAATTGCAATTCTGCGTAGTTCGTATGCCAACCATAATTTAATACAGATACAGGCTGGATACACATATAATCCAATCGCTCCAATAATTGATTGGCAATAATATGGATGACGTGATCGTCCGACAACGTTACATTGGCAACACGTTGTTGCAATCTTGAAATGACTTCTGAATCAATAAACGGGATCATCCCGGAATTTTAGCACAAGTCAGTATAGCGCTACAATTCAGATTCCAAGTACATTTTGATCGAAAAACACGGTATTGCTGATTTTTTGAATCCTGATACCCTGTGGTTACTTCCTCCACTTCAATATCAATATGAAAAATTTATTAAAAAAAGTCCTAGATGGCGTTTGGCCCATTTACTGCCTGCTGTGTGATTCACTGTGTGCTAATAAAAAATCTATTTGCGATACGTGCTATCTTTCCCTGCCAATTCATCAAATCGGCTGCACGCGTTGCGGATTAGCAGCAGGTTGCGGAAATTGCCATAGCAGCCCCCCGCCATTTGATAACACTTTTGCTTTATTTAATTATGAGACACCTATTTCTGAACTTATTGCTAAATTAAAATTTCAGAATAATTTGGCGACTGCAAAATTGTTTTCACAATACTGGATTGATTACTTTCTAGATAAAAAACACTTATTACCAGAATTAATTATTCCTGTCCCACTTCATCATATGCGATTAAAAAAACGCGGATTTAATCAAACACTAGAAATTGCAAAACCGATTGGAAAATATTTTCAAATTCCCATTGATATTCGAAGCTGTATTAAATTAAAAAACACAGAACCACAATCCAGTTTATCGTCAGAAAAAAGAAAAAAGAATTTGAAAAATGCTTTTGCGATATCGCATTCCATCATTGCAAAGCATGTCGCTGTTATAGACGATGTAATGACGACAGGAAATACCGTTTCTGAAATTAGTTGCTTACTCAAAAAAGCAGGCGTTGAACGCGTTGATATTTGGTGTTGTGCTAGGGTGTTAAAATAGACTAGAAACTGTGGCCGGATCAAATTTGGGTTCCGTCAAAACTGGCTCCGCAATCCATACTAAAATGATGGCAATCACTTCATTATACATGGGTATCACAGTATGAAATGTCCGAGTTGTAAATCAAATATGACCACGCTATTAAAAAGCACGGCAGGATTAGGTTACAAACAGTTCCGCTGCTGCAATTGCGCTTCACAATTTAACGAGCGCACAGGAACAATTTATAATTTTCTCGAATTTCCAACTGATATTGTGATGCTCACTGTGTTTTATTATTATCATTTTAAAAATAGTTTAGTAGATGTTACAAAGCATATGGCATTGCGTGGCATTTCATTGAGTCATGAAACTGTGCGTTTGTGGTCACAAAAAATTGGAACCGATGCTGCCTTAAAATTCAGATCGCGTCGTCGTGGTAAATGCGGTAAAAAATGGCACATGGATATCACCTATCTGAAAATAAAAGGATACGATGCTTATTTATATCGTGCCATCGACAAGACGGGCAATTTAATTGACATTTATTTAAGTGATAAGCGAGACAAAAAAGCGGCAGAAGCATTTTTCAGATCATGTGAAAAAACAACGGCTGTTCATCCAGTGCAAATCACCACAGAAAAAGAACCTGCGTTTGTTGATGCGATTAAAAATGCGCTAGGCAATGACGTCAAACATCGTGACAGCAAATACATGAACAATCGCATGGAGCAAAATTATCGCGGCACAAAATCAAGAACCAGGCTGATGAAAGGTTTTAAAGAGAGTTGGTGCGCAATGATTTTTTGCCACACATTCGAAGAAATCAGACAATTTTTTTATATGCCAAATAAAACAACCGCTGAACGTCGTAGACTTTTTGTGCCTAAATTTCAACAATTTAATAAAATTGCAAATCAAGCGATTTAAAAATTAAGAGTAAACTAGAATTTAATTAATTGCGGGCGAGTTTTGACGGAACCGACAGTATGTCACCCAGAATTAACGCTGGAGATATTGTGATTTTAAATCCTGATGAAAAACCAAAGCCAGGTGGGTTAGTGGCGGTAAAAATTATTAATCAACCTTGTGTGATTATCAGACAGTACAAACAACGCAGTATTAATAAAGCTTTTGAAACATTCGAATTAATCGCATTTAATAATAATTGGGCATCGATTGTGATAGACAAGCCTGATGCTGCGAAAATTGTTGGTGTTGTTTTTCAATCAACACATGTTTATTTATAAAAAAATACTGGAATTTTAAGGAAAAAATGCATGCCGGAACATTTAATTATTTATTTGGATGAGTCGGGAGATTTAGGGTTTGATTTTAATAACTCAAAAACAAGTCAATATTTGGTTATTGCCTTGTTGGTTTGTTATGACGATGAAGCTAGTGACAACACAATGCGCGCTGTTCGAAAAACCCTGAAAACCAAGGTATCAAAAAATACCCATGAATTAAAAGGTAGCTTTTTAGCGCTCCCAATCAAAAAATATTTTTTAGACCAAATGAAAAAATGTTCGGGTTGGTATTTGTCTGCGGCCATTGCAGATAAAAAATCTTGGCTTCGTAATCATCGCGCGAATCATAATCATGAGCCTAAAAAGAAAGTGCTGTACGACGAAATTGCGATGAGCGTATTTTCTCAGATAACTGACATCGATACTGCCCTTTATATTGATATTGTTATTGATAAATCGAAAAATAAGGACGAAATTAATGAATTTGATGCTGCTGTTAAGGCTGCTATTGAAGCAAGAATTGGCAGAAAAGCAACATTGACCATTCGCCATCGCAGCTCACACGAAGAACTTGGTTTGCAGGCGGTTGATGTTTTTTGTTCTGGTCTTGGAAGAAAATACGAAAAAAGCGATCTGACGTGGTACACAGAATTTTCTGATAAAATCCAATCAGAAACGATATACAAATCCCAGAAATAAAAAAGACGGCCCCTTTCAAGCGCTAGTCCAGAAGATCATCGCTGCAACCTATGGAAGCCGCTCCCCTCTGGCACTTGAAGGATTTACCCGTCTAGACATAACTATATACGGCGGTAAGCCAAAAATCAAGGCCTGGTTTATAAAAATCAATAGGATAGCACTGTAAACAGTAAATATTCGTTAAATCTGTCGAACACATAAAAATTTTATATAACGCCATCGCAACTGATAAAAATTAGCTGCGATGTCAGGTAAATAAAAAATTCCAAATTGAATTTTTTATGAAAGAGGAATCACGTTAATATTCACCGTATCATTTCCATCAAAATATGCAGCACAAACATATTCTTTACAGTTTTAACACTACCACTGCCGCTGTTTGTAGCGCTGAAATCATTGTACAAAAAGTTTTTATAAAAATAGTTTCCATCATTTACGGAAATGTTTTTACCACTCACTACAAATTTGATTGAATCACCAACATCAGAAATGCCATTAGCCAATACGGATAAGCTCGTAGACAGTAATAACGCAGTAGACATCAGTATAGGTATTAATTTCATCCTAAATTACCTCATAAAATAATATTATTTTTTCCAGCTTAATTAAACCTTGATTCGGCAGTAGGGTTTAATCCGAATCTAAGTTAAAGGATGTCCATATATTTCGTTTTGCATTGTACTACTACCTATTAAAATTGTCATAAAAATATCCAAAAAAATTATCTGAAATGTACGTTATAAAAAAATTACAATGACTCTGGTTCTATGTGGTGACGAGCGCGATTAGCTGCGGGCATGTTTATGATTAATGCCATGAGAAATCATCACTGCGTTTTCAGTGTCGCTAGGGGATAGGGGCATCAGCAACCTCTTGAATCTGATTGATTAGAGAGGTTTAACGAATATTTACTCAGAAGAGCGACAACTTGTTGAGTTATATTAAGAAGTTCGCTGCCGAAGATCCGAATCGAACGGACGACCTCCTGATTACGAATCAGTTGCTCTACCAACTGAGCTACATCGGCGTTTACCTGAAGACAAGAATGCTACTGCTATTTTATCCTAATGTAAATATCAACATACAGGCATTAAATTACTCTCCCAAGGCCGTGAAAGCGTGGCGCTTCGTCCTCGTCACTGTCTTCGCTATTTCGTCGTTCACGCTTAGCAGAGTTTGCACTTTGACTTTGTCGCAAAAGATCAAAATCAATTTTTCTATTTTCAATCTGGCGCAGCAATATCGTTAAACAGTCTTTTAAGGCTGTAGCATAAAGTGAATTTTTAAAGCCTCTAATCGCTTCAATTAACATTTTAGCAGCAGGACGCTCATTATCTTCAATAATGCCGAAAATTTGGATCGTCAGGGGTCGCAGCTTTTCAATCCACCCCGGCGCAAATTGCTCTATTAACTTTAATGCCACTGCGACTTGATAAAAATCGTAAGGCGGTCGAGATAAACGTGAAGCACTTCCAAGCAATCTAAAATTATTCGAAGCAGCATTTTGCCGGGAAGAAACGCCATGCGCCGTATCGAGGGCAAAAAATAATTTTTTACAAACATCATCAATTGGAAACATCACCTTTAATAATTTTTTCGCGGCGCGCTGCAAAACAGCAATATCATGCGTAAAACCGACAAACAAATCACCCACTACAATCCAACGCGAAGATTCCACCGCCTCGCCCAAAACAAAAGAAGCAAGCGCTGGATTGAGTACAAGTTTAGGATGCGCATGCAACATTTGATAAACAGAAGTCCAGTTTCCAGAAAAAGCAGCGAAACCGAAATCAATCGCTATTTGGTTTGGCTTACAACCGATGACCAACTCAATTATAGATTCAAACAAAGGCATTTTCCGCATTTTCGCCGCAGCTTTAGCAGGGTAAAACAACAATTCGATGTTTTTATTGTCAGGCCAGCATTTTTCTATAAAATGAAAAAAATCAACATCCGCCGAAAGTGAAAAGTATTTTTTCATTTGCAGTTTTTGAAACTGAATTACTGCAATAATTAAATCAACAAGCGTGACATTTTTTTTGATAATTGCCTTTTCAAGCAACGCTTTGCCATCACCAAAAATTAATTCAACCCACCCATTATTCTGGCAGTCCGGGTAGTGAACCGGCAAATAACTTACAATTAATGGCAATAATTTTTCATCATCTGTAAAAACAAGGGTCTCAAGCAAAACCCGTTTGAATTCTTTCTTTTTTTCTGTCTCACTGAATCGCATTCCGGCGAAAATTTTCCCCCGAACCTGAGAAAAATTAAATTTTGGACATGTTTTCCAGGTGTAATCAATAAAATAGGCTTTAAGCTCATTCGAATTAAAAGGGTAATGTGTTTTGGTTGAAACATCACGAAAAAGTTCCTTGATCGTATTCATTTTGTAAAAAAATGATTTCCATTCCAGCTCAAGCTTTTCGTAGCTGAAATTTTCATCAAAACATTTCCGAAGTTCTTTTTCATACTCGTTAATTTTATCGACACAAAAAGTTTGAATGTTTGATAATTTTTTTAATTCATAAAGCACAGAATCAGAAATTGATTCTAAACGCAGCGCACACTCAAAAATATTTTTCTGCATTGACACAATAAATTCAGGTGAGTACCTTTCGGTTTTCTTTTCCAATTCAATAAAGAGAGAAGTAAGCATCACAATAGGCGGGTTCGCAAAATGATTAGAAAAAACAGGGTTCAATTCTAGTTTTATTTTCGTCATATTAAGCATATTAAGTAAGCGGTCATTAAATGCTGCAAAACAAATAAAAAAATAATTCTTCGATATCAATTGAAAAAATTCTTTAGACTGCATAATTGAAAATAGACTCGCTGTCATTTTTACAAACGCATCTAATTCAACAACATTAAGATTTTGTTGAATAATATTCTGCGTTAATGCGCTCAGCATTTCCGCCGAATTTCTTTCCTTTAAGTAAGAAAACGCAGTATTGTGATCAGGATCAGTAGCATCAAGCAACTTAATGAAGTTGAATTTAAATAGGCCGTATAAATTATGAATGTGATCGAAATCTAGCGAAAAATAAAATGGGGGAAGTGCCGGAATGACATAATGACTTTCAATTTTAATTTCCATTTCAAATGCATTCTTCCTTAGCTCTTCAATCTTGAATGGGAAATTATGCTCAAACTCCTCGTTAAATAAATTAACCGAGATAAATCTTTCTCCGACGGGTTTATCAATCATCGTTCCACGTACGCCGCAATATGTTTTTCTCGCCAGAGAAACTAAATCAAGTAGCGTTTCTATTGGAAAATCATTCAAATCAAGCGTGCTGGGGATTTCGGAATGATTATCTGACATAACCAACGGTTCTTCTAAGAAAAAAGTATCGTCTGTCTGATCGCCATCAATATTATTTTCATTTTCATCTAATGAATTCTGAGTTTCTGACAGCAAGGTCAATAATTCGTTGAAAATATTATTTGAATCACTTTCATCATCACCAATTGGTTGATGATGAATATAAAAAAGATGGAGTATGCCCGATTCTATTATTTCTTTCGCAGAAACACGGCTATCAAGAAACCACCAGAGGAATGCACTTAAAACAGGAAGATCATCAAAATAAAACAATGCCAATTTTGCTAACGACAATGGATTTTCTTCAATCTCTAATTGAAAATCAAAATCTGCCTTTATTTTTTTAACTTCAGCTATTTTTTCCGCTGCTATCATCATTGTATCGCGCATCATAAAATCCATTCTGTTATTTCGATTAAGAAAAAAATACATATGAATAAAATACAGCAGGATTTTAAGTAATATAGAAATCCTTACTTACGTGCAAAATTCCCGGCTAAATTCTTTTGCAAAATAGGTGATAATAAAGTCAGCACCTGCGCGTTTTATTGCCAGCAAACTTTCCAGCATAACGGCATCATGATTAATCCAGTTTTTTTCAGCTGCGGCTTTAATCATCGAAAATTCACCACTCACTTGATAAGCGCAGAGTGGCACTTCAGGAAATTGTTGTTTAACGCGATAAATAACATCCAAATAATTTTGCGCAGGTTTAACCATTAGCATATCCGCTCCCTCAGCAATATCACATTGCGCTTCGCGCAAAGCTTCATTCGAATTCGCTGGATTCATTTGATAGGTTTTTCGATCGCCAAATTGCGGCGCGCCTTCGGCAGCTTCACGAAACGGACCGTAAAAACTGGATGCATATTTCACCGCATAACTTAAAATGGGAATTTCTTGAAAATTATTTTTATCTAATGCAGCACGAATTGCCAAAACCATACCATCCATCATGCCACTGGGCGCAATAATATCAGCGCCTGCTTTTGCGTGTGAAACGGCCTGTTTTGCAAGCATTTCAAGCGTTGCATCATTATCAACAGAATTGTCTTTTGCATTAATCAAACCGCAATGACCATGATCCGTATATTCACACAAACACACATCTGTGATCACCAATAATTCCGGCGCAATCTTTTTAATTAATTTAATAGCCGCTTGAATCACACCTTCATCACAGAGCGATGCAGAACCGATCGCATCTTTTTCATTTGGAATACCGAATAAAATAACAGCTGGGATTTTTAAAGCAACGACATCAATAATTTCTGCTTCAAGTTGATCAATGCTTAATTGAAAATGGCCTGGCATCGATGAAATTAAATGTCGGATATTCTTTCCTGCCTTAATAAATAGAGGCAAGACAAGATCAGAAACAGATACGGTATTTTCTTGCAGCATCGCCCGAAGCGCAGGTGACCTACGCAAACGACGAAGCCGAACAACGGGAAACCCAGGCTTATTTGCCATAATGATTTTCCTTGCTGAGCGCGAGGGCTTGTGCCCCCGCTTCTGCGCTAATTATTGATTTTCCACGAACCATCGGGTTGACGACATGCTTTTCCGTAAGCTTTCTGGTCTTTACCCGCCACAGTCACTGTTGTTTGATATTCGCGACAATACTGATGGCTCGGGGAATGATAGTTTTTAATGGGTTTAACAGTGTAAGTAACCGGGGTGCCATTAGGGCCTGCTTTATCGCTAGTCCAGGTCGCTTCTCGATTAACCGGTGTATTGATAATAGCGCTTTGCATATTGATTTTATCCTGGCGATCCATGTATTGACCTACTTGGTTGCCAATAATGCCGCCCAACAGTGCGCCACCGATGATCCCATAAACATTACCACCCGATGCGGCACCGCCAATCAAACCGCCGGCAATACCGCCCGCCGCTGTCGACCCCGGAACGTTATTACCCGGTGTACAACCAGCCATATCCAATGCCGTAATCGCAATTACGCCAGCCAAAATATATTTTTTTACATTTTTCATGGTGCTTCTCCAAGCAAGTAGGGTTAATGCATATTACTGTGGTTTTTTAGTGCGCGCAACACGCTGAGCGTTTATAATTGCTGTACACACAGGAGGTCCTATGAAAACACTTGAATTACAACTGACGGTATATCAACAGCAGCATAACCACAAGACCAATCGCATGTTGAGTTATGTTGGCGTCCCCGCTGTTATTTTTTCATTAATGATGCTATTCAATTGGATCAGTATCGATCTCGCCACCCGATTCCAAATTTCATTTTCCAGTATTTTTGTTTGCGGAATATTGGTTTATTATTTTTTATTAAATAGAAAATTGGCTATCGCCGCCGCTATTATTGGCATTCTGCTGACAATCATCGCAGCGTGGCTTGCAAGGCCTTTTCCAACAGGTTTCAGTGGCACCTTATTTTTAATTTTATTTGTGGGTGGATGGGCATTACAATTGATTGGCACTTATTTTGAAAAATTGCCACCCCTTTCACTCTTGAGCACAACGCAATTATTAATTGGGCCATTGGCTATTTTTATTAAATTGCTGGAAGTATTGGGTTTAAAGCGTTTTGTAATGTGATTTTTTAAATTCAACAAAAAATAAAAAATGGTGAGTGGCGCTAAAAATTAGGATTCAGGTGGCCCAGCGAGAATTGGCGGCGTCACCTTTCAATTCTTCGGGCAGAATCTTTGCTGTATTGAGTGATGCTCTCAACTATTTTTTTCGATTTTTCATCATTATCCATTTTTGCTGTGAAGATAGCTGAATCAGCGCCACATGAAATCAGTGCATTTCGTGCCTGCATTGGAAGATCAGACAAATCATTTGAAAAAAAACCTTGTGAAAATGATGTGCTGCATGCAAGGTCTACAATTTCTGTGATTTCGTTTACAGACAATGCCGTTTTGTTTTGCCAGCCCGGACAGAATTTAAAAAACGCTTCGATGGCTTTTTTTTCATTTTGTTTAAATACAATAATATTTTTTATTTCTTCGTAAGGCCCAAGCTCGGCAGGGATATCGTCTTCGTTATTCCATTGCAAAGCTTCAAGTTTTTCTGGAGTTAAAACAAAGTTAATTATTTCAGGTAAAAGCTTAATATCTATTTCAGATTGACAGAAAGAGTTTAGCATTCTTAAAAAAGCATCGTTATTGTTGATAATTTCAGATGTATTATTTCTAATTGTATTATATATGGCGAGACGATTTGTTGCTTCTTCTGCTAACGCATAACCAATGAATGCTTTAAATTCTCGAAGATCTTTTACCTCTAATTGATCTCCGCATATTTCAAGTAAAATATGAAATCGTGATTTATTTTGTAAAAAGCGATTTATTCTCACAATTAACTCAAATTGGGTCCTAATAGGGTCGTAACGTATCGTATTGTCGTCATATGATAATAGTGAAAGCTGATTTTTAAATATGATACACGCTTCTCGATATTGTGAATCGCTTAAGCGAGTAGACATTTCTGCAAAATTGCTGGCATATTTTTCCAAATCGATACGCTTGCTATTTATGATGCACTCTTTAAAAAAATGACTTGTAGCGAGCTGCTGAGATTCATCAAGATATCGCAGGAGGTAGCCGAGATCTGTATAATTTTTTATTATGGCAGGCAAGGTATCTTTGAACATATTACACACTTCAACGCACTGGTTTGGTTTTAAATATTGTAATATTCTTCCTAAATCGGCAGCATTTTCTACTATTATTTGAAATTGTTCTTTTGATTGAGTGTAGAGTTCATCGCGGCGTGTCTGATCAAGAATTTTCATTTGATTTCCAAAATCAAGCGCTGTTTTAATCATTTGTTTATCATTACTGCTCGTATTGAAATCAATTAATGGCATTAATTCTTCAACCGATGAAATTGCTTTGCCCGATATATCATGTTCTTTTAGTGCGACGATGAGCGCTGTGTAAAAATCTCCCAATGTATCCAATGTCTGATTCGGTGCGTAGCCACCAAGAAATGCGGGGATTTTATGTATCATTTCCTTGGGTGATGCAAAATTAAAAATTTCATGTTTCTTCCTATGAAAGTCATTAAATTGATTTGATGTTTTTTCGGTTTGTTGCAAGGGTAGAGCCCAATTAAATAAAGAAGGTTCGGTAAATGCATTTGTTAAAAAACTCAGCGCGTCAAAAACACAGTTGCTAGAATCACCTTTTTCCCTTCGAACTGAAATATCAACACCTATTTTTAATTTCCCAGGCCAACATTCAAGAGTAGTAACCACGTTGTCTATGTAAAAATGGGCATAGCTGTCTGAAACCCAAACGATCAACTCTTTGGTTTTTTCATCATAATCAACCAAGCATGCGCTAGGATGATTGTTTTTAGAAACTCTAATGCCAAATTCAATTGCAGGTACCGTGTATCCAACTCTCGGTATTTTCATTTGAATTTGCCGCCTTATTTTTTCGAGAAAATCATTGTGTGATTCACAAGGTTGCAATTGTAATTCAGGAGAACGCTCCATAAAATACAGCATAATACTTTTTATCATTTCATATGAAAATAAAAATTTATTTCCTGAATATGCAGCACATTTAAAACCTATTTCCTGTTGATCTACTGGATTATTCAGTCGCATTTGCAGAATGTTAGCAATTTCTCTTAAAGAGACGTTATTAGCTAAATCAGAAAATTGAATGTAAGTTCTATTTAGAGCACGATTGATCGCGGTGAGAAACATGGCGCGCGTAATACTGGGCATATTCTCGCTTGTTATTTTTTCGTCCCAATTTACTGCTCCTAGGATTTTTTTTGCTTCAGAAAATACTAAACGTTCAACATCAGAACCTTGGAATTCATAGAATGTCGCAAAATGATCCAGCGCAATTTTTTTAAGCGCTTGGCGATCAACTTTACCACTGGCTAATTTAGGCAGTTCAATGAGTTCGAAAAAATGACTTGGTTGTAGATGTGTAGCAAAATTGTCTTTAATTGTTTTGTCTGCAGCACCCAAATGCCAAATTAATTTTAGACCATTCGGTAATTCCTTAATTGCTGTAAAAGCACACAGCATTTTTTGTTGCTCTAACGTTATTGCAACCACAACACACGTTTCAACTTGCAGAACCCTACAAAGACTTTTTTCAAGCTCGTTAATATCAACACGTTTACCGGATATTTTTTCTAAATTAGCCAGTCTTCCTTTGTGAAATAAGGTAAGGCCACTTAATTCAGCAATATCACCTGTGCGATAAAACCACTTTTCACCGTCTTGATAAAAGGCCAAATCAGTGGCTTCTTGATTATTATAATAGCCAGGTGATACGCCTTCTCCGGAAACGCATAATTCGCCGAGATGAGGTTGTCTTTGATGATCGTCATTGTCATCTAATGGCCTGATAAATAGCGATAATGTTGCATCAAAATGTCCGATAGGGATTCCAATGTTGGGCGTAGACAATAGATTTTTTGCCTCCGTCTTTGTTATTTTGTAGCCGCAAATCCACGAGCACTCAGATGCACCATAACTGTTATACAGCGCACTATTATCTGGACATGATGCTAAAAAAATATTTAAGTGTTCTTGCTTTACTTCATCTGCACCGATAGCAATAACACGTAAATCTGGAAAATTATTTTCATCCTGCTCAGCAAAAATAAATTTAAAAATATCTGGTAGCGCAGAAAATATGGATATTTTTTGTTTTATTAAAAAATCCCGCGCAAATTGCATGCCATCGTCTGATGTAAATAATGTTTGCATATCAAACAAACTCAACGTTGCTTTGCTTGAAAGTAGCGCGGCGTAAATGTCAACAATGCCTTGATCGTGACAAAGGGGTGCAAAATTGGAGAAATGTTCTGCTTCATTGTTTTCGACACCAATGATTCGATAATAACGCTGCATCTGCTGAAATAGCCCCTGATGCGTTTGTTTTACTGCCTTGGGTGTGCCGGTTGAACCAGAAGTAAGTAGGATATAAGCTAAGGAATTGTCATGAATTTCACTGGGCAATGGGCCATCGTTCGACGCAGAAGATAACTGTTCGATTGAGAGTGATTTGATGTTCCTCCATTTTTGACCACGAAATTCATCGGCCTCAAAAAAATTGCAAGTGATAGTAAGTTTAGCGCCGAGTTCTGCAACTTGTTTTTCTATAGCAGAAGGTGGTGATTGATGATCCAATACTGCAAAAAAACAGCCCGCGCGAAGCACGGCCAATTGTAGTATGACCAGTCTCAGTTTATCATCCCCTAAAAGACAGATAGGCGCTTCTTTTGTATTTTCAGTTGTTATTGCGCTAGTAATTTTTTTAGCCAAAACCTCAACTTTATTGAGCAAATCAGCATAGGTGATGCTTTTTTCTTGATAGGTTAGGGCAATTGCTTCGGGACACGAACGTGCATTTGCATAAAATCGTTCTAACAGGGTCGACAATACCGAACCAGCCATAACGGGATCTGTTATGGCTGGATCAGGCCGTGTTTCTTCCGAAGCGCGTTTCAATAATAGGTTCTTTAAAAATTGATATTTTTCAACAACAACTATCGGCTGTTTCCACGCGCCCATTTTATTTCCCCTTTGTTTGCGCAATGAGGACACTATAGTCTACTCTTGAAGAAAAAAATGGTGAATTTGGGCTAAAAATTAGAATAAGGGGGGGGGCTACCGCCTAATTTATTTACCAGCAACCAATCGCCGCGGCACAATTTTTCCATCGGTCGCTACTTCACCGACACCAAAAAACTCGCCATTGGTTTCAATGAAACGCATCCAACCTGATGTTGGCGCGTCTGGCATTATCACTGGTTGGCCTTGCTTTAAAGCAAACACAATAGCGGGTGAAACAGTCACCGCAGGCCAGTGATTAACAGACGTATCCATCGGCAACAACAATGTCTTCACAGAAAAACTACTTTCTTGCATTAATAACGCGACTTGTTCAATCGTCATCATTTGACTTTCTAAGTAGGGCCCGACAGCCAATCGACGTAATTGTGTAACATGCGCACCACAATTTAATTGCTCACCGACATCATCGACAATCGTTCGAATATACGTGCCCTTGCTGCAATGCACTGTAAACGTCACAAAATTATTTTCAATTGAGATTAATTTCAAATCATAAACAGTAATGGGACGACTCGGACGTTCAATAAAAATGCCTTGTCGTGCATATTCATACAACGGTTTTCCATTGTGCTTTAAAGCTGAAAACATAGAGGGGATTTGATTTATTTTTCCACGAAAAGTATTAAAGGCAATATCAATATCTTCAAAAGAAAATTCAGGGACATCGCGCGTTGAAATGATTTCGCCTTCTGCGTCACTGGTATTCGTGCGCACACCCAGTTGCATTGTGACTAAATATGTTTTATCTGAATCTAATAAATACTGCGAAAATTTTGTTGCATCGCCAAAACAAATTGGCAGCATGCCGGTTGCCAATGGATCTAAACTGCCCGTATGCCCTGCTTTTTTCGCATTAAACAAGCGTTTAACTTTTTGTAATGCGCCGTTGGAAGAGATGCCGATGGGTTTGTCTAATAGAAAAATGCCGTTAAGTCGCATAGTGAGTATCGATTAAAATTGAAATGGGAGTGTGAATATACCTAAGGATATGAATTTCCACCAGGAAAATATTAGCAGCATAGTTGCGTCCAGGAGAAATCCGTTCGTGATTTTTTTGATAAAAAATAAAATTTGAGACAGCACTCTGTTTATGTATCAGTAAAACTGATTGCCAATATAAGTATAATAAATTTCACAGGTGCAGAGCAATTAATGTACCATGCTAAAAGTCTTCTAGAAGAGATCACACAACAGGGTATGGATTACCACAAACACAGACAATCACTAAGAGGTAATTTATGCGGGCAGATAACATAAGTGCGAAAGCAATAGCAGCGTTAGAAGAAGGCGCGCCAGAAGCAGCGCAAATGGACATATTTGACTTCTTAAAACATAACATGCTGTCGCATTGCGATATTCAATTAGAAAGATTGAGGGCTTTAAGAACCCAATTTAAAAATGCATTTGATAAAGCGTTGAAAGATGAACTTCAAAATTGCATTGATAATTATAAGTGTGCTATTGAAGAAATAGCGGCAAAAAAATTTTCAGGCCCTTGCAAGCTTGGCGTATCAGCCAATACAACAATTGCCGGAAATTTGGTTATGCCATTAGTATTAATTGGTTCGCTATCAGTCATACCGAATCCAGCAGCGTTTATGGTTCTTTATGCTTGTCCCGAAATATTTGGTATTGGTTACTCGCTCAATGCCACGTCACGCGTATCATTCAGAGTATTAATGCCCATCGTTGCAAAAGCAGAAGAAAAAGCAGAAGCATTTTTTGTAAAGGCAAATCACTATGCCACCAAAAATAATAAGACTGATCTAAAAAATAAATTAGATATTGAACAAGAAAAATTCAAAACAGAAAGCGCGCACTTAAAAACACGAGTGGCTTTTTATGCAATTTGTGCAGCACATTTCATCGCAGCCGCTATCATTTTGGCTGCTAGCCACGGCGCTTTGACACCACTCGCAGTTCAAATAGCCATGATGGGCATTAAACATCTTTCTGTCGGACTTGCTGTTGGCAGCAATATTGTACTGGGCATTGGTTTCTTTGCGAGTGCAAAATCATTGCCGGGTAGACGCGTTACTAAATTACAAACAGAAGACAGAGAAAATTCAGTAAGTCGTTATCTAGGGCGTCCAAAAACACCTGAAACCGCCCCCCATTTTTTGGACATGGCATAGGAGCAATAAAAAATAATTTGTGCGTTCACACGCAGGCTACCGCCTGCGTTTCTGAGCTGTTTGGTAGTAACAGATCAGGCGAAAGAACCCTTTCCCCCAATCACTCTCGCAATAAATCAGAAATCCGCTCTGCATTCACCAAAGTAATATCATATCGAAAAAATAATTTTGGCGTATGGCGCAATTCGGTGGAACGCGATAACAACAATCGGAAAAACCCCGTCGCTTTTTGAAATGCCACTTCTGCTAATTTAATGCTTTCTTCTGTCGGATCTAGCATCGAAAAAAATACAATGGCTTGCTTAAAATCAGGCGATAAATCAACACCTGTTATGGTTATTTTTGCTAACCGGGGATCACTGACTTCTTTTAATAAAGCCAACGCGACAATTTGTTGAATTAATTCAGCAGTGCGGTGTGTGCGCTTGGATTTGCCGGGCAATGTGCGTACCTCTTATTTTTCGGATGAATCACACGCACCCTACCGGGCGCGTTTCTGTGATGATTATAATTTTCTTTCTACTTGAATCCGTTCATAACATTCAATTTGATCGCCTGTTTTAACATCATTGTAATTTTTCACGCCGATACCGCAATCCATGCCGTTACGCACTTCGCTTGCATCTTCTTTGAAGCGACGCAGCGATTCTAGCTGTCCTTCGTATATCACAACGTTATTGCGCAATACACGAATTGGGAGATTACGACGCACAGTGCCTTCAATGACCATACAACCCGCAATTGAACCAAATTTTGATGAGCGGAATACTTCACGCACTTGGGCCAAGCCCACAATTTTCTCTTCAAATTTCGGCGCTAATAATCCCGTCATGGCTGATCTGATTTCATCAATTAAATCGTAAATAATGCTGTAATAACGCATATCGACAGATTCTTTTTCAACCAAGGCTCTTGCACCAACATCCGCGCGCACGTTAAATCCAAGGACAACGGCATTCGACGCCATTGCTAAATTAATATCTGATTCTGCAATACCGCCGACTGCGCCCACAATCACATTCACTTTCACTTCGGCTGTCGACAATTTATTTAAAGCATCGATAATGGCTTCTAACGAACCTTGTACATCGGCTTTTAATACGATATTCAGTACGGACTGCGCTTCGGCACCCATTTTTGTAAACAAGTTTTCTAAACGCATTGCGTGCTGTTTTGCCAATCGTACGTCACGGTGTTTACCATGTCGGAATCCTGCGATTTCACGTGCTTTTCGTTCGTTCGGCACAACGATAGCTTCATCGCCAGCTGATGGTACAGCAGATAATCCCAGCACTTGAACAGGGATAGATGGACCAGCCGATTCTGTTGGCAAGCCATTATCACCCATCATTGCGCGAATGCGACCAAACTGACTGCCCGCCAACAAAATATCACCTTTCTTCAACAATCCACTTGTAATTAAAATAGTTGCAACGGGACCGCGTCCTTTATCCAAACGAGATTCTAATATGACGCCATGCGCCATTCCTGTTTTCGGTGCTTTTAATTCCAACACTTCGGCTTGTAATAAAATACCTTCCAATAATTTATCAACGCCATCACCTGTTTTTGCAGAAATATAATGGAACATCGTATCGCCGCCCCACTCTTCTGAAATCACCGCGTGTTGGGATAATTCTGTTTTGATGCGATCAAGGTCGATATCATGCTTATCCATTTTATTGATCGCCACAATGATCGGCACATTAGCAGCTTTGGCGTGTTTAATGGCTTCAACCGTTTGGGGCTTCACACCATCGTCTGCTGCAACAACCAAAATAACGATATCCGTGCATTGTGCGCCACGTGCGCGCATTGCAGTAAAGGCTTCATGTCCTGGTGTATCTAAAAAGGTAATGGTTCCACGATCCGTATCGACATGATAAGCGCCAATATGCTGCGTAATACCACCTGCTTCGCCAGCCGTTACTTTTGTACGACGAATGTAATCTAATAGTGATGTTTTACCGTGATCGACATGACCCATAATGGTTACAACAGGTGGACGCGGACTCATTTCTCGGTCAGTTGTTTCTGTGTAATCTAACAAACCTTCTTCAATTGCGTTTTCCTTTGTCATGACCGGGCGGTGACCCATTTCTTCAACGACCAATACAGCCGTGTCTTGATCAATCACCTGATTGATCGTCACTAGAGCACCCATGCCCATCATTACTTTAATCACTTCAGCCGCTTTAACTTTCATTTTCTGTGCTAATTCAGCAACTGAAATTGTTTCAGGAATACTGACATCATGTGTTTCTTTGGCAACAGGTTTTTCAAAACCATGTTCAATGCTGGCTTTTTCTTTTACTTTAAATTTCTTTCGACGACGATGACCACCATAATAGCCATCACCCTCTTCATCATCGTCAGTTTGCACAACCAAGGGATTGAAGCGACGCGTGCGCACATCCTGAAGTTTAACGGCTTTTTTCCGATTCACTTCCTTTTCTTCTTCATCTTCACCGAAACCCGATTTGCCTTTTTTGGCTTTTTTTCCAATCGTAATTTCTTTCGGCTCTGTTTTCACTGGTGTTTCAGTAGTGTTTTTTTGCAGTGGTGTTTTATCACTGGCCTTTAGCGGTTTTTCTGGTGTTTTTGTTATTGCTTGTTGTGATTCAGGTTTTGCAATTTCAGCTGTTGCTTCAGATGTTGTTTTTACAATTGGTACAACCACGGGCGCTACCACTGTAACTGTAGGTGGTTTAACCGTGCGCTTTGTACGCACTTCCACATTAACGCTTTTTTTACCTTGCATGACCACGCTGCTTTGTCGATTCGATCGTGCTTGCATCGTCATTTTAGGGCGCGCAGTCTCTGACGCTGTAGCAGATGCCGCAACGTTACGGTTTTTTAAATACAATAATAATTTTCGTTTTTCATCATCTGAAATGGCTTGGTCATCGCTCTGAACGTCAACACCCGCCTCTTTCAATTGCTCTTTCAGATGATCGGGAGTCATACGAACTAACTCCGCTAATTGCTTAATCGTGACGTTTGCCATAATGTTTAAAATCCTAATAGTGTCAATGTGAATGTAAGTTGTCAGGGATCGGGGATCAGGGATCAGTATTTATAACTGATAGCTGATCTCAGATAACCGATCACTTTCACTCGAACCAATGTGCTCTTGCACTCATAATTAACTTACCTGCAGCTTCTTTATCCATTTGCAACAGGTCATATAATTCATCCGTTGATAATTCCGCTAAATCATCGCGTGTTACAATGCCGTGACTCGCTAATTTAGCCGCTAATTCAGCTGTAACGCCTTCAACAGACAATAAATCTTCTTCGGGTAGCTTTTGACTGGCACTATCACCCATTAATTCTTGTGTTAACAATACGTCACTTGCACGACGTTGTAATTCTTCTGCCATCGTATCGTCAAAACCTTCAATTGATTTTAATTCAGCTATCGGCACATAAGCGAGTTCTTCTAATGAAGTGAACCCTTCTGCAACCAATATATCCGCAACTGTTTCATCAATATCCAATTTACTCATAAACACATCTTTATGTTTACTGGATTCAGACGCTTCTTTCACTGTCGCATCTTGCTCTGTCATCACGTTGAGTGTCCAGCCAGTTAATTCACTGGCCAATCTTACATTTTGACCTGAGCGACCAATCGCTTGCGCCAATTGCTCTTCTGTTACCACAATATCCATCGAATGATGATCTTCATCAACTACAATTGAAGAGACTTCTGCTGGCGCCATGGCATTAATAACGAGCTGCGCTGGATTAGCATCCCACAAAATAATATCAACACGTTCGCCATTTAACTCATTCGAAACGGCTTGAACACGCGCACCACGCATGCCGACACACGCGCCAATAGGATCAACTCGGCCATCATTGGTTTTCACGGCAATTTTCGCCCTGGAACCGGGATCACGCGCCGCACCCATAATCATAATGACTTCTTCACCGATTTCAGGCACTTCAATTTTAAATAATTCCATTAAAAATTCAGGAGAAATACGGCTTAATAATAATTGTGGGCCGCGTTTTTCTTTACGAACATCTTTTAAATAAACGCGGATACGATCACTCACTCGGAATGCTTCGCGTGGAATCATCTCTTCGCGCAATAATAAACCTTCTGCGTTTTCACCCATATCTAAAATGACATGATCACGCGTTACACGTTTTACAGTGCCCACCAACAAGGTGCCAATTTTAGCTTGATATTGTCCGATAATTTTATCACGCTCTGCTTCACGCACTTTTTGAACCAATACTTGCTTTGCTTGTTGCGCAGCAATACGACCAAACTCGGGGTTTTCAACGGATTCTTCAATAACATCGCCAATAGATAAATCAGCATCAATTGTTTGCGCCTGAGATAAGGCCATTACTTGCTCTGGATATTCATGCATGTCAACAGCATCATCAGCGATCACTTCCCAACGACGGAAACTTTCGTAATCGCCTGTTTTGCGATCAATCGCAACGCGAATCAAAGGTTCATCTGGCATGTATCGCTTTTCAACAATGGATGCCAGAGAAGCTTCAATCGCTTCAAAAATAACTTCTTCTTCCACGCCACGTTCGTTAGCGATGGATTGGGCAATTAATAGGATGTCTTTATTCATGATGTTCTACCTTCTTCTATGACTGTGACTGTGACGGTGATTGAGCACTCACCAAATTCGCCTTTTGAACTTCATTTAATTTCACGCTAATTGTATTAGTATCAACAAGCAGAAAAATTTTATCCTCTGCTATTTTTTCAATACGACCGACTAATTGTCGACGATTATCTTGCGAGGAACGCAATTTTATTTTTACGTTCTGGCCCACATAACGTTCAAAATGCGCCAGTGTTAATAATAAACGATCCAACCCTGGCGAGGAAACTTCTAGCTGGTAATGATTTTTAATGGGGTCCTCTACATCTAACAAGGCCCCAATTTCTCTGCTCACGACAGTACAATCTTCCAAGGTTACGCCGCTTTCGCGATCGATATAAATACGCAGTAGCGCTTGATTGCCTGATTTTCGTAGATCGCAAGCCCATAAATCCAAGCCCAATGAACGAATGGTTGGCTCGATTAAATCATGTATGCGTTTGTCTAACATGCAACAACATCCCATTAAATGTCACCGCGAAGTGACAAAAAAGGGGCACAAGGCCCCTTTATCAATAACATATGGTAGCGGGGGCAGGATTTGAACCTACGACCTTCGGGTTATGAGCCCGACGAGCTGCCAGACTGCTCCACCCCGCAATAATCAGACGCAATAGTAATGGGAAAATATCTTTAATACAAGTGTTATTTGCCCGTTATCTGCACGTTTTCAAAAAATCATTTCTGTAGTGTGCTGAAACATCCGGGAGTGCTCGAAGCAAGCATCGCAATGTGGGGTCCGAGCTGGTTTGCTGCAATGCGAGAAAATCATCCACCAGTGCATCACTATCAATATCACCACTTTCACCCAACAAGATTTGCTTTATATCCTCTTTTGTCGGTTTTTGTAATTCAAGCATTAGACAGCGATTGGACAATGCAGGATCTATAATACAACGCCCTTGATTGTATGCATGATTGCCTGTTGCGATTAAGAAAAAACCAGGCTTCCTCGCCGCCTCGCCCGTTTCAAAATCCTCACCCGTTAGCAATTTGTTGATTATTTTTGCCCATCGACCATCTGAGTAGCAATTCATTTCATCCGCCCAAATACCAGTACCCGAATGGAATGCATTTAACAGTAGGGTTTCTTTATCCGCTAACGCCACGCTCCCATCAATTTTAATAAACTCGCAACAGTATTTTCTTAGCGTGAATTCAACCAATTCGCTTTTGCCAACACCAGGTTCACCCAAAATAAAAATACCGTTCAGCCCAATACCAGAATGTAATTTTCCAGCACGCTGCAGTTTTTTGATTTGAATAAACACAGCGATTTGCGATCGAATAGAGGCGCTGGATTCAGTCAATACAAATTGACTGGTCGTATCGCTTTTCTTTGAAAATAAACGGAAATAAAAATTTGCTTCAAATTGATTTTCTGATTTCTTTTGAGACAAGCAATAAGACAAAATAAACTGCTGCAGCTGCCGAACGGTCATGTTGTTTTTATTCAGATACGCGTCAATAAATACCACGCAATCATTTTTAAAATGATCCTCAGGAAGCGCTAAATGCGCGGAATCGAAAATAGGTTTTAATAATTCGTAATAAATATAGGCCGGAGGGAAATCAGAAAAATGGAATTCCGGTATTGAATTATCCTCAAATAATTTTTGTTCAATACGACCACCACCATAATCAAGCGGATTGCGTGCAAAGACGACTTTATGATTTTCATCTAACAAAATCAATTTCCCACGATATAGAATTTTCCGCGATCCGCCCGTTTTTAATGGCGAAAAAATAGTATAATGTTGATTATCAAGGTTAGATTCATCGATAAATAATATTTTTATATTACTTGATTTGTCATTCGCCCACTTCTCAAATTGAATTATTTCACGATAGATTAAAAAATTCGAAGGGGTTTCATTGTCTAAAATTTTCATCAGGCGACTTTTACCGCATCCCGTCTTACTGATCAGCTGCACGATCGCAGCATCAACAAACAGGGATAACAATTGTGCTTTTCTGTTTTCAATAAACGCAAGAGCGTCGTCTTTTTCTAACGATGCAGAATGCCGGTGATCAGGCTCTTGAACAACCATAGGCGCTCTCTTCACGCTCTCTGGATAATACTTCACTGAAATAGAACCCAGCCAATTTAAACCATTCAGACAAGATGAATTCACATCATCGAAAAGTGATTTATCTTCAATGATCAGTATCAGCTTTCCAGGAATAAAAACTTTTTCGCCATTTAGCCACAGATAACGATTGACCGGAAATAGCATTGTGCTCATCATCGATAAAAGGTCATCAGGGAATTCACCTTTCAAAATAATCGTACCGCTTTTTTTCAGATGGGATAAAACATCGCTTTCTTTAACAGTGAAGTCCGAAAAACCACTTTCACTTTTCTGATGAGTAACAGCAAAAAATAAATCTTGAAAAGAATAATCCTCGACATCCAAAACAAGCACATCAGAATTCAGAATTAAAATCTCCGACGACAAAGAGGTCGTATCATTGCTTATATAAACACAATCACACTTTTCAACAGCAGCAGAAGTGCGTTTTATCACTTCATAGACACAACTTCCAGGTAAAACAACCGTATCAGCTAAACTCAAAATCAAGGTAGTATTGTTTTTTTCCGCAACACTGAATAATGTCCACCATTGCACCTCTGCTAAAGGTGTTGTGATAAACAATAACAAATCCTTATTAGCAAATACTGCGAGTAATCCTGGCGTATTTTTATATAAGCCATCTAAAATTAATTTATCATTTAACAGAAGGTCATAATTGTACGTATTGATTTCAAAGTAAAGCGCACTAGGATCAAAAGCAGTCGCATTGACAGTGACTGGTGATATTTTAAAGGATGAGAAATCATAACCATCTTCAAAATCAAAAATAACATTTTCAGCAATGAACAATTGATAGCCGCAGTAATCAAAATGTCCTTGTGCTCGCGACTTTGAAAGGAATTTTTTTATTTCCATTTCATCTTCCTTTCGAAAATGCTGTATTAAAACTACTTTCTCACGCAAGGATGAAGCGCATTGCCTAGAAAAATCAGACTCGAGCCACACCATTTTATTATCGTCTAACACAATAGGGCCGAATAATTTTTTCTGCCAATCAACCGCACCTTGCAAATCAACTCTAAGTATATCTTTTCTTTCATGCGGTTTTTCATTAGAAATAAAATCAGCCTTCACATTTAAAATAATATCCTGACGAGACAAAAATGAGCGGTCGCTGGGCATGACATCAGTTATTGCAATGACACACACATTGTCAGGAATGGCACACCCACAAATAGACCGCGCTTTAATATCAAACGCCGCATTAATTGAAACAAGTGTTTGCGCATCAAGCGCCGATTCGCGAATGTCAATTAATAGATAGCGACGACGTTGAACATCTAGCGGTCTGTCTTGCAAAAAAAATACTAACGAACTTGAATTTTGGATGATGGGCTTACGATCTTGATCAATTATCACTTGTTTTTTTTCAGCGGACAATAGTTTAATATTGTCCATATAAAAGATTTTATTTTTATCTCTCGCGTAGTTTTTCAATAGCGCATTTGAGACTTCTTCTACGGAATCGACGCGAACCAACATTTTTTTATACGCATCATTTTCTATCGCCCTCAAAAATTTATCGCTGGATTCGCAAATTTCAGGATGGAATGTTTTTATCAAGAATGATTCTAATTTGTTTTTTTCAGTAAATAAAGCACCACGATCACTTTCACTGACGGTCGTTGATTCCAAATTAATAGTAGAATTAGCGGAAATCCCAGTCTCATTCTCGTAGACTAATGTTGTATTGGCACCACCTCCTAAATCAATCGAGACCCATGTGCCATAATTTAATACTTCAATTACCTGATGATTATTATTAATAGTAATAATGCGAACACGATTAGCATAATGCGGCGCAACCTTTTCGATTCTCTTGGCGACAGCCAATGCACGATGCCAACAAACACCTGCACGGTCCGCATAAAGTTGATCACACCAATTATCGTAGCTTATGCAGTTTCCCAATTCAGGGATAGGTTTATTTTCATCCGCAACAAGAGAAAAACCCGATGATTCTTGACGATATTCATCAATAATCTGACGAATAGGGTCATCAAAATGCAATTGTTGGTATTGATCATTCAGAAAATACTTTTTCTCGACCCCAACAACATAAGTAATCTCCACAGCGGCTTCTGTGTAAGCCTGGTAAAAGCCATCATCGCCTTTGAAAATTGCTAATGCTGATGTAAGTTGATTATTGTTGACGACACCCACAACACACTCATGCGCATGGATCGACAATAACCTTGTCCAACCTCGTAAAAGATTTTGCGAAAACTTAGCATAAAAATAATTATCATCAATCAAGCGCAATGATTGAATCCAGTCCTCATCACAAGAATTAACAGGGATTTCTGTTATGTTTATTGGCGAAACCGATTTGACATTCAGGCCAGAATCATCATACTCATATTGAACTACACCTGTTCGCACATAATCCACAAAAAAACCAACACTCAAAATCTCCCCACTTTCAACCATCATGTAGGTTTGATGATTGGACCCAGTATCGTGAATCACTTGACTAGCGCAAAGTGATTGATTATGAACGTATAGTATATTTGGGGGTTTTTGATAAGTTGCCTCTAAAAATAGATCTTCATTGTACATTTCCTGATGTCTTGCAAAATAAGCTATATTTAAGCTACCGAGCGAGCCTGAAACTGAACCCAAATATAAATTTGGCACTTCTATTGTTGTTACGTTCTCAAAAGTAGTAATGACAAAATCATACAAACTGTTAAATTCAAGATCCAGTGACATTAGCGCGCTATCACTTTTTGGAATTGGCATTGCAAATTTAACAGCCATAATTTTATCGACATCTAGCAAGCCATTTTTAATGGCCAAGTCTAAAACAGAAATTGATTTTTCAGTGACAGATTGAATCTCAAGTAAAAGCGGTTCGCGAATCTGAAAATCAGGATAATGCATTTCCTTAAAATAGGGTGTTAATTCAGAATGAGACTCCAAAATATTTTTCAAATCTAAAAACGTCAAGCGAGAACGCAGTTCATTGTCTGATAAAATTAATTGCGCTATCAGCACAGAGTGGTCAGAACTATTGTAAAGCATCTCAACAGAAAAATAGTGACGAAGTTGCGGGATAAGCAAAGCAATTAGCCAATGCTCTTTTGTAAAATTTATTTCTTCGTCAGGGTTTAACACAATACAATCAATTAACTTTCGATATTGCGTGTTTTTCAAAAAAACGTCATGAATCGCGTCTGCCACAGCACTCACTTGAAATTCAGAAAGGGAGCGAATGGTGATATTTATTTTGGCAGAAACCAATGCGGCATTAATACAATCTATAACAGGCCGCATATCAATCACCCGACTCGGAACAGGAACCCAAGAGGAGAGATGATTTTCAGAATGAGCTTCGGTACTGTTACACACTTCAAATTTATACTGGTTGTAAGTATAGCCTACACCGACTTTTCTTGGCGATTGCACTGCGCAAAGCAGTTCGCGCATCATTGCGAAATCAAGCGTTACGATTTTATCACGCGCAATACCATATTTTTCGACTATTTCCCTACATTGACGCTCAACCAAACACTCACCAAGCAACTCTTCTTCAAGCCACAAAGGAAAAATATTAAACCCTTCTTGCTCCAAAAAAGCAGCAATGGCGAATAAATCAACTTGCGAAACACCCACGGTACTTTCACTTGTAAACAAGATTGTTTTTTGCTGCCTTTCATTAGCAGGCGCTGTGCTGCACTGCCATGGCTGTCCATCAATAGCTGAACAGGGGTCAAACAGTGCTGACGGAGAAACGCCTTGAGACATTCGTTGACGATAATATAAAAAATCAGGTAGCTTCATTTTAATTTTTCACCAGTTTTAATATGCTAATCTTACGCAATAAAGATTAAGGGAATCTTAAGGTCGAAATTCAACTTTGAAGGCGAAATGGTATGTCCATGATAGCTGCTATCCAAATGTGCTCATCCGATAATGTCGATGAAAATTTATTCATTGTTACGCAATTAATTACAGAAGCCGCAGAAAATGGTGCGCAATTAATTGTGTTGCCAGAAATGTTTTCAATAATGGGGAAATGTCCATCTGATAAAATTGAGGTGAAAGAAAATGCAGGTTTTGGAAAAGCACAAAATTGTCTTTCTGATTTAGCAAAAAAATTAAACGTGTGGATTATAGGTGGCACCATCCCTATCGCTTGCGATAATAAAAATAAAGTGCGTGCCGCCTGTCTTGTTTATAACAACAAAGGTGAAAGCGTTGCACGTTACGATAAAATTAATTTATTTGATGTGGCTTTATCAGAAACTGAATCTTACAGAGAATCTGATACAGTAGAATCTGGTAATGAAACAATTGTAATCGACACACCCTTTGGAAAATTGGGATTATGTGTTTGCTATGACATTCGATTTTCAAATTTATTTATCGAACTGGCTAAATGTGGCGCTGAAATTATCGCTATTCCCGCTGCATTTACAGTAAAAACAGGAGAAGCACACTGGGAATTATTGATGCGCGCGCGTGCGGTTGAGAATTTTTCTTATGTTATTGGTGCATGCCAGGCAGGAATACATTCAAATGGAAGACAAACCTACGGGCACACATTAATTGTTGATCCATGGGGAACTGTTATTTCAGAACTCAAAGAACCGTCATTCGGAATTGCTTATGCGAAAATTGATTTAAAAAAATTGCATTCAATTCGGAAGATGATTCCAACAGTAAAGTAATTTGCACGTTCACACGCAGCCTTCCGGCCGCGTGTTTCTGAGCTGTTTGATAATCAAAACACGGAATGACACAACACATACAACTGACTGGGAAAAATACCCAACAATAAAATTGCCAATCCATTAACGCTCATTGCAGAGATTAAACTACGGGGACACTCTATTTTTTCAACATGATTTGATTCTTCAAAATACATTACTTTTACAATGCGAATATAGTAATAGGCGCCAATAATAGAAAAAATAATGGCAACAACAGCCAACCAAACAGAATGCTCACGAATAAGGGCTTCTAAAATCCCTACCTTCGCGATAAATCCAACCAACGGCGGAATACCTGCCAATGAAAACATCATCAACAACATCATCAACGCCAACCAGGGTTGACGTTGTGATAATCCAGAAAAATCGCTTATTTCATTCGCTTCAAAACCCGTTTTTGATAACAGGGCAATCATGCCAAATACACCCAAACTCGTGAGGGCGTAAGTCACCATATAAAACAAGGCTGCGGATTCGCCACTAGCCGTACCGCAGGCCAAGCCTAAAATCATATAACCCATTTGTGCAATCGATGAGTATGCCAATAATCGTTTAATATTGGTTTGCACAATGGCAACTAAATTGCCGAGCGCAATGGATAATAATCCAATGACAATTAACACTTGATCCCATTGCACATGCAAGCCAGGTGCTGCATCAATGAAAAAGCGAACAGCCAAACCAAAAGCAGCCAGTTTGGGAGCAGCAGAAATTAACAAGGTAACTGAATTCGGCGCGCCATCATACACATCTGGCACCCAAGAATGAAAAGGGGCAGCCCCTAATTTAAAAGCGACACCCGCAATAACAAACACCAATCCAAAAATTAAAATTAAATGCTGATCAGCCGGCATGGCTGAAATGGCTGTTGCCACAAAGGTTAAATCCAAGCTGTGTGTTGCACCAAAAAATAAAGATATGCCGTATAACAACATACCTGATGCCACTGCACCAATAATAAAATACTTCATGGCAGCTTCAATGCAACGCTCTCTTGCACGCACTAAAGCAACCATTGCGTAAATGGGCAATGACATTAATTCCAAGCCTAAAAACAAGGTTACAAAATTTGCACCGGAAACTAGCACCATCATTCCTAAGGTTGACAGTAATCCTAAAACGCAAAATTCATTGGCGGGAATATCATTATTTTGGTTGTATAACTTTGAATACGAAAACGTAAACACCATTGCAATTAAAATAAATATTTTTAGCACGACTGCTAACTTATCGAGAATAAACATATTATGAAAAGCAACCGTACTAGCGGCATTTAATGCACCATAAGCATAGGCAACTAAAAAAGCTGTTATTAATAGTGTTATCTTGGAAAGCGCATATGAAAGCGTTGGCGCGCCCTTTTTTGAAAATACACCGATCATTAAAATGGTGCAGGACATCACCAGAAGAAATATTTCCGGGAGTGCGGGGAGTAATGTTAATAATAAATTCATAAAAGTTTCTCTAGAAATCATTTCGTAAAATTAAATTATGTTCTTCGTTAGTTTCACTTCCACTCGCTAACGCTCGGGGCTCTGAGTTTATCTATTTGCTAACGTCAACAAATTGCCAATTGACGCATGAAACATATTTAACATCGGATTGGGGTCAATACCAATCCAAATAACAGGAACACCCAATAAAACAAATATTAATAAATTGATACCTGAAACATCTTTTAGTTTTGCCACACTGTCATGCGTAATTTGTCCGAAGAAAACACGCTTAACCATCCACAATGTATAAACGGCACCAATCACCAAAATGGATGCAGCAATCAACGTTACCCAGAAACTTGTTTTAAATATGCTGAGTAAAATCATAAATTCACCGACAAAACCTGACGTGCCAGGCAAGCCCACATTCGACATTGCAAAAAGCATAAAAAAGGCTGAAAAAATAGGCATGGTTTTTGCAACACCGCCAAAGTCTGCAATATTGCGAGACTTAAGTTGCACGTAGAGCACACCAAACGCCAGGAACATCGCACCCGCACCAAAGGCATGCGCAATCATCTGTGCCATTGCCCCTTCGACACTCATATAAGCATCTTGTAAATTATTCGTATGCTCAATAATTAATAACGACATAAAACAACCGAGCGTCACAAAACCCATATGCGAAATAGAAGAATAAGCAATTAATTTTTTCATGTCGGTTTGTGCGATGGCGATAAATCCAATATAAATAATCGAAATCAACGACAAAATAATCATAAACCAAGCAAGCGTATGACTTGCATCCGGTGTAATGGGTAAACTGAAGCGTAGAAAACCATAAGCGCCCAATTTAAGCATCAATGCTGCCAATACAACGGAACCGCCCGTAGGTGCTTCTGTGTGCGCATCCGGCAACCAAGTATGAAATGGCCACATCGGGACTTTAATGGCAAACGCAATAAAAAAGCCTAAAAATACGAGAATTTGTACTTTCGGTGGCATGTTCATATTGTAGAAATGCAAAATATTAAAACTCTTCGCGTGTAATCCCAAATACAAAATTGCAACTAATAAAAAAGTATAAATAAAGAATTTAATCGCAGCATAAGAACGATTTGCACCACCCCAAATGCCGATACTCAAATACATGGGAATCAACATTCCTTCCCAGAAAAAATAGAATAAAATCGCATCAATTGAGCAGAACACACCAACCACCATGCCTTGCATCACTAAAAAAGTAGCTAAATATTCTGAGACGCTTTTCGTGACCATCGTCCACGATGCCAAAACAATAATAAATGTCGTAAAACACGTTAAAATAACCAAGGGTAATGAAATACCATCAACACCAATATCATAATTAATATGTAGCACGGGAAGCCAATCGAGACGTTCACGAAATTGCATCACTGCTGTTTGCGTATTAAATTTCATGACCAAGACAACACACAATGCAAGTGTTACGCCCGCAATGATTAAGGATAACCAGCGTGCTTTATTCTCATTATCTTTTCCGCGTAAAAATAATACGGGGATGGCGCCGAGGATGGGCAACCAGATTAATAGACTCAGAATTGGAAAATTTGTAATCATTAAATATCTCATTCTTTTTGTAAATATAGTCGCACTTACTACGCTGCGCTACGTGCGCGCTTCTGACTCACGCTTTCGCTCATTCATGCTGCGTAAACCATCCAAACCAATATACCCAATAAACCTACAATCATGATCAAGGCGTAATGATACAGGTAACCTGATTGCAATTTACGTAAAAAACCAGAAATGCGGGAAACACCGCGACCTGAACCATCGACCATCCCCGCATCCACTATTTTCAAATCACCTGTGCGAAAGAAAAATTCACTCATGCGTCTGGTGCCTCGGACAAATAGCCAGTCGTTAAACATGTCAAATCCATATTGCGCTTCCAGTAAACGGCGAACCCATGAAAGACGCTTGTAAAAAAATCCATTCAATTTTGGTGCTGCAATCACAGTAAACCAAGCAGAAAAAATTCCCGCCAAGGAAAACCAAAATACAGATGTGTGAACACAATTAATAATATCATCCCAGACACCATGAAATTGCGAGGTCATCGTTGCCAATACATTATATTGCGGCAAGATAAAAACACTGTTCCCCAGAAACCCAGGTGTGCTATACAACATTTGTTTCGTGATAAATAATCCGAGAAGCAACGAAGGAATCGCCAACAGAATAAGTGGCAATACCATAATCCAATGTTCTTTTAAATGTGAGCGTGTGTGTTCATCCATTCGTTCTTTCGTATGAAACGCCATAAAAAAAGCACGGAAAATATAATATGCCGTAACAAATGCGCCGACTAATAAAACCCAATAGCAATAATGCGCACCAAAAATGCTGCTTTGATGCACCGCTTCAATCACGGCATCTTTTGAAAAGAAACCCGATGTCGGTGGTACTGCTGCTAATGCCAGCGCGCCAATTAGAAAAGTAATATACGTAAAGGGTAAGTATTTTTTTAGGTTACCCATCTTTCGCAGATCTTGTTCATGATGCATGGCAATAATAACCGAACCTGCCGCCAAGAATAATAATGCTTTAAAGCAGGCATGTGTCATTAAATGGAAAATCGCGACATTAAATGCAGAAGCGCCATTGGCTGCCATCATGTAACCCAATTGCGACATCGTTGAATACGCAATCACGCGCTTAATATCATTTTCAACGAAGGCCAATAAGCCCAGTAATAGTGCGCCCGTGCTGCCCACAATCATCACAACACTCAAAGATACTGACGATAATTCAAAGAGTGGCGACATACGGGCAACCATAAACACACCAGCCGTGACCATCGTTGCCGCATGGATTAAAGCAGAAATAGGCGTAGGACCTTCCATTGATTCTGGCAACCATACATGCAATGGCATTTGCGCTGATTTACCCATCGCGCCGATAAATAATAAAATACAAATGACCGTGATAATTGACCAAGGATGATTGGGGAAAATAGAAATCATTGTTTGCGATAAACTGGCCATCTTTGAAAATACTGTCGCGTAATCTAGGCTACCGCAATAATCTAAAATAGCAGCAAGCCCTAATAAAAAACCAAAATCACCGACACGGTTAACAACAAATGCTTTTAATGAACCTACTGCGGCAGATTCTTTATCGTACCAAAAGCCAATTAATAAATATGAGACCAAACCCACGCCTTCCCAACCAAAAAACAATTGTAAGAAATTATTGGCTGTTACAAGCATTAACATTGCAAAGGTAAAACCGGACATGTAGCAGAAAAAACGTTGATCGCCTGCATCCCCTTTCATATAACCAATACTGTAAATATGCACGAGGGTTGCAACAAACATCACAACGACCATCATCACAGCGGTTAAACCATCAATTAAAAATCCAATATCAAACTGGAATGATCCACTGACCGCCCAAGTATAAAGTGTGCCATTAAAAGAACCACCGTCAAATACGACCAATTTAAAAACCGCGAGTGCGCAGAAAAATGAAACACCCATTAATAAAATAGTAACCGCGTGTGCTCCGCGCGTGCCAATGCGTTTGCCGAAAAAGCCGGTGATTAAGCAGCCGAGTAGCGGTAACAGGACTACTAGTAAAGATAATTTTTCAATCATGTCTAAGCTCTAACCCTATGCGTAAGTGTCAGCGATCAATAAAATGTGCTTGGCTAATTGCTCGGAGGATATTTTTGAAACACGCCGTAAATACATCGCTATAGGCTAATGATTGCCCGTCCGGGGCAATCATTGTTTCAAAAATACCTCTCTCGCAATCATCCATTCACATTTCATTGATCATTGACGCTGTTTTAACCCTTCAAAACATTAAGTTCTTGCACACCAATCGACCCTGTGCGACGGTACAATAAAACCAAAATCGCCAAGCCGATTGCCGCCTCAACTGCTGCGACTGTTAATATAAAAAATACAAAAACTTCACCTGCAGGATCAGCAAAATACTGCGCGAAGGCAATAAAATTGGTGTTCACTGCCAGCAACATTAATTCAATACACATCATCAGCATAATAATATTGCGACGATTAATAATAATGCCGACAAAACTTAAGCCAAATAAAATGGCGCCGATGATTAAGTAGTTTATTAGTGGAATCATAGTTTCTCGCTGTGCTCACGCGCAGGCTGTCGCCCGCGTTTCTGTGCTATTTTAAATTTATTATACGCAGCCTGTCTTTTTTATTTGCTTTCAATTGCGCGTTAATCACCTGCGACTTCGTGCCTGGCTTGCGGCCATTAAATGCCAATGCAATAGCTGCAATCATCCCGACCAACAATAACACCGCGCAAATTTCAAATGGAAATAAATAATCCGTAAACAATAATGTACCAATCGCTTCTACATTATTATAAGTCTCATCATAATGTGTTGGTAGTGTATTAGCTAAAGGCCAATGCACTGCAAAAACATAAAAAGCCGTACCCACCAAAACAATCATGCATACAAATCCAAGCAATATCAGTGACGGTGACAGCGACGGTGATTGTTCATTTTCAGTTTTAAGCATCATGACAACGAATAAAAATAATGTCATTACCGCGCCAACATAAACAAAAATTAATAATAAAGATAAAAATTCTGCTTGCATCGACATCCACAAAACCGCACTCGCAAAAAAACAAAGCACCAAAAATAACACTGCTTTGACAGGGTTTTTTGCCGTAATAACCATTGTTGCTGATGCAATCAACATAACGGTAAAGACGTAAAAAATAATTTCATGTATTGGAAATAGCATTAAATCCCCGTTCACTTCGTTCATTTATCTGTATTTTGAATCGGCCTCTAAATTTTTAGCAATTTGTTTTTCGTAAATATCACCAACCGCCAATAATTTTTCTTTTGTTAAAATATTTTGTCCACGTTCCGTAATTGAGTAATGCATTTCAGATGTTAATACCACCGCGTCAACAGGGCAGGCTTCTTCGCATAATCCGCAATTAATACATTTAAAAGCGTCAATTTCATAACGCGTTGTACGGCGTGAACCGTCTTTTTCACGTGGGCCCGCATCAATTTTAATGGCCAATGCAGGACAAACTGCTTCGCATAATTTACAGCCGATGCAACGTTCTTCACCGTTGGGATAGCGGCGCAATGCTAGCATGCCGCGAAAACGCGGAGAAATCGGTGTTTCTTCTTCTGGGTATTGAATGGTGGTTTTTTTGCGGAAAAAATATTTTCCGGTTAAAGCCAAGCCTTTGAGTAATTCCCAGAGCGTGAAGCTTTTAATTATCTGTTTGAATGTCATTGTGTCTCGCTTGACTCTAGTATTATCTATTATCGCAATAAATTATTTTCATCGCAGGGACCACACGCACCCTGCCGGGCGCGTTTCTGAGCTATATAAAAACTTCACCAACCCAACTGTACGGCTATCGCCACCAAAATCACCCACACCAAGGTCACTGGAATTAATATTTTCCAGCCTAAATACATGATTTGGTCATAACGATAACGGGGAAACGTGGCACGCATCCAAAAATACAAAAAGATAAAAAAACACATTTTTGCTAATAGCCAGAAAATGCCGGGCACCCATGAGAATAAATGACCTAAAACGGGAATGCCTTGAAATGGGGATAACCAACCGCCGAAAAAGATAACCGATGCCAACGCAGAAACCAAAATCATGTTCGCATATTCTGCTAGGAAGAAAATTGCAAATGCCATGCCGGAATATTCAACGTGAAACCCAGCGACAATTTCTGCTTCGCCTTCGGCAACATCAAAGGGTGCGCGATTGGTTTCAGCCACACTCGCAATCCAATACACAACAAATAAGGGAAATAGCGGCAACCAATACCAATGCCAAAATCCGCCACTTTGTTTCATAATCAAATCAGATAAATTCATTGTGCCTGACGCTAAAATCACACCAACCAATGAAAACCCCAATGCAATTTCATATGAAATAACTTGCGCTGCTGATCGCAATGCGCCAAACATCGCGTATTTCGAATTGGATGCCCAGCCTGCTACCAATATTCCATAAACACCGAGTGAGGTCATCGCAAATACATATAAGATACCCGCGTTGATATTCGCAACCACCCAGCCCTTCATAAACGGTACCACTGCCCACGCAGCCAAAGCCGGCATAATAGATAACATCGGCGCAATCACAAACAAATAATGATTTGATTTCGATGGTACAATCACTTCTTTAAATAATAATTTCACCACGTCGGCAATCGGTTGTAATAATCCAAAAGGGCCAACACGATTGGGGCCGATTCGTCCTTGCATATAACTAATGACTTTGCGTTCGGCCATCGTGACATACGCAACGCCAATCATAAGCGGCAATATGATGCAGATGATTTTAATGAGAATCCAAATTAAGGTTACAAGTTGAGATATCATTCGTGTTCACCCCCTTTGCTAAAGGGATTTATCGTTTCCTGCAAGGCATTTGCACGTCTTACTAGGGCGTTATCTTGATATATATGCCAGGTTGGAATGTTTGTATTGGGTGAGAATTTGGGCAGTATAATTTGTGTATGCGCTTCTGTATTGCTCTCTGGAAGTGCATCGCGTGTTCGCGCGAGGGCTTCCGCCCCCGCTTCTGTGCTATTTAATAGTGCATCTCGAATTTCATTGACCGTCTCATAATTGAATTCAGGCAAATTCATTTTATTGGCCAATACACGCAATACTTTCCACGCTGGTTTTGATTCGCCGTGCGGCACACCAGCAGCTTTAAATGATTGCCAATCACCTTGAACATTCACATACGTTCCTTCATTTTCAGCATAAGGTGTGATCGGCAAAATAAAATCAGCGTATTCACGCATTTTTTCCGTTGCAAAAGTCGATAAGCAAACCACTAATTTTGCCTGTGACAATGTTTCGAGTGCTTTTTCTTTGTATGCCGAATCGAATTCTAATTCTGTATCTAAGATAAAATAAGCGGAAGCAGGATCGGTTGTTAATAATGATTTTACCTCTTTTCCAGTATGAATGAGTGGCGCACCCCCAACATCACGATGCGGAACACAACCTGCAATCCAAGCACCCGCTGTATTGGCGCCATCGGTTAATGATCCTGTTGTTGCACCTGATAAAACTTTAATGTGATGAACCAATGCACGTAAAGTTGCAGCATGAGGATGATGCAAGGCATACGCACCGAAAACAATCATCGCCTTCTTTGAAGATAATAATTGTTGGGCGATTTTTTTAGCGTTATCGGAGGGTGTAATATGTTCCAAGCCACCTGCGCGGTCGCTTCCATTGGCACTGTCAAAATCTTTCTGCCATTCCAACGCCTTCGCAATTTCCGCCAATGAATTCACAATATCAACAGCAATCATTTTTTCAGATAATTTATAAACAAAAGAATAATCTTCCGGATTAACCGCCATTACTTTCAAGCCATCTTGATACGCTTTAAAAATACGCGTGCTGATAATCGGTTGCTCATAACGCACATTAGAACCCACTAATAAAATCGTATCGCATTCTTCAATATCGGCAATTTTGCTATTTAACGCTGGAAATAACGGGCGATGCATTTGATCCGTAAAATCTGATTCACGAATACGATGATCAATATTATTTGACCCTAACGAACGTATTAATTTTTGAAATAAATAATATTCTTCAGTCGTTGAAGAATAGCCTGCGATGCCTGCTATTGAAGATTGCGCGAGGGCTTCCGCCCCCGCTTCTGTATTTTTAATGTGTAATGTCAAATGAGCAATCGCATCTAATGCGTATGCCCATTCTACTTCAACCCATTTGTCATTTTTTTTCATCAGCGGTTTGTAGACGCGATCTTTGTGATACAAGCCTTCAACACTAAAACGATCACGATCACTCATCCACATTTCATTAATCGCCTGATTTTCTTTGGGGACAGAACGAAAAACATGACGTTCAGGAGAATTGTCTTTTGCGCGAGAATGTAAAAACACATTGGTGCCCACGCAATCGTGTGGCGAAATAGACGCATGTTCTTTGACTTCCCATCCACGCATTTGATATCGCGCAGGTTTATTCGTTAATGCGCCAACGGGGCATAAATCAATAATATTGCCGGACACTTCCGATTTTAAAAAATGCTGAACATAAGTGCCAATTTCTTCTTTTTCACCGCGATTCACAACACCCATTTCACGCAAACCAGCCACCTCTTCACCAAAACGAACGCAACGAGTGCATTGAATGCAGCGCGTCATTTCTGTTTCGATTAAGGGCCCAATGTCTTGACTGCACACAGCCCGTTTCGATTCTGTGTATTCTGATTTGGATTGGCCAAAGCCCATTGACAAATCTTGAAGCTCACATTCGCCGCCTTGGTCGCAAATTGGGCAGTCGAGCGGATGATTGATAAGTAGGAATTCCATGACATCGCGCTGCGCTTTGATGGCCATCGGGGATTTGGTGCTGACTTTCATGTCTTGGGTGATGGGTGTAGCGCAAGCAGGCAATGGCTTGCCCATTTTTTCAACTTCAATTAGGCACATACGACAGTTTGCGGCAATCGACAACTTTTTGTGATAGCAAAAACGCGGAATATACACACCCGCTTCATCGGCCGCTTCGATAATCGTCGTCCCTTCGGGGACAGATAAGGGTTTGCCGTCTAATTCAAATTCGATCATAACGCGCCTTAACGGTAACTTAACAAAATGCCAATTGAAACAATGGATTCTAGCACAGGTAAGACGCAGAGATTAAGCCAAAAATGGGTTTATGTAAACTCACTTTTAGAAATAGCCTAACACCCTCTTCAAAAATATTGCCTATCCCACAATTCCACTAAAAATTCCTGCCAAGGTATTATTTCAATTTTTACGCCATTTTGTGTTGTTAATAAGCGACGCCGTGGCGCAGAACACACAACAAGGGCTTGACGCGGTTTATAATCATCACAAAATGCGCGCAATCCTGTTAATTCACCTAATGATGGATTTTCGTTTATTTTTACTTCAACAGCACAAGCACCGTCATTTAAAATAAAATCTACTTCAAGCCCTGTTTTACTGCGCCAATAGTGGATAGGATCGTCTATTTCATGCAAGCCCAAAAATGCCATTAATTCCATTAAAATAAAATGCTCGAATGCAAGGCCCGCAGCAGCACCTTGCAGTGTTTCTATTCTCGCCTTACTTAAATAATTTGCAACGCCCACGTCAAATAAATAAAATTTTGGTGTTGCCGAAATAACATCACGCTTCGCTCTTTTAAAAAAGGGATCGATCAAATAACCAATCAATGTGTCTTGTAATATATGAAAATATTCTTTAACTGTCTTCGCATCGATTGCGCAGTCTCGCGCAATGTTAGTGTAATTAATCATTTGACCATTACAAAAACCAGCCAAGTCAATAAAACGTGAAAAACCCGGTAAATTGCGAACCAATCCTTCTGCTTGAATTTCTTCTGAAAGATAATCTAAGATATAAGCACGCAATAATCTCTTGGGGTGATCACTTAAATAATGCGACGGTAAAAGACCCTGATTTAACGCGCGAATTAAATTAAAATCAGCAATTTCTTTATAAACCAAAGGATAAAAATTAAATCGCCACGCTCTACCACCCAATAAATTAGCAGCACCGCGTTTTAATTTACGCGCACTCGATCCACACAAAATAAAACTGAATTTTTTATTTTCAATTAACCAATGCACTTCATCCAGTAATGCAGGCACTTTTTGAATTTCATCGATAATAACAGGCTGTTTTAAACGTGCTTTGGGCAATGCCAATAATTCTTCGCGCAATAAATGAGGCGACTTCATCAGACGCGTCAATTCATCACGCTTAAGTAAATCATACCAAACTGAATCGGGATAATTTTCATGTAAAAAAGTCGATTTACCTGTTTTTCTTGCGCCCCACAAAAACGCTGACTGATGCGCTGGCAGGTCAATTTTGGCTAATCTCTTGATAGACACGAGTGTGATTCCCTTAATTCGTCTTTAAAAGGATTATACTCCGTTTAAGTTGTCTTTAAAAGGATTATACCAAACACTGCTTATGCTCAATATGATAAACAAACTCATCATAAAACTGCTTTAAAAAGCCGCCGACCGGCCACGCAGCAGCCTCGCCAAAAGCGCAAATCGTGCGGCCTTCGATATTTTTAGCAACCCGTTTTAATTCCTCCAAATCTTTCATCGTTCCTTCGCCATTTTCAATTTTGGCAACTAAGCGATAAATCCAACCCGTACCTTCGCGGCACGGCGTGCATTGTCCGCAGGATTCATGCATATAAAATTTTGAAATGCGCTTTAAGGCTTTTACCATGCACGTTTTTTCATTCATCACAATCACCGCACCTGAACCAAGTGATGAACCGGCTTTCGCTAAACTGTCATAATCCATATTCGTTTGCATCATGATTTCAGCGGTTAAAACAGGCATCGAACTACCGCCAGGAATCACTGCTTTTAACGGAATGCCATCAAGCATGCCGCCGGCCAACGCTAATAATTCTGAAAATGGCGTGCCCATTGGAATTTCATAATTTCCGGGTTTATTCACATGACCACTGACGCTGAATATTTTTGTACCACCACTTTTTTCAGGGCCCATTGACGCAAACCATTGCGCCCCTTTTTCCAAAATCACAGGAATTGAAGCATAAGATTCAGTGTTATTGATATTGGTTGGTCTGCCATATAATCCATAATTCGCTGGAAAAGGCGGCTTAAATCGCGGCATGCCACGCTTGCCTTCTAATGAATTCATTAATGCGGTTTCTTCACCGCAAATATAAGCGCCTGCACTGTAATGATTATAAATATCAAAATCAATTCCTGAACCCAAAACATTTTTACCAACCAATCCTACTTCATACATCTCTTTTAATGCGGATTCGCAGCGTAAAAAGGGCTCATAAAACTCACCCCGTAAAAAATTATACGCAACTGTTGCACCCATCACGTAACAGGCAATTGCCAAGCCTTCTAATAATTGATGCGGATTAAAGCGTAAAATATCGCGGTCTTTGCACGTACCTGGCTCGCTTTCATCAGAGTTACACAAAACGTATTTTTGACCGGGTACATTCGGCGAAACAAAGCTCCATTTCAACCCAGTTGGAAACCCAGCGCCGCCACGGCCACGCAAAACAGAGGCTTTGATCGTTTCAATGATTTCCGTGCGCGGCGTTTGTTCTTTTAAGATTTTACGCAGCATTTGGTAGCCACCAACAGATTCATAGGCTTTTAACGACCAGGGCTCAGGGAGATGCAGGGTGCGGTAACAAACTTGGTTTAATTCCATGGGGTATCTCAATGGGTAAAAAGCGATTTTAAAACAAAAAGGCATCGAAGGCACGAAGAAAAAGCATGCGACGAAAATGAAAGTTTGTCAGAAATATAGGTCACTTTAATAATCCTTTAATATAACATTGTTACAATTATGTACATTACGATCAACTTTGTCGGAAAACAATCATGCGCCCTATCGGTTTATTGAAAAAAAAAGCCCTTCCCAGCAATTTATTTTCACCTCGAAGCCCATTGTCTTTGAATGACGATATCGCACTACACGCTGCTTTTATTCATAACGCCATCTTGGTATACCCCTATCAAAACACGACAAGGAGAGAGCATCATGGTATCGCTCACGTTGCGCGCGTGGCTTTTTACATTCCTCTGCTCAACACATTTTACAATCAATACTTAGATACAAATTTATCAGACGAAGACATTAAATTATTACAGCTGGCTGGATTATTTCATGACGCAGGGCGAGAAGGAGACGGTGAAGATTTGTGGGATAATGACAGCGCTGCATTATTATATTATTACCTCACCATCACACTGAAACTACCGCATGAAAAAGCCGTTATATTTTCCGAAGCGATTGCCAACAAGGATTACGCGCCAAGTAAAACCTATCATCACTTAATAATCAACAATGGTAAAGTTAGCTGGGACAGTAAAATAACAGTCAAAGAAAAAACAATCGCTCAATCAATATTACACGATGCTGACTGCTTTGACATTATTCGCGCGAGGCATCATTTTGATAAAAATTATTTAGACTTTTATAAAATGGTTGCGAAAAAAGATATTATTGCGCATGACGAAATGCTTCGATTTTCAATTGAGGTCAAACAATTAATTAACTTAATGAATTCTAGTAAGAATGCTAACACTGAATTTTGCTTTGGCATAATCTATCGATTGATTTCGAGTATTTCCGAATTCCCCCTTTTTCAAAAATGCTATGGCGCTGAAAAATTTTCCCGCGACATTAAATTGAGCATAACCGCACATAAATTACTGCTACCTTTTATTGATTCAAAGATGGAACCGCACGTCACCTCCTTGTTAGGGAATATAGAATTTCCATTAGAGCTAAGCCTTATAAAGGCATTTACAAATCGCTATCGACTTGACGGGCAAGAAGCCTTATTTAATTTTCTGGTAAGCACACAATTCAAAACAATTAAAGAAATAATAGAAGTTGAAAAGCAATCGCTCAAAAAAACGCTCGGTCGATTATTTAAAACAATTCTCAACGCTGAAAACAATTGGCCCGATGTTGCAAAATCACTCCTAAATCTCGCATCACATCGACCAGAGCTTAGAATTAAGGGCGACAGAAAAAAATTTACACCGAGATTATGGGGCTCCTGTTACATTGCCTTCCCTACGAACAAAACAGAAAAAATAAAATTCAGGGAAACACTTACATCTGAATATGCTGTCAAAAAATTAGATTACACAAGACCCCAATCGATGAGCAACTCTAATCCGGCTATTAACTACAACCCCGCGCCGTTTCAAGGTATTAGCCCTCAGCCCAATGAACCCTTAGTAGGTATATCATTGTCACCAGCGGACTGTCACATCACCCGAATCATGATGTACGATCCTGGCAAGGCAACCTATTTTCGAGGTTATGATGCAGACACCATCGAGGCAGCAGAAAAATATGCAACTGACAATTTTTTTAATGATCTAAGTCACATTCAACTTCACGCTCAAGTCAATCTTGTTAAACAAAGTAATGAGGTTATTGCTGGATATCACTGGAACAGCAATGGATCATCACACATCACTATTTTTAAAAGAAATCATTTAGAAAGCAATCTACTCGCCCAATTACGTGCACTAGATTTATATCACCGTTTCGGGAAAGCATTTTCAATCCCCATTTCATTTTATCCTGATTATCACCTTTACGATAAAGAGGAACAAGATGCTGATATTCATTCCGCAAAAGACTCATCGCTTCGCCATTATTTGCTGGCAATGGATTTTCTCAACGGCGATCAAATTATTTTCAGTGAACAGATTAATGTTTTGCGCAAAGTGAACAATTTATTGAAAAAAATAAATCCTGAAAAAGCAAATTCATTTTCAATAAGCCTTGAAGATTTCATGAGAGAAAAAACAAAGCAATTTTGCAGCATTAAAACATCAGACCCATTGTTTTCATGGGTAAAATCAAAAGAATTATCAGATCTTGTTGAGCACGCACGACACAACACCTTAACAGATGAAGCATTTATGCACCTCACTTTTTTATGGCGATGCCAGAGTAATCCGGAAAAATCGAACTGGGAAAACACCCTCAATCAAAACGATATTGAAAGCATGTTGATTTTATCAAATGAAGATGTCTATGCCACATCTCAACCAAAAATACCGACTTTGACTCACTCTTTTTCTGATTTAGTAGCGACGCTGTCGCAAATATCAGAGAAAAAAACACAGCTCATTTCTTTTATCGTTAGAAATAAAATCTCAGCGATAAAAACGGTTTCTGACGCTTTCGAATTAGCAAAGTATTTAGCAGAAAAATCCATTTCTCTTTCACCGTCAAAAACATTTAACCTCAATCAAAATCTGAATGACAATCTCATTTATATTTTTAACTGTTTTAATTTTAAAGAATTAATTGAAATAGTAACAAGGCTCGATACCCTTAAAGAATTTATTAATACCTTGCAATTTATATCTTTAAAAAATCGCACATTACTTTGTCGGGCATCTGTTATCTCGAACTTTATTGCAGACAAAACAATTCACAATAGAAATGACTTAGCGGAAAGATATAAAAATCGGTCAGAATCAAACACCCAGGAATACGAAGAAATTATTTCTCGTCTATGCCACACTAAAAAAATATTAACATTAGTCAGCTCATGTGACGATTCATTAATTAGCGGAATTCAATTTTCCAGAGAAACATTCGCATTAATAAGGGAAACACTTTCTGAAGGCTTAATAGCAGCTGAAACCTTGTATCGCAATGCGATCGAGGAAGAATACATTACGGACAGCGCAGCAATAAAAATAGTGCCGTAAAGAAATTCACCATTCAGATTAACAGATATATTTTTAACACTTAATATTTTGGTAATAATGCAAACGTATAATCAGTATCCTAATTTGATCAAATTTGGACGGAGCATTTATTATGCGGCAAACGATTGTTTTTTCAGAAGAAGAATCAAAAACTTTTTTAAACCCACCGATAGGCGGGGTGATATTTACACTTAAAACTAATCCAACCATCAAGTATCAAGCCATTAAATGTGCTAATACATTCTTTTTTGTTGCGCGAAATTTTAAAGATGCGGAAAACCGCCTTTGGAAATTTCATGCGCACGGAAATTATAATGCGATATATGTTCATTTCGACCCAAATGATACAAACCCATCCGCCGAACCTATTTTAGTATTTGCACAATGTCTTGATCCACTTGAACTCACCGATTCTGCTGACAGAAAAGCAGCTGTTTGGAATGATGTGTTTCGTGAAGAAATTATCATCAACGAAAAATTTAAAGCATCGGTATATGAAGCAGGCTGTATTCTTCCGTATATTGCCTATCAAAAAGACCACAACAAAGAATGCGTTCTTCCTGAAACCTACCTTTTATGCAATGCAATTCTCGACATGTTTGAAAAAACAGGCAGAATTGTGCTGGATGCCATCGCACCTGGCAACTTTGTAACAAGATTAAGTGATGGGAAAGTTATTTGCATTGACGCTGGTTTTGCACTTAGATTTGACGTTAGTAAAAAAAATAATCGTGAAAAAATATTGTTTGTCGATGAAAAAGCCACACACCAAATTACCGGTTTTGAGAATGATGACGCCTTTGAAAAGAGCGTGACCAGTTTGAGCGTATGGCCTAAAAAGGCAAGTCTTTATATTGATTATTTTAATCAATATAATCAAAAAATAGGAACGCCTTATTATTTCATCATTACTTTTATAAAAGCACTGATTGTGCTGGCGACCTTAAATTTAGAACTGAAAACAACGGATGTGCTGCGTCCAACAAAGAATTGGCCTAGTAATTTATTGGACCCCCAATGGGAGTTTATTATGGAATTGGCCGCTCTTTTTGACAGTAAAACACCTGATCTGAAACTACCCCAGTCACATTTATTTAAAAAAAGCGCAGGGGCTGCACTTCAAGAACACAATAAACGTATTTGGTCGCTAATTTTAAAATCCCCTTTATCGCCACAAGAAATACAGTGGGCTCGTTTAAATCCCATGTCTCCTTTTATCTACTGGTTTTCTTATTTAAAAGTGGATGCAAAGATTCGACATCACTTTATTACCAAGCCTTGCTACCAATTATCCACTGACACTTTCTATTTACTGGCTGATTTTGTGCTGGACGGGAACATGGATAAGTGGTCAGAATTTTCGACGTATTATGACAACAATACAAGACTCGGTGCGACACCCTCAAAAGGCGAGCGTTTTCATGCGCTGCTTGCTTTGATTTCGCTTATCGAAAACCTACCTGCAGATCAAAAAACCTTGACTGATTCAGCAAAAACAGCACGCGATGAATTACACGGGTTAAATTTTAGCGAAATAAAATTATTGGTCGCGGGCTTTCAATATGGATTGCGCGGTAAGCATCTTCCACTTCCAATAGACAACAGTGACATTTCAAATGAGCGTCATCAAATGATTATGCGGGCACTCGAAAACAGATTACGCCTGCCAGAAGCAATACAGGATAAGTTTGAAATCAAAACATTGGCAAAAGCCAGTGATGCTGAATTAAGCAAAATAATAGCAAAAATGAATCAGCATTTATTGCAAACAAGATTACCTGAAAAAATAGAATCATCGTCTTCCGCCGATTTAAATCAGCTGTGGTGCGGCCTTGGTCTTACGCCTTCAGATGAAGCAAGTCCGCCGCGAGATCACTCAGTCGCTTCGCCATCGCCACATCGCTGCCCCAGTACTTTTTTTAGAAATCTTCAACAGAGAGATCCTGCACCAGAATCACCCAACGCCTGTTTTTTAAGGGTATTGCAAGAAAATGCTTTATGAAAAGACAATTGCCAACATCAACGAATGATTTTTGTTGGCAGAGTTTTTAAACCAAGGAATCAATTAATTTATCCATTTTTTCTGGCGTTAAGTTTTCGTGATAGTGTTTATCATCAATTTGACACATTGGCGCACCACAACACGCCGCCATGCATTCCACTTCGCGCAAGGTAAATTTTCCATCGGCCGTTGTTTCGTTTACCCCTATTTTTAAGCGGTTTTTGGTGTGTTCTAAAATTTCATCCGCACCGCGTAACATGCAGGAAATATTCGTGCAGATGGCAATTTTATGTTTGCCTATCGGCTTGAGATTATACATGTCGTAGAATGTCGCCACTTCATATGCTTCGATATGTGGAATTTTTAAATAATCGGCAACGGCATTCATCGATTCATCTGTTAAATGACCCGCATTTTGTTCTTGCACGGCCAATAAACTGGCGACAACAGCAGAACGGCGTTGATCGTCTGGATATTTTGTTAGCCAGTGATCGATTTGTTTTTTTGTTTCTTGTGATAATTCAAAAGTTGTCATAATAGTTCGCTTCGTTCGCGCGGTCGCTGTCGCTTCCGCTTCCATTCACTCAAGCATGCATTATGCTAGATTCTATTGCGCGGTCGCTGTCGCTTCCGCTTCTATTCACACTACAGAAATTCATCGTTATTCGCTTCGTTTTTTAGCGCTTCCATTCTAAAAAAATGGTTGCACGTCCGATCACCCCCTTTGAAAAAGGGGGTCGGTTTTGCGTTAGCAAAACCGGGGGGATTTTACCGATCTATCTCCCCAAACACCACATCCAAGCTTGAAATCACTGCCACCAAATCCGCAATCATATGACCGCGACAAAGCTCATCCATCGCCGCCAAATGCGAAAACCCTGCGGCGCGCACTTTCAATCGATACGGCTTGTTTGACCCATCAGAAACCAAATACACGCCGAATTCACCCTTTGGATGTTCAATAGCAGCATAGGCTTCACCCGCAGGCACAGAATAACCTTCGGTGAAATATTTAAAATGATGGATCATCCCTTCCATGCTTTCTTTCATGATTTCACGCGGCGGCGGCGACACTTTAAAATCCGTACTTTTAATTGGGCCTGGATTTTTACGCAACCAATCAACGCATTGTTTAATGATTTTATTGGACTGACGCATTTCTTCCACGCGCACCAAATAGCGATCATAACAATCGCCGTTTTTGCCAATGGGAATTTGGAAATCTATGTGTTCGTAAGCAGCGTAAGGTTGTTTACGACGCAAATCCCACTCTACTCCCGAACCACGTAACATTGGGCCGGTAAAACCCAATTGCAAAGCACGTTCTGCAGTGACAATGGCGATATCGACCGTGCGTTGCTTAAAAATTCGATTATCGGTTAATAATGTTTCATATTCGTCGACTAATTTGGGGAAACGGTTCGTGAAGTCTTCAATAAAATCCAATAACGAACCTTCGCGATTCGTATTCATTTTCTTCACTTCTTTTTCGGAATGCCAGCGTGATTTTTTATATTGGGGCATTGTGTCCGGTAAATCTTTTGCAACACCACCTGGGCGATAATAGGTTGCATGCATGCGCGCGCCAGAAACCGCTTCGTAACAATCCATTAAATCTTCGCGTTCACGAAAGGCATATAAAAAAACGGTCATCGCACCGCAATCGAGTGCATGCGCGCCAAGCCACAACAAATGATTTAAGATACGCGTGATTTCGTCAAACATCGTACGAATATACTGCGCCCTGATTGGCGCTTCTATTTTCAATAGTTTTTCAATCGCCAACACATAGCCATGCTCGTTACACATCATCGAGACATAATCGAGACGGTCCATATAACCAATCGATTGATTAAACGGCTTTGATTCTGCTAATTTTTCAGTGGCGCGATGCAGCAAGCCAATGTGCGGGTCGATTTTTTGAATCACCTCGCCATCCGTTTCTAGGATCAAACGCAAAACGCCATGCGCCGCCGGATGCTGCGGGCCGAAGTTAAAGGTGTAGTTTTTGAGTTCTGACATGGTCGATTCGTTTATGTAATAGCAAACCGTGATGATAGTTGATTTTGAGTGAAAACGTAAGTGGGAAATACAGCTTGAAAACCACCCAATGATGAAGTTGATGCTGTCATTGGGTGATGGGGTTGCCAAGCATTGCTATGCTCATATCATTCCCGAGAAATCAGGGGGAGTTACTCAGCCGGCGTAGAAAAAATACGGCACTGGGAGCGGGTAATTCGGTCGAACCATCACTTTTTTTGTCATCACATTAAGATAATAAGCATGGTCACCACCAGTAGCACCTTCTGTTTTAATAGAAAAAAATCCAGGCGCCTGATATGAGTCGCCCATATGGCTATTGATAATACAATAATCTTCTGGGGCAACCGAGATGGGCTGATACGTTAATTCCACCTTAGAACCGCTAATAAATGAACCAGTACATGCGCCGTTAGTGCTAAAAATATAATTTTGAAAAACATCTGGAGCTGAGTTTGAATTTAAAATCAACTTTTCACCAGGATTGATGCTTACCCACAGCCCTGAATAACCTTGAAAATCATTATTATGTATCTGAATAGTGGTGCTTGCCATTGCAATGGATGAAAAACAAGACAATGTTGCCGCTAAGAAAAAAGCTTTTTTCATACTATAGATCTCCGATTTAACATAGTGAGTTCGCAAATGATGTTAACAAGAGTATAGCGATAAATGCTTAAAAAAATATTAAATTTAATATTTTTATGTGGAATGGATTCTATAAATACCGATTATCATCTCGAATGACTTTTGGCACCAAGGTGCGGTCTTCGATGCTGACAGGTTCATACACGCAACGCTGCAATTTAGCATCATAACGCATTTCGACTTCGCCAATGAGCGGGAAATCTTTTCTGAAAGGATGACCTTTAAAACCATAATCGGTTAATATTCGGCGTAAATCAGGATGGCCTTCGTAAACAATACCAAATAAATCATAGGATTCACGTTCGAACCAATCAGCGGATTTCCAAATATCAATCACAGATGGCACAAGTGGCTCAGCCTCTAAATATACTTTTATTCTAATGCGTTGATTTAAGGAAACTGATAATAAATGATAGACAGAAGCAAAGCGCGGTTTATCCCAGGCAATCACGCGTTCGCCTTTTTCGCTCACGCCACGGCTAAATCCAGCGTCCGTTGTGTCGTGTGTGCGCCAATACGAGATACCATAATCAGAATAATCTACCCCGCACACGTCAATTAATGTGTCAAATTGAAAGTGATGGTCATCGCGGAGTTTTTTGCAAACGGATAGTAATTTTTCAGGCGATAATTCAATTGTGACGCAATCGAGTTCGATGACGGAGATAATGTCATCAGGAAAATGCGTGTTAATTTGATCCAATAGTGTTGTCATGCGCGTACTCCCGATGCGGTACGGCGAATTATTTTCTTACGATTAATTTTATTTTGCAATTGAATAATGCCATACAGCAAAGCTTCCGCTGTTGGCGGACAACCCGGAACATAAACATCCACCGGTACAATGCGATCACAACCACGCACAACAGAATAAGAATAATGATAATAACCGCCGCCATTCGCACAAGAACCCATTGAAATAACCCATTTAGGTTCCGCCATTTGGTCGTATACTTTGCGCAAGGCAGGCGCCATTTTGTTGCATAATGTGCCGGCCACAATCATCACATCTGATTGACGTGGGCTTGGACGAAAAATTAAGCCAAAGCGATCGATATCGTAACGCGACGCAGCACATTGCATCATTTCAACAGCACAACAGGCGAGACCAAATGTCATCGGCCACATTGAGCCTGAACGCGCCCAATTGGTGAGGTCGTCAAATTTGGCGAGCAAAAAGCCGTCTTTTTTTAGCATAGTGTCTAGTGACATAAAAACACCTAAGTTTGGAATCAGGATCAGGAATCGAATCAGTAGGTACTACTACAGATCACCGATCTCTGATCACCGATCGCCGTTCTATTCCCATTCCAATGCGCCCTTGCGCCATTCGTAAATAAATCCAATAATCAATATAGCTAAAAAAACCATCATTGACCCAAATGCAGGCCAACCCACCTTGCGCAAAATCATTGCCCACGGAAATAAAAACGCAGTTTCTAGGTCGAAAATAATAAATAAAATCGCCACCAAATAAAACCGCACATCAAATGGCATACGCGCATCTTCAAGTGCATCAAATCCGCATTCATAAGGTGAATTTTTTGCTTCGTTGGGTTTGCGTGGACCTAATATAAACCCCAAAGCAACAGGCAATAAACCGATAAGAATGCCAACGGCAATAAAGACTAAAATTGGAAAATAGTTTGATAGCATATTTTTGTCGCTTTATAAATAACGCCTAAGCAAAGTATATCGTAAAATTTATTGTACATGTTCCTAAATTATATACCAACGGACGGACTCGAACCGTCACGGCTTGCGCCACAGCCACCTCAAGGCTGCGTGTCTACCAATTCCACCACGTCGGCAATTTTGTGGGTCTGGCATCGGAGACCAGGGATCAGTAAAAAAATTACCAACGCCTAATTTCAGATTCCCGAATACTATTTCTTAGTTTCTGGCGCAAACATCAAGCCTGCGTCACTGTTACTGTTTGTCACTGGCGCTGTGTTTATTTTTGCGGGTTGCGCGGTGAGCGCAGCTGGCAATGCCATCGCCTGTGTTTTATGCGCATTATGGGCCGCTAAAAAACTCAAGGTCAAGCTGGTCGTAAAAAAAATCGCCGCAGAAATTGTCGTTACCTTCATCAAAAAAGGTAAAGCACCGACGCTACCAAACATTGTGTTGGATGAACCACTGCCAAACGAAGCGCCCACATCCGCACCGCGACCGTGCTGCATTAACACCAAGGCAATAATCGATAATGCCGCTAAAACATGGATAATTAAAATGAATGATTGCATAAATAATTCCGTAAAAATTTGTAAAAAACGCACTTACTTCATGCGTGCTTCTGAACTTTACTTCGCTTGACTTCCAATCGCTAGAAAGTCCTCTGCCTTTAATGAAGCGCCACCAACCAATGCGCCATCAATATCGGGCATTGAAAATAATGCTTTTGCATTATCTGGCTTAACACTACCGCCGTATAATACACGGGTTGATTGCGCTAACACAGGATCAATAGACTGTAATCGCGCTCTTATTTGCCCATGGACTGCTTGCGCCATCTCTGGCGTGGCCGTTTTTCCTGTACCGATCGCCCAAACCGGTTCATAAGCAATCACCATTTCCGTAAAAGCGCTGCAATTATCTTTTAATAGCGACACAACTTCAAGTTGTTCCTGCACAACCTTGAAAGTACAGTCTGCTTCACGTTCTGCTAAGGTCTCCCCCACACACAAAACCGGGATTAGCCCTGCTTTGAATGCCGCTTCGCATTTCCGATAAATTTGTTGATTGGTCTCGTGAAAAATGTGACGGCGCTCGGAATGCCCGATAATAACGTAGCGGCATTGCAAATCTTTTAACATGGACGCTGAAATTTCGCCAGTATATGCACCATCGGCATATTCCGAACAGTTTTGTGCACCAAAATAGATATTACTGGAAGATAATATAGACGCGCATTGAAACAGATGCACAAATGGCGGAAACACAGCCAATTCAGCTTCTACTGAGTTTGAACCAGCAGCAATTTCCCGCAATAAAATTTCAGCACTGTTTTGCGTGCCATGCATTTTCCAATTGCCTGCGATGAGTAATCGACGCATACAGAATTCCTATGATAAAAACAGAAGCCGACTGTTAGCGTCAGCGCTTTTAATCGAAGCAAAAAAATGTGCCATGACACCTTCTGCCGCATCGTTGAAAATTACAAACGTACATCACACCCTGAGTTTGACTCATTCAATCAAATGTTGCCACAAGGAAAGGTATGAAAAAATTACGCCTTCTTCACCACAATATGCGAGCCGGTCATAACACTGGTAATAAAGCTATGCTGCAACAATTTACCCCACACGCCTGAAAACGCAACACTTAATTTTTGTTTTTTCGCTGCGTCCGCTTGTGCTGCATTCGCTATTTTCACTTGATTAACAGTAATCACAGCGTAATCATTTTTATTGATCAAAACCGCTTGAGGGTTTTTCGGCGGGATAGAAAAAGCGGTTGTCATGATGGCAATAGGCGTTGTCGATTTTTCGCTGAATGGCATCAAAGCCACTGCATGCCATTGCAATTTATTTTGTGCGGCAACTGTTGCTGGATTCACACCAGTCGATAATTTTTTCTGAACACGATAAGCCAACAATCCCGCTTGCGCACTCGCTTGCTTTTCTGACAATATCGTTCTAATTTTCGCACTTTCTGTTGCTAGCGGAATCGCTTGCGCTGGCACTTTTTTCAGAATACGTAAAACAATCTGCTGACCTTTTCCAAGATCAATGACATTACTATTATTGTTGGATTGAAAAACAGAATCAGAAAACACCGCAGCCAAGACAGCTGGATTTGCAAAAACGCCGGTTTTTGCGCCTGATTTTGTCATCATCGGGCTCATTTGGACGGGTAAATTCAATGTTTTTGCCGCAGCCGTTAATGAATTAGGATTGGTATAGGTTAAATCTGCCAATACACTGCTTTTTTTCGTTAGGATTTCATTTACTTTTTGATGTTTTAGTAAAGCCATTACTTTATTTTTCACGGAAGCAAATGATTGTTTCGAGTTGCTTGCCAAATGTGATTCAAAATACGATTTTGCTTCAGCCTCAGTGACTGTCACATTTTTTTCAATATCGGCAGGCGCTAACTCTAAATAGGCCACGCTGACGGTTGCTGGTGTTTGATACTCGGTTTGATGCGCGTCGTAATAACTTTTAATATCAGCATCCGTAATTTTTATTTTGGATATAAATGATTGAGCGGGAATAATAAAATAGCCAAATGCCCGTTGTTGATGCTGTAATGCATAAATATTGTCAACTTCAGAAGGCAGCGCGAATGCGCTACCGACAACAGCACCCATTACTTGATTCGTTGTCCACTGGGATTGAATATGCTGAAAAAATTGTGCTGGTGTTAAATTTGCTTGATACAACATTTGCATGAATTTTTCTTGAGAAAATTTTCCATTGTCTTGGAATTGTGGTGCTTGCCCCACGACAGATTCAACTTGCGTTAACCCCACTCGAAAACCTTCATTCGTAAAAGTAGTGATTAATGCGGTTTGTGTGATAAGCGATTGTAGCGCGTACGATTTGAGTTGCTGCGTCATTTGATCATCTAAAGGGCGACCTTTTGACTCGGCTAGAACTTGTTTTTGTATTTCGGAAAATGCGTTATTGACTTGCGCATTAGTGACTTCAACGGAATTGACTGTGGCCGCTGTGTTTTGATCGCCTGAGCCTTGTTGAAAATAAGACTCAATACCCCAAAGCATAAAAGCGCCAGCTACAAGCGCGATAATCACACCTGCGATCCATCCTGTAATTTTGTCCCTAATCTTTTGAAGCATGACATTTATCCGATAAAAATGGCGGAGCGGACGGGACTCGAACCCGCGACCCCCAGCGTGACAGGCCGGTATTCTAACCAGCTGAACTACCGCTCCACACACATGTCAAAGTTTGGTGGGTGTTGAGGGATTCGAACCCACGACATTCGCCTTGTAAGGGCGACGCTCTACCAACTGAGCTAAACACCCTAAAATACATTTATTTTCAGCCAGTCTTGAAGTTTTCATTCAAGCCTGCCAAAACTAAACGTCTTTATTTCGTATCTCTTCGACGCCGATATACTACCTAATATTCAGAAAGATGCAACGAATAATTACAAGAAAATTATTTCATTGAAAATCCGGGATCAGCGCTAATAACCAATCCCCGATAACCGATCCCTGATACCACTTACTCATTAACATTCACAGCATCTTTCAAACGTTTACCTGCTTTGAATCGCGCTGTTGTTGCCGCTGGAATTTTCATTTCTTCACCAGTACGTGGATTACGGCCTGTTCTTGCAGCGCGTTTGCCTGTTTCAAAAGAACCAAAGTTCAAAATAGCCACTTTTCCGCCATCAGCCAATGTTGTTGTTACTGCATCCACAAATGAGTTTAAAGCTGTTTCCGCAGCAGATTTTGAAATATCCGCAGCTGACGCCATCATTTCGATTAAATCTTGTTTGTTCATAGATTACCCCTTGATTAATTACCCGTTAACGAAAAAAAGAACATGAGAAGCGAATTTTATAACAATTGCACAAGCACCCTGTCAAGGAAACTCGCTCAAAACCCTCAAAAAATCCGACACTTATTCACTTGACACGCCGCCTAAAGTAAGCGCATCGACTTTTAAAGTGGGTTGTCCCACTCCTACAGGAACAGTTTGCCCCGCTTTACCGCAATTACCAATGCCCGAATCTAACTTCAAATCATTCCCGACCATTGAAATTTTTTGCAGCACTTCATGCCCGCTACCAATCAAGGTTGCGCCTTTAATAGGTTGCGTTATTTTTCCATTCTTAATTAAATAAGCTTCACTCGCGGTAAATACAAATTTACCCGAGGTAATATCCACTTGTCCGCCTGAAAAATCCGCCGCGTAAATACCATTTTCAACTGAGGCAATAATTTCTTCAGGGGTGCTTTGGCCTGGCAATAAATAAGTGTTGGTCATGCGCGGCACTGGCAAACTGGAATAGGATTCACGGCGACCATTGCCTGTTGATTTCGTTCCCATCAACCGCGCGTTCATCGTGTCTTGCATGTAATTTTTCAAAATGCCGTTTTCAATTAAGACGGTTTTTTGAGAAGGTGTTCCTTCATCATCCACGCTGAGCGAACCACGACGACCATAAATCGTGCCATCGTCAACAACCGTGCATAACGATGACGCTACTTTTTCGCCCATTTTCCCGCTAAATACAGATGTTTTTTTGCGATTAAAATCACCTTCCAATCCGTGTCCTACCGCCTCATGAAATAGAACAGCCGGCCAACCCGGCCCTAACACAACCGGAAACGTACCTGCGGGTGCTGCAATGGCTTCTAAGTTACGCAGTGCTTGCGAGACAGCGCGTTTCACTTGCGCCACTGCCGCGTCTTCTGTCATTAATAAATCATAACCGCCGCGCCCACCACAACCCGCACTCGCCTGTTCAAAGCGCCCATTGGATTCAACCACAATGCGCACAGAAAAATGCACAAGCGGCCGCACATCAGAAGACAAATGCCCTTGTGTGTTTAACACCATCATCACATCATGCGAAGCAGATAAACTGAGCATCACTTGTTTTACGCGCGAATCAGATTTTCGCGCCAAATCATCTAGTTCTTTTAGAAAAAATACTTTCTCTGGATCGGTGATCGTCGTTAAGGGATTAATCACAGGATACAATTGCGGCACAATGATTTTAGAACGCGATGTAATTAATTGATTCCCAGCGGAATGCACAATACTGCGCGCTGATTTTGCTGCATCTAAAATAGCCGGCAATTCAATTTGGTCTGCATAGGCAAAACCTGTTTTTTCGCCACTGATCACACGCAATCCAAAACCGCGATCAATGCTAAAGCCCCCTTCTTTTACGATAGAATCTTCAAGTGACCAGCTTTCTTCCTGTGATTGCTGTAAATATAAATCAGCGAAATCGATATTCGGTCCGAATGCTTTTCCCAATGCAGATTCTAATTGTGTTTCATCAATCGATAACCAATCTTTTATCATCATATTTCACCTAGAAAAAATAAATAACTGTTCAGCATTTTTAATGAATAAAAACCCGGGGCTGAAATTTATCGAGAATTAAAAACAACCAGGGCCAAATAAGGGCAGTGGTCAATGCAGATAAAGAATGTAATGCGATATGCGTTCCGTGACCGACGAAACCCAAAATAAAACCTTCTAGCGCAATATTAAAAAAAGAGAAAATAAGAATAAGAACAGCCTGTTGTAACAAGGCAAAATGCGCAATATAACTGTAAATTTTTAAGATAATATAAATCAGTAAAACAAATATAATCGCCTGCTCGCCTAAAGGCGTACCGGTAATTAAATCCATTAAAATACCAATAAACCATGCCAATGCAACACCACAATTTGAGGGTAATGTGATAACCCAAAATAATAAAATTGCAAACACCCATTGCGGCCGAATCCAAATTGCCCAATGCGGCAATGGCATAATAGTTAAAAAAATGCCGATCACAAATGACAAGGCAATGAGAAAATAGTTAATGTCTCTCGTTGATCGTAACATTTTATTTTTTTACGCTCGCTGACGTTTTGGGCTTTGTGACGGTTTTGCTCACACTCTCACTGCTGTGCTGATTCGATGTTAGTTCCTGTTGAATCGCATCTGATAATTTCTTTTCATCTGGCCACGCTAACAACACTTGTTCCGTTTGATTTAAATGCGCTGTGGGAGACAATACTATTTCAGTTTCAAGATTGTTGATTTGTGTAATTTTTTTCACAATCCCCACTGGATATCCCAAGGGGTAACACAATCCTAAGCCTGACGTAACAAACAAATCGCCTAGCTGAATATCAGCTTCATTCGGTGCATTTCGCAATTTAAGATGACCTGAACTTCCCATGCCCACTGCAATCGCTCGCATACCCGTACGATAATCCACCACCGGGACAGCCGATCGCCGATCAGTAATTAACTGCACTCTGCTTGTTAACGAGCCGACGCCGATAATTTGTCCCATTACACCAAATGCATCCAGGACAGGCTGTCCTTCATAGACATTGTCATTTGATCCTTTGTTCAACACCACTTGCTGTAAATTGGGGTCGAGCTCAACAGCCAGCAAACGTGCGACAACGACGCGCCCAGAGACCTGAGGGGTAGATTGCAATAATTGCCGTAACTGTGCATTTTCCTGCTCAAGAGACAATAATTTCTGCAAGCGCGACTGCAATAAAATTTCACGCATATGCAATTTTTCATTTTCGCCCAACAAATGATTCTGAGATGTAATGCTGGCATTTATCCAATGCACAAAATTAATAGGAGAATCAACCATCCACTGAAAGGGATAAGAAACCGCTGAAGCAACACGATTACGAAAGGCGTGAAAAGGAACGGAGCGCTGATCAAAGAAAATCAGCGCAATCGACACTATCAATAAGATTAATGCCCGTAATCCGGGACCAGCATTTTGATAAAATAGTGGTTTGATAAAATGCCTCTACTCACGATATAAGAAGTTCGAACCAATCACGTTCATCATTTCCAATGCACGTCCGCCGCCACGCGCAACACAGGTTAATGGATCTTCTGCAACAACCACGGGCAATCCTGTTTCTTCGCTCAACAATAAATCCAAGCCAGGTAACAATGCACCGCCGCCGGTTAATACCATGCCACGCTCTGCAATGTCTGACGCCAATTCAGGGGGTGTTTGTTCTAATGCCGCACGAACCGCACCAACAATACCCGATAAAGGCTCTTGCAGGGCTTCCAAAATTTCATTGCTATTCAACGTGAAACTTCTTGGCACCCCTTCCGCTAAATTGCGACCACGCACTTCAATTTCTCTCACTTCTGAGGTTGGGAACGCAGAGCCAATCGTGTGTTTAATGCGTTCAGCAGTAGATTCGCCAATTAAACAACCATAATTACGACGCACGTAATTAATAATAGCTTCATCAAAACGATCGCCACCAATGCGAACCGATGCCGCATACACAACACCATTTAAGGAAATAACCGCCACTTCTGTTGTACCACCACCAATATCCACAACCATTGAACCACGCGCTTCTTCAACAGGTAAACCAGCGCCAATAGCCGCTGCCATGGGTTCTTCAATTAAGTACACTTCACGCGCACCGGCGCCCAAAGCAGATTCCCGAATCGCACGGCGCTCTACTTGTGTAGAACCACAAGGGACTGAAACCAATACGCGCGGGCTCGGACGAAACAACTTTTTTTCATGCACTTTTTGAATGAAGTGCTGCAACATTTTTTCAGTAACGTGGAAGTCAGCGATCACACCATCTTTTAAAGGTCGTGTTGCAATGACATTCCCTGGTGTACGACCTAACATCAATTTCGCTTCCAAGCCGACAGCAACCACATGCGACTGGCCTGTGTGAGGATCCTTACGTAAAGCAACAACGGATGGCTCATTCAACACAATACCTTTTTGGGGCATATAAATTAATGTGTTTGCCGTGCCCAAATCGATTGAAATATCTCTCGAGAAATACCCTCGAAACTTTTTAAAGATGTTCGCCATGTCGTAGAATCCAAAATGTTAACCAAGATTGATAAATTTAACTGAAATCCCGCCTGAAGTCGAGAATGGATTGTGGAAAATTTTCTAAAAATCCGTATAATCACACGATTAATTCCAGACGGAGAAAACCATGAGCACTTTAACTGCTGAAGGCGTGCAAAAAATAGCTGATTTGGCGAAATTACATATTCCCACCGACAAACTTCCCGCCCTCACAGACGCATTAGATAATATTTTAGGGCTTGTAAAAAAAATGAGTGCTTTCGATACGCAAAATGTGCAGCCCTTGGCGCATCCTGTCAGCGCAACACAACCTTTACGTGAAGACGTCGTCACTGAAAAAAATCAACGTGACTTATTGCAAAAAAATGCGCCGCATGTTGAAGCAGGATTGTATATTGTTCCGAAATTTGTAGACAGTGAATAAAGCACGGGCGTGACTCAGAAGCACGCAGCGCAGCGTAGTAAGTGCGTACAACCAGCGAGAAAAATGATGCACACAAAAACAATCACCGAACTATCAAAACTATTACACGATAAAAAAATCTCCAGCGTAGAATTAACAACGCATTTTTTAAATCGCATTAAAGAATCAAATCCCGCATTAAATGCGTTCATCACCATCACAGAAGAAAATGCTTTAAAACAAGCACAAAACGCGGACGCAAAAATCGCATCCGGAAATGCCGAAATATTAACGGGCATCCCTATCGCACATAAAGATATTTTTTGCACGGCAGGTGTTAAAACAACCTGCGGCTCAAAAATGTTAGATAATTTTATTTCCCCTTATGACGCAACAGTCGTTGAAAAATGTAACGACGCAGGTTTAGTCATGCTTGGGAAAACCAACATGGATGAATTCGCGATGGGTTCATCTAACGAAACAAGCTTTTATGGTTCCGTGAAAAACCCCTGGGATTTAACACGCACACCCGGCGGATCATCCGGCGGTGCATCTGCTTGTGTCGCTGCGCGTATTGCACCTATCGCAACAGGCACCGATACCGGCGGCTCTGTTCGTCAGCCCGCGGCATTAACCGGCATTACAGGGATTAAACCGACTTATGGTCGCGTTTCCCGTTTTGGCATGATCGCCTTTGCATCCAGCTTAGATCAAGCCGGCATATTGTCCCAAAGCGCACAAGATGCTGCCTTATTGTTAAATATTATTGCAGGTCATGATAAAAAAGATTCAACATCCATTAATCAAACCGTTCCTGATTATACAAAAAATTTAAATGATTCTTTGAAAGGCTGCGTAATTGGTTTGCCGAATGAATATTTTACAGGCGGATTAGATGCTGGCGTTGAAGCAGCCATTCAAGACAGCATTAAACTATATGAGAAATTAGGCGCAACATTTAAAAAAATCTCACTGCCCCACACTGATCTCGCAACATCTGCGTATTACGTGATTGCACCGGCAGAAGCATCTTCAAATTTAGCCCGTTATGATGGCGTGCGTTATGGTTATCGTTGTGAAAACCCCAGCAATCTTGACGACTTATACAAGCGCTCTCGTTCCGAAAGTTTTGGTGATGAAGTACAACGTCGCATTTTGATTGGCACCTATGTTTTATCATCTGGATTTTACGATGCGTACTACATAAAAGCACAAAAAATTCGTCGGTTAATTTCTAATGATTTCGTTGCCGCTTTTAACGATGTCGATTTCATTTTGACGCCAACAGCACCAACACCCGCCTTTAAATTAGGCGAAAAATCAAGCGATCCAATCGCAATGTATTTATCCGATATTTTCACCATCGCTGTCAATTTAGCAGGATTACCAGGCATTTCAATTCCCGCTGGTTTTTCCAATAACTTACCCGTTGGCGTACAATTAATTGGAAAACATTTTGATGAAGCGAAAATATTAAATGCAGCGCATCAATTTCAATTAAATACCGACTGGCATACAAAGATGCCAGCGTAAATATACTCCAGAAGCGTACCCGACAAAGTGCGCGTGAATCTTGCGATAGAAAAAGAGAGAATTATGACCTACGAAACTGTAATCGGCATTGAAGTCCACGTTCAACTGGCAACGAAAACAAAAATATTTTCGGGCGCAGCGATTGCCTTTGGTGCGGAACCCAATACACAAGCCTGCGCAATTGATTTGGCCTTACCTGGTGTTTTACCTGTGTTAAACGAAGAATGCGTTAAATTGGCCGCACGATTTGGATTGGCCGTCGGTGCCAGCATCACAAACAATTCGGTTTTTGCGCGCAAAAATTATTTCTATCCGGATTTACCCAAAGGCTATCAAATCTCGCAAGACAGTTTACCCATTGTTTTAGGTGGCTCATTGTTAATTACACTAGATGACGGAACAGAAAAAGTAATTAATATTACGCGCGCGCATTTGGAAGAAGATGCCGGGAAATCACTACACGAAGGATTGCCCAACATTTCAGGCGTTGATTTAAATCGCGCAGGCACACCGCTTTTAGAAATCGTTTCCGAGCCCGACATGCGCTCTGCAGAAGAAGCGCTCGCGTATTTAAAAACCCTACATCAATTGGTGCGTTATTTGGAAATTTCCGATGGCAACATGCAAGAAGGTTCATTCCGTGCTGACATCAATATTTCACTTCATAAAAAGGGAACACCCTTCGGCACACGCGCAGAATTAAAAAACCTCAATTCATTTCGATTTATCGAGCGCGCAATTGCTTACGAAGTCGATCGTCAAAAAGATATTTTAGATAACGGCGGAAAAGTCATCCAAGAAACGCGTTCATATGATCCCGATGCGGATATGACAAACAGTTTGCGCAGCAAAGAAAATGCGCCTGAATACCGCTATTTCCCTGACCCGGATTTATTGCCCGTAGCAATATCCGCTGAATTTTTACAATCAATTCGTGATGATATGCCTGAATTACCGAGAGAAAAACGCGACCGATTAAAACGCGATTATGATTTAAATGACTACGACGCATTATTTATTGCAACACATATTGCAGTTGCACGTTATTTTGAAATTGCACTTGAGAATGCGCAAGGTGCAAAAGCAAAATTAGTGGCCAATTGGATTGCCGGCGAACTGTCAGCCTCTCTCAACAAACATAATTTATCAATCGAACAATCCCCTGTTTCAGCAAAACAATTGGGTGACTTGGTTTCGCGCATTCACGATCAAACTATTTCAAACAATATCGGCAAACAGGTTTTTGAAGCATTGTGGTCTGGTGAAAAATCAGTTGATGAAATCATCGAGAAAAAAGGTTTAAAACAAATTACTGACACAAGCGCGATTGAAAAAATAATCGATGAGATTATTGCGGCTAATCCAACGCAGTTGGCAGACTATCGTTCCGGCAAAGATAAATTGTTTGGTTTTTTTGTGGGTTTGGCAATGAAAGCAACACAAGGGAAAGCGAATCCGCAACAATTGAATGACCTGCTAAAGCGAAAACTGTAATCGTTAAACAGCTCAGAAACGCAGCCAGAAGGCTGCGTGCGAACCCATAAATCACTCCCTATTTTTATTGTGTTTACTTCTACACTGCCAGCTGATCATTCTGTCGTACCTTCACTGGCTTCAAATAATGTCGAGCGGGGAAATTAGATGGCTAATTTATTGAAAAGGATATCCATAAAAATAGGCGCCTTGTGTCTATTTTTAATGACGTCATTCTCCTTGTATGCTGAGAATATTCACCATCACGCACCATTTATTTCACATATCAATGATCCAGACTATGGCAACGTATATTGGCTTGGAATGAATGTCGACAATAATGCAATATCAGTAATACGTAAAAAATTTGAAGCGCAACATCCCGAATTGGTATTGAAAAACAGGGCAGATTCGCACATCACGCTCATTACACCACCAGAATATCAGACTATCTTAAAACCTTATTTATCACCTGAAACAATCGATAATATTGCTATATCAGCCCATATTCAGCGATCTCATTTTAAGGTGATCTGCATTGGCCGAGGCATTGCCTATGATGACAATAAGCAATTACAAACGTATTTTTTGGTTGTGGATTCCCCTGATCTCATTCAAGTTCGAAAAAAGATTTTTAATACTTATGTAAAAAGTGGCGGCGACCCAAGTCGCTTTGATCCATGGCACTTTATGCCACATATTACCATTGCCTATACTGACCGTGACTTATTTGAGCATGACGGCGTGTACAAACAAAAAAATAGTTGCATAGAAAATTGGAATGGCGCTAGTAGCGGCCCTCTTGCCTAGGCTCGCATTTTTATTAATAACTGATATATACTCTTTTTTATAGCAATAACATGAGAGTCCTGCCATGCCAAAAACCAGTGCAATCACCAATCCAAATGATCCACGTCAAAAACTGGAAAATGACAAACAATTTTTTGCTGCCGTTTTAGATATTTTTCTTGAAGAAAAAATGCAACAAGATTGGCAAATTGAAGGACGACTCGAAGCCTTAAAAAGTGACTACGTCAGAAAAAAAATACTGGAAAGCACAAAACAACAAGAAAACATGAATCAACAGCAACAACAGCAACCCGCACGCACGCCATCAACCCGTTTTGCACCACCCGAAAAAGAAGCAGAAAAACCAGTCAATCCGATTCCAGCGAAGTTAGAAGCATGTAAAAAAATCATTACAAAAGCACGCACATCAGCCGTTGATGCTGTTAAAAAACATTTTGCCAATGATCCCGTTATACAAGAAAAAGCGGTTCGCATCGCTGAACAAACTTTTTCACCTGAAGCAATGCGAGAAAGCACTGAGCTTTACCAACAAACACAGGCACCTGACTTTAATCGCGCAGAATTTTATGCTGACATACCTGAATATATGCACAGCATTGTTGATGACCATTATAATGCGATGGAGAATGCCCGCGCCACTGGGAACAGCACGCTTGCACAAGAAGCAACAATCAAAACCACCCTTACCGCAAAATATGCGCGCGGCATACAAGCCGAAACAAAACAAAGCGTTGAGTTATTTACAGCCGCGGATCTTGATAGTGAAGAAAAAGCCAGGGTAATGACTGCAAAAGAACGTGCGCAAGTAATTGAAGGGAGATTAAACATCCTGACCCAGCAAGACGGTGCAATTTTTTTAGGATACGCCAAAGATGGTGCTTATGTTGAAAAAATACTAAGTGATGATAGTAAAGTAAAAGAATATATGGATGCCAATCCTGATTTATTTAAAGGAAAAACCGTCGACCAAGCCGAATTCATGAAAATGATAGACGCAGAAGTGAGTGCCCTTGGCGGCAAGGTTGTGGGCGAGCAATTAAAATCTGATCAACATGCCCTGAAAACAGCCTTTGTGGATGTTGTAGCGCCCCATCTGGACGCCGCAGCAAAACAAATTGCTGCAACTGGCGCGCTCAATGAAGTTGCCAAAGCAGCGACAGACGTAGCAGAAAAAGTAAATGCGGAAGTTAACGATACCCTGTCGGCGCCTGCGCCTTCATCAAACACAGAAACTGCAGAAAAAGAGCAAGAGGCTGAGGTCGCTCCGGCAATACCCGGACCAGATCACGATGATGCAACAAAGGACGATGAAGATGGATTTACACTTGCAGCGCCAACAGGCGATAAAGTTGATTCAAGTGGTGAAGTTAGTCCGAACGAAGAAAAACCAAACGCTGACGAAAATAAAACCCCGTAAATTCACACGATAAACCGTCCATAATACGGTTTCATTTTGACAGGTGAATTCACCCATTCTAAAAAGTGTTGCTTAGATGACTGCTCGTTATTTTTTTTCAACCAAACAAAATAGTTTTGCAACATTTGATAGCCCACTGTTTTTTTGGAAATCGCATTATAATGCCACGATGCCTGACGTTCTATTTGTCGCACAGTTGGATTTTTTTCGAATAATATAACACTGATTGCAGCCGCCATGCCGGTTCGATCAGCGCCGCCCTCGCAATGAAATATTAATGGTTTTGGCGCAGTTTGTAATACACGCACTAATTCTTGCAATTTATTTTTGGGTGGTAAAACATAAGCTGAAAATTGTATCGGAAAATAATGCAGATGATTTGCTTTTGCGAAACCAGACTCTATTTCATACCAATGATTCTTCGGCCACCTTCCACGCAAATCTATAATTGTTTTTAAATGAAATTTATTTGTGTAGTACGTCAAGCCACTATGGTCAAGTTGCGCGCTTCGATATATTTTTCCGGGAATAACCGTGTGCACATTCCCAGTAAAATAATTAAACCCCAAAAAACAGCCGAAGCTCAGCGCAATAAGGCCGAATAAAATAGAAATAAGAATGATTGTTTTAATAAAAAAACGTTTACAAGAAAACATTAGGGCAGCTCATTTTTTTAACTGGATGCCCAATGCTAGCATGTGGTGAAAAAAAATACAATCCAGGGAAATTAACAAAATAATTTACAATCAGTCAAATTCCTGGGATTTTCACGGTAAATTTATTTTTTTCGACCCATATGCATAAATAGTGAAACCACAAACAACACAAGGAAAATAAGAAAAAGAATCTTGGCAATGCCCGCAGCCTGCACCGCGATACCCGTAAAACCCAAAAGACCTGAAATAATCGCGATCACTAAAAAAATGACAACCCAATTCAACATAATCTAACGCCATTTAAATTAGCGGATACATTTGACGTTAACAGATTCCATACTAAACAAGCAAACTATTCCAAGAACAGGTCCCTCATCGGCGCCACGCCTTTCATCATGTTATAACGCGTGAAATCCGTTTCACCCGCTTTTGCCAATATTTCCTCGTCAATTAAAAACTGCCCCGTTAATTCACGGCTATTTTGCGTTAAAATCCAATAAGCGGCATTGGCCACAATTAAAGGATCACGCGAAGCAGCATACAATTCAGGTGGGAAATTCATTTTAATGGCAGAAGTTGCGATTGTTGTTTTTGGCCACAACGAATTGACAGCGATGCCCGCACCCTTAAATTCAGCAGCCATTCCCAAAGTGCAAATACTCATCCCATATTTCGAATATGTGTAGGCCAAGTGATCTTTAAACCATTTCGCCAACATCGAAAGCGGTGGCGACATATTTAAAATATGCGGATTCGCTGCCTTCATTAAATGCGGAATGCAGGCTCGCGAACAAGCAAAGGTAGCCCGCGCGTTCACACCCATCATCAAATCAAATCGTTTTAAAGGCGTGTTGGCCGTGTTCGTTAATGAAATTGCGCTGGCATTGTTGACTAAAATATCAACGCCTCCAAATTTTTGGACAGCTTGATCAATCACCTGTTCAATTTGCTTTTCATCACGCACATCTAACACTAAGGGCAATGCCGTTCCGCCCGCTTGGGTTACTTCTTCTGCTGCCGTGTAAATAGTACCCGGCAAGGCATCGTGTTTTTCAGTAGTCTTACCCGTAATAATAATATTTGCGCCATCTTGCGCAAAGCGTTTTGCCATGGCAAGGCCAATACCGCGTGTAGAGCCTGTTATTAAAATTGTTTTATTTTTTAAAGTGGTCATGGAAAATCCTTTTAATTCTGTTTTTAATATCAATCGGCTTCAATGCGCTACGTTCCACCAGAGAACATGATACGCAGGCCTATTCTTACAATGCTTTTCTCGTGGTACTTTAGCGAAGATACCTCGACTATTCAAGACCACGTGTGAAAAACTATTCTTTGCGACTGATCGAATATCGATTGTTTGATTATCACAATCATCTGTATCGATTATTTTCGCTTTAACCTGCAATGCAATCGCTGAATCCGGCAAGCTAATTGACACACCCTCCAGAGCCAGTATTTTTTGTTGTACGCCTAATTCAGCACGTGAAAAAAGCTGAGCAGATTCTTGCGTGCTATTTTGCATTTTATTTTCTAAAATAATATCTTGCGTCCCCGCAATTAATATAACTGTCATCACAAAAATAAACAGTAAAGTGATCATCAATACAAACCCATTATCAGATTTAAGCATTCCTTCTTGCAGCATACAAAATCCCCGATTGATATAAAGCCCGATCCTTTGGCGCAAGCCATTTTCCATCAAACCAATAAGATTGTTTATTTTTTAAAATAGTATCAATCGAAGATAATAAAAAATCGATTCTCACAGCACGAATATTCCTTTTGTTTTTTTTAACGTGATATAAGCGAATTTTAAAGTATGACATGCCCGTTATTAATTCTTCACGCGGATGATCGTCAATCTGATAAAACAAAGCATTAATCTTTTCACCGCTAAACGCAGTACGGAAAGTATTGGCCACATAGAATAGAATCGGCAAATACGCTTGTTTATCCTGAAAACGAACACATTCACGCAATTGCAACAAATCAGTCCCCTTATTAATATAAATATTAAATGTATTTTCAGCTTGTTTAGCAGTATATTTTCGGATGGTAATTGAACGCGGTTTCTTTTTCGACCTCGCAATACAAGATTCATTCCCCGCCATCTGGATTTTTTTCCTTAAAAACTGAGAAATAAAACGACTGTCGTCTTGTTCATGCGCCACGCTCATCTGTCTTTCATGCAAATTTTCCATAATATTAAATAAATTAAAAATGCCAATACACACCAAAGAACCCATTGATAAGGCGAGCATCAGTTCAATTAGTGAAAAACCGCCATGATATCTCAGCACAGTAAAAGCCTGAACATCAGCAAAATACTTGCTCCGACAACGCCATTTTCTTTTTGAAAAACCAATTTATTGTGATCGTACATTGATGATCATCTGTTTCAATGAAATTACCTTCGCCTTCCGGTAATAAATTCTGATTATCCTTATTCCACGAAGATAAAAAGCGATTGCGCGCGCCATCTGTTTTATTAATCCATAACATTTCAGAAAAATTAATCAATTGTGTCATGGCAATGTTATTGAAATTACTTGATTCAATGCTTTTTAAAGCTGAAATTTGATAAGACAATAATGACAACAAGACAAGGGATATTAATCCCATTGAAATTAAAACTTCAACCATGGCAATGCCCACGCTATTTTTTTTCATGAGTGAGATTATGCTATAAAAAATAATTTGCGCAATACCGTGTTTTGAAAAAAGCGGGGATTTATTTTCAACAGCGGAATGTGCTGAATTTTTTCAAGCATGGTTTGTATTAGCGTGTCCAAACTCACCAAAACGCATTCCCCCCTTTTTTTGAGCTCGAAAATCACTCTCTTTTCAGGTCCATTTATTGGAGTATGCAAGTATGTGATTTAGAGCGACACTCTGGGCTTGTATCCACTCCAAATTTCAAAGCGACGAAAACAGTATTGCTCCGATTGAAAAGTGTCGGGGAGCTGTGTCAGCATGCAAGCACTGATCCCTGATAACCTCCCGCAACAGCAATGGTATTGATATCACGCTGAAGCGCATTTGGCCTAACGATTGTTCGTCGAGAATCGCTGCAGACGATGGCTTTCATGCGCAAAACACTCAAATTGTTCTACTGCAGTTTCCAATTGATCGTAACAACTTGATCACCATCTGCTGGATTAACGCTATAGACTGGATTAAATAACACGGTAGCACTACAGCCGTTTGAAATAACCGCATTTAATGGCTGATTCTTGTTCGGTATGCTGGGTGTCGAAACAGTGACATCACATTTAGTTGGACCAATGCCTGCAGTCACCGTGTAATGAAGGACCACAGAAAGTGCTTGTTCACTGGCTGTTGTAGCATAGGCAGTTACCAAACCTTCTTGATTGTTGTTGCTTGATATTTCAGCAGGTAATGACGGCAAACTCGCCTGTGTGTTTGATGAGATTATATCTACTTTGTCCAACGTTACCTCAGATACTTGCGTACCACCATACAAAGAATATATGTAAGCATAAGGTGACGCCTGTTGCGCCATTGCCGATGAAGTCAAACCCAAGGCAGCTGTTAACACTAACAGACTTGCTATTCTCACGAAATTTTTCATAAAGTCCTTACTTTTAGTTTTTCAGAATATACATCAGCTATTGGATATTTGCTACTGCTTGTAAATATTATTTTAATAAAAAATAATTAACTTTAAATTCAGTCAATTATATTTTAATAATTTTGCGTTTTGGTATTTTCACAGGACGCATCAGAAAACGGAATAATACCGCGTCATTTCCTCAATTGCGCTAGAAAAATCAGCAGGGGTAATTTTTGCATCTGGCAACGATTTCATTGTCAGCGTGGTTTTACGATACAGTCCGGAGTCATAAAAGATAATCGCTTGATTCTGTGTCAGCAATGCAAAATAGCCATAATTTGAAGCAAGAAATGGACCTTGCTGTTTTTTAGAAAAAAAGTCGTCTCCAACACTATAATCACTTTCGGGATTGCTTACGCCCAATACGCGCCTTAATAAAGTAGGCGCCAAATCATAATGCGTTGTTTGGTAGCGCACTGTTGTCGGCTTTATTCCTGGCCATGCAATAATCATCGGTGTGCGCATTTGGTATTTTGAAAATCCACTGGCATGCTCCCAATAATCATTGTGATATTCGTTATATTCCTGACCGTGATCAGATGTGATAATAATAATGGTGTTTTTATCTAGCTTATCTTGCTTTAACGTTGTTAATATTTTTTTAATCAAGTGGTCATCAGCATGAACAGAGTTTTTATATAAATTATAAATGGGCGTCACGGGCGTATTATTGTGAATATCAAAATAATTCAAATAACCCGTTGGATAAAATGGTGTTTTTAACGATAAGGAATTATAAGCATGCGGCGCATCATAAAACAAAAAACCAAAAAAGGGCTTTTGATTTTTTGCCGCGTGATTTAAAAATGCCTGCATTTCTTCCGTCATTTTTTTATCACGGTCAATCGCCGTTTTGCCTGACGTGCTTAATTTTAAATTTTTAACCGTTGCAAATACTGTCTGATCAAATGGTGGCGATATCAGTGGCGCACTGGCGTACAATCCAAGCTGATAATGATTTGCTTGAAATGCCTGGATTAAAATAGAACCTTGACGCTCACTTCTAACCGAATTCCAATACGTTGCCGGAATACTGTAAAATAAGGAAAAAATACCGGGGCGGGTACAATCTCCGCCACTTTGATTGTCCAAAAATAAATTTGCCGTTTTCGAAAACGCAGAAACTGCCGGCATGTTTATTGGATTCACCATATCATAGCGCAAAGTATCAACCACAATGAGCAATACATTTAAGTTTTTTTTCGGTAAATGATAATGCAATGGATGTAACGGGTACTGCAATTTTTTATTGCCCGCTAAAATGCTTTGCAGTTTTTTGGGCAGTGTTTTTTCAGGAAAAATGGCAAGCCCTATTTGTTCTGCTGCATTGCTTATCGATAAACTATAAAAATAAGGTATTTTTATCGTGTATTGTAAAAATCGCATATTGCTTTGCGTACAGAAAAAAATAAAAAACGATTGCGCAAGAACATAAATAAGCAGCAACACGCCAAGCCAGCATTTGCCGTTAAAGCAATGCCTTATTTTATAGGTGAAAAAGACAGTTAGGCCGCTGACGAACAGGAAGGTGATTGTCATTAATGAAATCCAAAGATAAAGCGTATCATGGACCTCAAACACCTTCGTTCCGCCAATAAGATATAAATGAAGCAAGGTTTTATTGATGTATAAATGCCAGAAACCAAACACCTTCGCATTCATAAAACAAATTATTTGCGCCAATGCAACAAAAAATAACCCCAAAGCTGCTTTTACAATCAGAGATCGAATAAATAAAAATACAGGCAATAAAATGACACCCACCGCAGCTGAAAACAAAAAGTTTTGAGCAATATTACATAAAACATAAAACGTGCCTGTTAAAAAAGCGTGCGGGGAAGGATCAGTCAAAATAGCGGGAATGCTACAACAACAAAGTACCACTGTGTTGAAAAAAACTAATGCGCTCAACCAACCTATTCTGTCTATTCGACTCTTCATTTTTTTCCTGGAAATTTTATATAATTTGACGTAAAGATATCCGATAACTTGTTAAAATCCAAATGCTTTATTAAATAGCGCAAAATTAGAAACAGGGAATGATTTACGGGTTCACACACAGCCTTCCGACTGCATTTCCGAGCTATTTAATTATCCGCTTGACGCGCATGGGATAAAGCCAACCTATTTTGTTGCTGATACCCTCCCCGATTGTATTTTTTAACTGTCATTACCCACTGTCCGCACTGTATAATAAATATACAGAAAAGGACCCCCCCCTTATGCCCGATAAAAAAAACACCTGCCATGATTGCACCCATGCGCGCTACTGTCTCTCGTCGCAAGCTTCACACGTTGATATCGCTTCAAGTTATTTTCAATTTCCCTCGCGTCTATTAAAAAAAGGGGAACATTTATGCTACCAAGGTGAAATTTCACAAAATCTTTACATTATTCGTGCGGGCATCTTAAAAAGCGCGATCGTCAAAAAAAATGGCGACGAATATATCATGGGATTCTATTTTCCAACCGATTTGTTTGGCTGGGAAGGAATTGATGAAACGCATCGATCCATTTCAATCACAGCGCTCGATCAATCCAATATATGCGTCGTTCCAATACAAAAAATTTTCTCCATGGCACAAGAAATACCAACAATGGGAGCGCAATTACTGAAGATGGTCAGCCTTCGCATTCACCAAGATAATATCGCATTACTGAGAACCAGCGCACAACAGCGCGTGGCTACTTTTCTATTGCAGTTATCACTGCGTTATCAGAAAATGGGTTTCGCAGAAAATTATTGTCACTTGCTAATGACACATCACGATATTGCTAACTACTTGCGAATGACGCCAAACACGATTAGCCGTATATTTCACACATGGCAAGAAAAAAAATTAATCAGAATAGAAAAACATGTTGTTTATTTATTGGATTTAAACAACATTAATTTAATGGCGGAAATAGATTCACCCAGCTTCTAACATAGGGTGTCCAAAACCGCACTAAATCCCATACTTTCATTCCCCGAAAAATGGACCTGGAAACAGAATCAATCAATCAATCAATCAATCACAGGATATTTTGCGTATTGTTCCGCATCCGCGAACACTACGCAAAGCACGCGAGCAAGTTAAATGGATGGTCGCAGATGGTGTTTCTCGCCCCAAGATCAAACAATATCTTGTTCAGTGGTTACGCTGGTGGGCAAACACGTCAGGCATTTGGAAACATAAAGAGTTAGCAACCGCATACATCGAATCATGCTGGACACCCTCAGCTGCAGAAAATGCCACCGAGTTCCTCCAGCACTATCTCACATCACCGCACAGCGGCGAGACTGATGTGATTTCGCGGGCGCAATAAGTTTTCCAAGTGTGACGTTTTTGTTCGACATAAATTTTGAAAAGAAGCCGCGACCAACCCCCGCGCACCGTCCCCGCGCCGCCCGCGCTCGCGACGGAGCCCGCATGCAGCAGGCTGGCAGCGCCGAACTTATATCCAATACCATCAATAACCGACGAATCAAGGATGGCCTCATCAACGACGGAATTACGAACAACACCTTGAGTAGAATTCCAGTCATTAAAACGAGACGGGCGAGATCGAGGCTCTTTTTCTTCAGTCAAATAGTAAGTGCCCTGGCGAATATCTTGTTTTACGGGCTCTGCCGCATTTCGTTGCGACCATCCAACCAACTGCGAGAAAATTACGATGCGCTTTTTATATCCTGGATCTGTAATGCTCATGGCATCAACTTCATCCCACGTTTTTTCATTGTGTTTTTGGCCAGTTAAAATATGATGGGGAGGCATCAACTTCATCCCACGTTTTTTCATTGTGTTTTTGGCCAGTTAAAATATGATGGGGATTAAAAATAATTTCTTGTTGCGCATGTATTACAAATTTTTCTCTGAAGCGATTTAATTTTTCAACCAGCGTCAGCGTGAGTTGATCAAATGGTTTTTGACGAGCATCAGCAGTTTCTGTAGGACCAGCATTGACAAGATTAATTGCATCATCTAATTCTGCCTGTTTTGCATTGCAAATAGCCTCTACGTAAGCTTGAAAATTAAATGCATTGTCTTCTTGCGCTTGATCATGTGCTCCAATGATTTTATGAATATCATTAGTTTCCAATGCATCTTTATAAGTGATAATTCTTTTTGTTGCTTGCTTAATTCTTTTTACAATTTCCTGATGCTGATTTTCTTGCGCTGCATCTAAATCAGTTGGTGATTGCAATAATTCCAATTGCTTTGCTTCTTGTTCTTGTAAAGCTGAGTGTTGTATTTCCAAATAACGGTTTAAGCTTTGCGTGTAGATTTCTTTAATTTGGCGATGCATTTCTGCTTCACCCTCTTCAATCTGAGCAAAATAAGGCTTCATTTTTTCGCACATTTCAATATCCGTTGTGCGCAATGCCGTTTGTAATGGTGTGCCCGTAAAAGGGTTTCCTTGTAAATCAATGGCTGTGCCACTTCGTGTTAAGCACTGTGGATCGGCTTGAACCATTTTCAAAACCATCTCTTCATCACCATGCAATACCGCTTCGATAACAGCATCTGAATTTTTCATAACAGGGAAAAGCGATGGTTTTCTTAAAGTTATGGCAACTGCGCCGAGTTTTTCTATGGGTTCAATATACGGGGTATTTGAGGCTCTAATGCCAGCGGGGATTGATGATTTTAGATAGGTAGCGCCCGGTATTAAGTTAAAACTTAATATTAATAGCCAGATCTCTCTTGGCATAAAATAGGGGACAGAAGGTATGTTTTTAGATTGATCGCCAGGCGTGCGGGTGTTGCTAAGGCCTGTTAACAAAACTCGCATCAGAATCGCCAATGCGCCTGCCTTATCCTGATCATTATCAATGCGTTTGCTTTGCGTGCCAATGGCTTGTGTGCGGATGGTGCTAATCTGTGATCCATTGGGTCTTGTTAATACCACTTGGTGCAGTTCTGTTTGACGGCGCATCTTTATCCCCACTTTGCTTATTTGTATAAATATGAATCATACAGAGTGAGACTTAAGGAAGTATGAAGTAGAGGCGATAATATGCGCGTTCGCACGCACCCTGCCGGGATGCGTTTCTGAGCTGATTGGATTTGCTTTTTGCGATGA